>BBEG01000032.1 GCA_001312645.1 Rhodococcus sp. JCM 9791
GTCCACCCTCCGGTCCGGATGAACCCGAGGTGGACGCCGCCGACGTCACTGCTGCGCTAGGCTCATTCCGAAGGCGAGAGCCGAGATGGATCAGCTGGAGGCGCTGGTCCTCGAGATCGCTCGTGAACGCGGAATGACCTGGCAGGAAATTGCTTTCGGTTTGGGTCTGGGAAGTACTCAGGCGGCACGCCAGCGGTACGAGCGCCTGGTGAAGCGAACCGGAGTCTGAGATTCCGTCATATCAGGGAGTGTGCGGATCCGCCCGCTTGATGGGCGGTGCGGTCTTCCAGTCGGGCATCCCGAATTCCGGGGTCCCCACCACTGCCTTCCCGCCCGACAGGTGGGTCCACTGTGCGTGGTTGAGCTGATGAATGGTGAAGCAGGCGTCGAGTGCGTTGGAGAAGCCCATCGCATCCTGACTCTGGTTCACCGACTCCTTCACGAGCAGTGCCGCCATCGTGGGTACCTGAGCAACGCGACGGGCGAACTCCAGGGTCCGTTCCGTCAGATCGTCCGCCGGGAACACCTTGCTCACCATGCCGAGGGCGCGTGCGTCCTCGCGTCGAGGCTGTCTCCGGTGAGAAGCAGTTCCTTGGCCTTGCGCGGGCCGAATTCCCACGGATGGCCGAAGTATTCGACGCCGCACATGCCCAGTCGCGTTGCGACGACATCGGCGAACTGTGTTCCCTCCGCGGCGACGATGAGATCGCATGCCCACGTGAGCATCAGCGCCGCGGAGAACACGTTCCCGTGCACCTCGGCGATGGTGATCTTGCGGAGATTGCGCCAGCGGCGGGTGTTTTCGTAGAAGTAGTGCCACTCCTGGTGGAAGCGCGACTCGACGGCGTCCTTCGTGCCACCCGTGCAGGCGTACGACCAGTGCTGGTCGGGGCCGGGATTGCGTTCGGCCTGGTAATCCGGACTGCGAGATCATGCCCGGAGGAGAAGACCGGGCCGTTTCCGGCGAGGATCACCACGCGCACGTCGTCGTCGGCCTCGGCGCGCAGGAACGCGTCGGTGAGTTCGACGAGGAGCCCACGGTTCTGGGCATTGCGGTACTTGACGCGGTCGAGAACGATGCGGGCGATGGTGCCCTCGTCGTGGGTCTCGTACTGCAGGTACTTGTATTCGGTGGTTGCCCGGGGATCGGTGGTCACGGGGAGTCCTTCCTGGGACAGGCTCAGACGGCCTGCGGTGATGTGGAAACGAGTGCGCGAGCTTGGTCGAGCAGAGACTGGGACACGCTGTGGAAGCGCTTCCCGAGTTCGGCGTCGACCTTGCCTGCGCATGCGCGGGCGTGGGTGCCCTCGAGGATGATGGCCAGGCGGTAGCAGGCCAGCACCTGGTACCAGTCGAATCCGGTCATGTCGCGTCCGCTCTTCTCGCCGTACCGCGCGATGAGCTCGGTTCTGGACGGTAGGCCGTCGAGTCGGCGGGCCAAGCCCTTGGTCCGGGACTCGTTCGGGTCCGGCCAGGTCGCGAGCAGATGTCCGAGGTCGAGGAGGGGATCGCCGATGGTTGCGAGTTCCCAGTCGACGACCGCGGCGACTTCGGGTCCGTCGTGCCGGAACATGACGTTGCCGAAGTGGAAGTCGCCGTGGATGACGCCTCTGCTCCACTGGGTGGGTCGATGATCGTCGAGCCATCGGCCGAGTTCGTCGACGCCGTCGAGATCAGGGCCGGGCCAGCCGTCGAGTTCGTGGTACGAATTCAGCTGCTTGCGCCAGCGACCGACCTGCCGCCCGATCCAGCCGTCGGCACGATCGAACTGTTCCTGTCCGAGCGCTGTGGGATCGACACGGCCGAGGGCTGCCGCGGCATCGACATTGCCAGCCCCATCGCGTGCTGCAGTTCCGCGGACGATGCGTGCGGCTCCGGCACCTCCGTCGTGGCGGTGAACCCACTGATCGCGTCCATGACGAAGAAGGTGAAGCCCATGACATCCGGGTCGTCGCATGCGGCAACGAGCCGCGGATGAGGAACGTCGGTGCCTCCGAGCGCGGTGAGGATCCGTGCTTCCCGGCGCATGGTTTCGTCGCTGTTGCTGCGTTTGTGCAGCGGTGGCCTGCGGAACACGTATTCGCGGCCGTTCCGGACGAAGCGGACCAGGATGTTCTGAGTTCCGCCGGTCAGGGTGACAGCATCGCTGATCGGCCCGGTGCCGACACCTTTGCTGTCGAGCCAGGACGTCAGCATGCCGACGTTCACGGCGTTGTCGTCCACTGTGCTGACGTCCACGGCGCTGTCGTCCACTGTGCCGACGTCCACGGCGCTGCCGTTCGCAATGTCCCGATCGCTCATCGGGTTCACCTCGTGTCTTCGATCGTGTTCCGGGCGGTGCTCGATGTACTACCGGTCAGGCCGCGGAGCGGATGTACTCGTGGGTGACCGGGGCCACTCACCGCACTCTACACATTCGTGCAAACCATTGTCATGATTAGCTTCACATTCAGGCGCATGATTGTTAGAGTCCGAGTGCGAAGTCCGGTTGCTGCGGCAGAGGATCGGCGAGAGCTCGGACACACTCCGGTTCGTTCAATTCAGGTGGTGCAATGGGTATCGAAATGGTTCTCGACATGGCGACCTCGGTCGTCCCGGATCGCGTGGCCATCGGCCGGCGCG
This sequence comes from Rhodococcus sp. JCM 9791, assembly GCA_001312645.1. GTDB lineage: Bacteria > Actinomycetota > Actinomycetes > Mycobacteriales > Mycobacteriaceae > Rhodococcus. The sequence continues at coordinate 2,623 of BBEG01000032.1, forward strand.
AGTCGGGGCTGACCTACGCCCAACTCGACGAAGTGGCGTCGGGAGGTGCAAGTGTCCTGAAGGAACGAGGAGCTGAGCATCTCGTGTTCGTGGGCGTCAACGGGCCCATCCTTCCGGTCCTCACGTTCGCGTCGGCAAAAGCAGGAATCCCGATCGCGCCCCTGAACTACCGGCTCGCGACCGAGCAGCTGCGCGACCTCGTCGCTCAGCTCGACACGCCGTTGATCGTCGCCGACCCCGCCTACAAGGACAAGCTCGAAGGTGCCGCCGAGCATCTGCTGACCATCGACGAATTCTTCGACGCCGCACGCGCGGCAGGACCGTCCGATCACCTACCGGCCGACGACGACAGTGCCGCGGTCGTGCTGTTCACCTCCGGCACCACATCAGCCCCCAAAGGCGTGTTGCTCCGGCATCACCACCTGACGTCCTACCTGTTCAACACCGTCGAATTCGGTTCTGCCGGTGAGGAACAAGCGACACTGATCAGCACACCGCCCTACCATATCGCGGGAATGGGCGCGGTCCTGAGCAACATCTATGCGGGTCGGCGCATGGTGTACCTGCCCGACTTCACGCCGCAGCGATGGCTCGATCTCGTCCGTGAGGAAGAGGTCACAAGCGCGATGGTGGTGCCCACGATGCTCGCCCGCGTCGTCGAGCATCTCGGTGGAGAATCTGCGGGCGCTCCGAAGCTCGCGTCGCTCGCATACGGTGGAGCTCGGATGGCGCAACCCGTTCTCGAACGAGCCCTCGTCGCATTCCCCGACACCGGTTTCGTCAACGCCTACGGACTCACCGAAACCAGTTCGACGATTGCAGTGCTCGGCCCCGACGATCATCGCGAGGCCCTCTCCGATCCTGCGCTGCGACATCGTCTGTCCTCTGTCGGACGGGTCGTGCCCGGCATGGAGGCGCAGATCCGCGCGGAGGACGACATCACCGTCCTGGCCGACGGCGACACCGGCCTCTTGTGGGTCCGCGGCGCGCAGGTCAGCGGTGAATACATGGGCAAGGGCTCGGTACTCGACGCCGACGGCTGGTTCCCCACCCGCGACCGCGCTCGGATCGAGGACGAGTTCCTGTTCATCGGTGGCCGCGCGGACGACACGATCATCCGCGGTGGCGAGAACATCGCACCCGCCGAGATCGAGGATGTCCTCGTCCGCCACGACGATGTTCGTGAGGTCGCCGTGATCGGTGTTCCCGACGACGAATGGGGCGAACGCATCTGCGCCGTCATCGTGCCTGCCGGTGAGACCCATGCCGAACCGGAGCAGGTGCGCGCGTGGTGCCGCGAGCGACTGCGCGGGTCCCGCACCCCCGACGACGTCGTCTTCGTCGACGAACTGCCCAAGACCGCCACCGGCAAGCTCGTGCGCCGTGATCTGGTCGCACAGGTCACCGCCGAGTCGGCCTGAGATCGAGGACCTGCATGTCTCCTGTAGCCGGTCTCCAGTGGGTGCTCCGGTCCCGTCCCACAGGCCGACCGAGCGCATCCGCCGTCGAGCTCGTCGATGTCGTCCTGGGCCATCCCGAACCGGGTTTCGTCCGAGTCGAGAACCTCGTGATGTCGGTCGAACCGTACATGCGCGGCAGGATCGGCGGTGAGGCCACCTACGCCGAACCGTACCCGCTCGACGAGCCGATGCAGGCGCCCACGATCGGCCGTGTCACCGCCTCGGCCGACCACTCGGTTCCTGTCGGTTCGCTCGTGAAGCACGAGTACGGGTGGCGTGAACACGCTCTCGTGCCGGTGGACGAGTGCACCGTACTCACGCACGACGACCTCGCGCCCGCCGATCACCTCGGGCCATGGGGATTCCCGGTATGACGGCATGGGTGGGGTGCGAGCGAATCGCCCGCATCGAGTCGGGTGACGTGGTGTTCGTGTCGTCAGCCGCCGGTGCTGTCGGTTCCACCGTGGTACAGATCGCAAAATTGCGGGGCGCCACCGTGATCGGTAGTGCAGGTAGCCCGGAGAAGGTCGCCCTGGTCCGTGAGCTCGGAGCCGACGCCGCCTTCGACTACCACGACGGTTCCGTCAAGGATCTGCTCCGCGCGGCGATGACGGACGTGGGAGCGACCGGACTCGACGTCTACTTCGACAACGTCGGGGGTGAGCACCTCGAAGCCGCGATCCGCGTGATCAACGACCACGCGCGGATCGCCCTGTGCGGGATGATCAGCATCTACAACTCCGCAACCCCGCAGCCAGGGCCGAACAACCTCATCAAACTGGTCTGGCGCCGGGCCCGGATGGAGGGTTTCCTCCTCCGCGATCACCTCGATGCGCGCGAAGAATTCGAGGATCGGATGGCCGAGTGGCTCCGCATCGGCGCGGTCCGCCCCGTCCACACGGAGTTCACCGGCGGTGTCGAGGGTGCATGGGACGCGTTTCTGGGCATGCTCGACGGCACTGCGACCGGCAAGGCCGTCGTGCCACTGACTCGCAATCGGATCGAGCAGGACAGCACGACAAGCGAATCCGGCGGGATGATCTCGCCCGACAAGGAGGCAACACGATGACCGAGCAGGTACTGCCCTTGGAAGGCAAGGTCGCACTCGTCACCGGTGGAAGCCGCGGCCTCGGTCGTGAGATGGTGCTGGCCTTCGCGAAGGCGGGCGCCGACACCGTCATCGTCAGCCGCAAGATCGACAGCTGCGAGAAGCTCGCAGCCGAGGTCACCGAGACCACCGGACGCAAGGCACTTCCGGTCGCATGCCATGTCGGCGACTGGGACGCACAGGAAGCCCTCGTCGAGCAGGTGTACGCGAAATTCGGCCGCGTCGACATCCTCGTCAACAACGCCGGCATGTCGCCACTCTACGATTCTCTCGGCAGCATCACGGAAGCGTTGTTCGACAAGGTCTTCGACGTCAATCTCAAGGGAGCATTCCGGCTGACGACGCTGATCGCCCCGCGCATGGTCGAGGCCGGCGGCGGTTCGGTGATCAACATCAGTTCCATCGCCGCGGAGCGGCCCACACCGAGCGACCTGCCGTACGCGGCGGCCAAGTCCGGACTGAACATCATCACCAAGGGCTTCGCGCAGGAATACGGACCGCGGTGCGGGTCAATGCGATCATGGCCGGCCCGTTCCTGACCGATATCAGCAAGTCGTGGGACATGGACGTCGTGGCGGAGAAGTTCAAGACACTTCCACTTCAGCGCGCCGGCAACCCCGACGAGATCATCGGCGCCGCGCTCTACCTCGCGGGACCCGGCTCCACTTACACCAGCGGCGCGATCATCCCGGTCGACGGCGGCCGCACCGCGATGCGCTGACGCGCACGCGCCGAATACTTTTCGAGAAAGGAACGCGCATGAGCTGGGGTTTCGAGACAGATCCCGAGTACCAGAAGGTCCTCGACTGGGCCGAGGACTTCGTGAAGAACGAGGTCGAGCCCATCGACAAGGTCATCACCCACGCGTGGGACCTGAAGGACCCGCTGCGTCAGAAGCTGATTCCGCCGCTGCAGGACAAGGTGCGGGAGAAGGGCCTGTGGGCGACGCACCTCGGACCGGAACTCGGCGGCCAGGGATTCGGGCAGCTCAAGCTTGCTCTGCTCAACGAGATCGTCGGGCGCACCCACTCTGGACCCATCGTGTTCGGTGCGCAGGCACCGGACTCGGGCAACACCGAGATCCTTGCCCACTACGGCACGCCCGAACTCAAAGAGCGGTACCTGAAGCCGCTGATCAACAACGAGATCGTCTCGTGCTACGCGATGACGGAACCTCAGGGCGGGTCGAACCCCGTCGAGTTCGAGACCACGGCTGTCCTCGACGGTGACGAATGGGTCATCAACGGCGAGAAGTGGTTCGGCAGTAACGCCCGCTTCGCATCGTTCTACATCATCATGGCGGTCACCGATCCCGAGGCCGAGCCGCACAAGCGTCTGTCGCAGTTCATCGTGCCGGCCGACACTCCCGGACTCGAGATCGTCCGGAACACGGGCGTGTGGGGCCACGACTACGAGGTCGGTACCCACGCCTACACGCGGTGGACCGGTGTGCGGATCCCGAAGGACCACATTCTCGGTGGTGTCGGCCAGGGATTCGAGGTCGCGCAGACCCGGCTCGGGGGCGGTCGTATCCACCACGCGATGCGCACGGTCGGCCTGGTGCAGGCATCGCTCGACATGATGCTCGAACGCGCGGTGTCGCGTACGACGCGTGGCAAGCGTCTCGGCGACCAGCAGATGGTCCAGGAGATGATCGCCGATTCGTGGTTGCAGATCGAGCAGTTCCGGCTACTGGTGCTGCGCACCGCTTGGCGGATCGACCACTACAAGGACTACCGGAAGGTCATCAAGGACATCGCTGCAGTCAAGGCTGCGATGCCGAAGGTGTTGCTCGACGTGACCTCTCGTGCGGTACAGCTGCACGGGTCGTTGGGCGTGTCGAAGGAACTGCCGCTGGGCAAGTGGCTGTTCGAGAGCTACCACATGGGCTTGGCCGATGGCGCCACCGAGATCCACAAGGTGGGTCTCGCTCGGCAGCTGCTGCGTGACGCCGAGCCGCACGACGGTCTGTTCCCGAGCTACCACCTGCCCGAGCTCGAGGAGCTCGCGCGTCGCAAGTTCGCGGCACAGTTGGCGGGTCTCGAGAACTGAATCAGAGCACGAGAGGGCCGGAGCCGCAGCGGTTCCGGCCCTGCTCGTGTGCGCTGTCAGTGGTCGGCGGAGATGACGAAGGCCGTCGACCCTGCCAGACCGTTGGAGACCGTGACGACGGACCGCTTCGCATCCGGGATCTGGCGCTCCCCGGCGCGATTCGTCACCTGATAGGCGGCTTCGGTCAATTGGGTCATACCGTGCAGCCTGCCCTCGGCGAGGCACCCGCCGCCCGTGTTGAGCGGTAGCGTCCCGGTCGGCCGGGCATTGCCGTCGTCGATGAACGAGGCTGCTTCACCACGACCACAGAAGCCGAGGCCTTCGAGCCACGTGTACGTGAAGATCGAGAATCCGTCGTACAACTGGGCGATGTCGATCTCGTCGCGGCCGATGCCGGAAGCGCTCCAGAGCCTGTCTCCGGTCGTTTCGGAGCCGGCGAGAATATCTTCGAGCGTCATCGGCACACCGGTCGCCCCGATGTGGTTGCTCGCCGCATAGCCGGAGATCAACGCTGGAGGGTTGGGCAGATCGCGGGCGCGGTCGGCTCTGGTGAGCACGATGGCGACTGCTCGTCGACGGGCAGGTCGCAGTCCAGCATGGTGATGGGATCGGCGATCATGCGTGACGACAGGTACTCGTCCGTCGTCAGAGTCTTGCCGCGGAAGAACGCGTTCGGGTTCAGGTGTGCGCGGTCGCGGTTGTCGACGATGAAGCGCGCGAACGATTCTCGCGTCGCACCTGCGAGGTCGAGGTAGCGGCGGGCAACGGTTGCGGCCCACCCTGCGGGCATCGAGAAGCCGTAGGGGGCGAAGAACTGGTCCTTGCCGCCTGCCCGCGCAGAGGTGAAGTTCGAGTACCTGCCCTGCGGCATGTGCAGAGCGCGGTAGAGGACGACGTGTGTGCAGGCCCCGGCTACGAGGGCATTGATCGCGTCGATGGCGGCGTGGGTGACCATCGGCATGGTGTTGCCGAGCCACGTGATGTTGTCCCGTATCCGCAACGCTCCGGCGAGATTGCCGGGGGTGACGACGTCGATGCCGTCGCGGTTGCCCTTCTCGCCCCCGTAGACCGGCATGGTGGGGGTGGTCGCGAGGCCGTCGACGTCTGCGCGGGTCAGGCCGGCATCGGCGAGCGCGGCATCGGTGGCCTCGACCGTCAGCGACAGCAGAGTGCGTGGATTGCGGCGGATGAGTTCGGTGTAGCCGATGCCGGCGATTGCGACCTTGTCGCGGTATTCCCACATGGTCAGGCGCTCCTGTGTCGGGATGCGGGTCGGAATTGGGGCACGACGTCGCCGGGTGCCAGCTCGTCGAAGGTGACTTCCAGGGGGAGTCCGATTCGTAGGTCGGCCGGGTCGGCGTCCACAAGATTCGTGGTGATCAGCAAATTTTCTTGCTCTTCGAGTTCGGCGACCACGACGATGTACGGCAGATGATCGGCGAATCCCGGTGCGGGCGCGTCGTGCATGACCGTGTACGAGTAGAGCGTCGCGCGACCGGACATGTCCTTCCATGTCAGCTCCGCGGCACCGCACGTGGGGCAGGCGTCCACCGGAAGATGCAGGTAGCGGACGCAAGAGTCGCAGTATTGCAGCGTCAGGCGCCGCTCGCGCGCGGCGTCCCAGTAGGGGGTCGTGGTCTCGTCTGCCAGTGGTAAGGCTTGGGTGGCGCCGTTGTCGGTGTCATGGGTCCTCGGTTCGGCATTGACATCTATTGCAGATAATGGTGATCATCTATTGTGATTGTGTGATGCCAGTCTCGGCCCGTCAAGCTCCGTGCCCCGGGGGGGTGCCACAAATCGGAGTTCAGGCAAATCATTCGCATGAAAGCTTGACTCTGACCTAATCTAGGCGAATGATATGACCAACCAGTGACTTAGATCACGACAGGCAGGCGAAACCATGGTGCATCGCAGTGTCGATTCCGAGAACCGGATCGAAGACATCGATCGCGGTGGAGTCGGCGAAGCGCTCGCCGCGCTTGTCCAGATGCTCACGACATGACCTTCGGGCGTCCCCGCACGCCCGCCCCCTCACATCAGCGGAGTTGACATGAGCGCATCCCCGAGCGCTTCCAGCAAGCCGAGCAGTCGGTTACTACTGCTCATCGAGGTACCGGCAGTCATCGTGCTGTTCGTGATGATGCTCCACGTGACGGCGAACGCGCTCATGCGAGCGTTCGCGTCGTCGCCCATCCCGAACACACTCGAGATCACCCAGTACATCTATGTTCCGGTCATCGCCCTGCTCGGCTTCATGGCAGCACAGGCCAGGGGAGAGCACATCGTCGCGGACCTCGTGGCGCACTACTTCCCCACGCGGATCAGACGAGCAGTGCTGTTCTTCGGATACATGCTCGGTGTCGTGGTGTTCTTCGGATTTGCATGGTTCGGCCTCGAAGAAGCCCTCCACTCCCGCGACATCGGAAAGACTGCGGGCGTTTCGACCGTCGTGGCGTGGCCCGTGTACTTCCTCGTTCCCATCGCCTTCGGTGTCCTGTGCGTGCAGTTCGCCTTCGCGGGTGTACGTGCACTTCGTGGAGCGGAGGACTCTGTCGACGCGACTGACGCCGAGGTGGCCCGCATCACCGACGAGATCGATGAAGAAGCCGGTGTATCCGCCGCTTCTGCAACCGCGCCGAATTCGGAGAGCAAATGACTACCACTACAACTGCCGAAGCGCGGGACTCGAGCCCCACTCCACCGGTTGTCGGTCCCAGCAAGAAGTTCTCGACCCGATCATGGGTGTTGTTCGGTGTGCTGATGGCGCTGCTACTGTGGTCGACTGCCGCGATCTTCATGCCGCTGACTCCGGTCGCGATCGGCTGTGCGTCGCTGGTGATGATGATTACGCTGCTGTGCCTGCGGGTTCCGGTGGCGTTGACGATGATCGTCCCGTCGTTCGCAGGCCTCTACGCAATGCGTGGCGAACGGACGGTGACAAGTGCGCTCACGTCTCTTCCCTACGACGAGGTGGCGAGCTGGACTCTCAGCGTCGTGCCGATGTTCGTGCTCATGGGCCTGTTGCTGTGGCGCTCCGGTATGACCGATTCGCTCTATACCGCTGCACGTCAGTGGTTGGGCTGGCTTCCCGGCGGACTCGCTGTCGGCACGAACATCGCCGGCTCCGGTCTCGCAGCGGTCAGTGGGTCCACGACCGGAACGACCTACGCTCTCGGCCGCATCGGTATTCCCGAGATGCTCAAGGCCGGATACGACCGACGACTCGCGGTCGGCGCGGTGCTGGTCGCCGGCCTGCCCGGTCAGTTGATCCCGCCGAGCATCCTGCTCGTTCTGTACGCGGGCATCGCCGAGGTCCCCGTCGGTAAGGCGCTGCTCGCCGGTATCGGCCCCGGCATCCTCGTCTCGATCATGTTCACGACCGCGATCATCCTGATCGCCGTGTTCGCCAAGGATGTCGCGGGGACGAAGGAAAGCCGTGCCGAGCGTCGAACGTCTCATGGGGCACGCGTTTCAAGAGCCTCGTGTCGATCTGGCCGATTCCGGTGCTGGTGATGGTGATCATCGGCGGGATGTTCTCGGGAATCTTCACTGCCACCGAGGCCGGCGCGGTCGCCGCGCTCTGCTCGGTGGGCGTCGTCTTCATCTGGAAGCGCAAGACCGGCGGCGCGAGTCGCGCACTCCTCGACGGTTCGATCGGTACCGTCTCGACGGTCGGTGCAGTCTTCCTCCTGCTCGTCGGTGTCGAAGCGCTCTCCCGCATGATGACGTTGACCGGCATCAGCAACGGATTCGCCGACCTGATCACCGATATGAACCTCGGGCGGGTCGAGTTCCTCCTGCTGATGATGGTGGTCTACCTGATCCTCGGCGCCTTCATGGATCCGCTGCCGATGATGGTGCTCACCGTCCCGATCCTGATCCCGACTCTCGAGAGTCTCGACATTTCGATGCTGTGGTTCGGTGCGTTCGTCGTCTTCATGGGCGAGCTCGCGATCCTCTCGCCGCCGGTCGGTATCCTGGCGATGATCGTCCATTCGATCGTCAAGGATCCGAAGGTGAACTTGGGCAAGGATATTCCGCTCAAGGATGTGTTCGTCGCCGCTGCATGGTTCCTGCCGATGGCGATCGTCGTCGTCCTGATCCTGATCTTCTTCCCGGAGATCTCGACGTTCCTGCCCGATCATTCGAGTGGCGGCTGACCGCTGCCGTAGCCACTTCGCGCCCCTCGCGTCCGCTTTCCTGCGGTGACGTGAGGGGCGCGTTGCGTTGGGAAGCGACGTTGTTAGTAAGCCTTGCGAACTTCTATGAATATCATTACGGTGAATCATGTTACATCCGGATGTCACCGGGATCAGCGTCACAGACGAGCCGCGGTCCGAGAGATCTTGCCCGGGCGCGGACGGACGCCTGGGGCGTCCCTCGTCGAATCGCACGGTAGCGCCGGTTCCGAGAGTCGCGTGGGTTGTCCGGGTCGTGAAATCCGAATTCTCCGATGGAAGGTAGAGCGATATGAGCGGTCCACTCGAAGGTCTGGTAGTCGTCGATGCGAGCTGGGGTATGCCGACGGCAATCGCCACCATGATCCTGGCGGACTACGGTGCCACGGTCATCAAGGTCGAGCGCCCCGGGTCGGGCTCCGGCGACACGAACCTCCGCAAGCTCCTCGATCGAGGGAAGTGGAGTGTCGCACTCGATCTGGAGACATCCGCGGGACGGGCGTCGTTGATCGATCTGCTCGCGAACGCGACGTGTTCGTAGAATCCTTCGGTGCGGGCCGTGCGACGAGCTGGGGATCGGTTATCCCACTGTAGGCGCGCAGTATCCGGAGCTGATCTATACGTCGGTCACCGGTTACGGCAATGTCGGGCCTCTCGCCGAACGTCCCGGCTACGAAGCGCTTCTCAACGCGCGCCTCGGTCAGACCGCCGAACAACGCGGTCATCGCGACGGGCCGATCTTCCTCGGTCACCCCACCGTCTCGTACGGCACCGCATTCATGACAGCGATCGGGATCCTCTCGGCTCTGCGTGCGCGTAGACACACCGGCCGCGGGCAGCACGTGGACACGTCGCTGCTGGACGGCATGCTGACGATCTCGTCGATGAGCTGGTGGTGGAACGAGAAGGACATCTCCTACCTGGCGCGTAGCGGCCCGCACGCGGGATTCGGCAAGACGCGCCTGATCACCGATCCGTTCCGGTGCGCCGACGATGAGTGGATCGTGCCCCACACCGGAGGGCCCGGCTCGTACAAGAAGCTCATGGATCTCCTCGGATTCGGTGACATCACACCGTCGATCGACGGTCCGGAGATGAACGTGCCACTCAGCGACGAGGAGTTCGAGGTCGCACGGATTCGCGTTCCGCAGGCATTCGCGACCCGGCCCCGCGACGAATGGCTCGAGCTGCTCCATGCCCATGACATTGCTGCGCTACCCGTTCTCCGGCCGGAGCAGACTCTCGACGATCCGCAGGTTGTCCACGCCGACCTCATCGCCGAACTGCAAGATGACGAATACGGGACTATCCGAGCGCTCGTCCCGTGATCCGGCTCGCGAAGACGCCTCCCGCGAAGCCATGCCGTGCGCCGAAGATCGACGAACACCGGGATCAGTTGCAGACCGTTCGTAGACAGGACAAGTGGGCGCCTGCGGCAACAGCCGAAGGCGAGCACCTCGGCTCGTCGCTCAGCGGTATCAAGATCGTGGACTTCAGCTCCTTCTTCGCAACGGGCTTCGGCGCGCGTCTTCTGTGTGACCAGGGCGCCGACGTCATCAAGGTCGAACCTCTCGTGGGCGACCAGATGCGTCCGCTCGGAGACCTGTACGAGGCATCACAGCGCGGCAAGCGCAACATTTCCATCGACCTGAGGACACCGGAAGGACAAGAAGTCGCGCGCCGCCTCGTTGCAGAAGCCGACGTGGTGATGGTCAATTACCGTCCCGGGAAGGCAGAGAAGATCGGTCTCGGGTACGAGCAGCTCAAGGAGATCAACCCGAACCTGATCTACGCGTACCTGCCGGGGTTCGGGTCGACGGGCCCCAAATCCACTCTCAAGAGCTTTGCACCCCTGCAGTCGGCGCTCGTCGGGTTGCCGTTCATCGGTGCCGGCGACGGAAACGAGCCGATCAGGCGAGTACTCGGCAACGAGGACCTCTACAACGGATTCCTCGGAGCAACGGCAGTTCTCCTGGCCCTGGTACATCGCGAGGCGACCGGTGAGGGCCAGTACGTTGAAAGCCCGCAGTTGCATTCGAGCCTGTTCGTACGAAGCGAGTTCGCGGTGAGTGGCGGCGGAGTGCCCGTCCGTGGCCACCAGCTCGACGCCGACCAGATGGGCCTGTCGCCGCTGTACCGCTTCTACCGGACCAACGACGGATGGGTGATCATTGCGGTGGTGGGCGGCAAGAAGTTCGAGTCGCTTCTCCGGGCGTTGGATGTACCTGAGCTCCTCGACGACGCGCGGTTTGTGGACCGCGCCACCCGCGACGAGCACGCCGGCGAACTCACCGATGAACTCCAGGCGCGTTTTGCCACACTGACCAGTGCCGAAGCGTTCGCCAGGCTGGACGGCGCCGGCGTGCCGATCGAGATTCCCTCGGATCACCCGCTGATGCCGGAAATTCTGTGGGAGGAGTGGGCGACGGAGTCGGGGCGCGTCGTCGAACACCATCATCCCGAATACGGATGGTGCCGCGAGGTGGCCGTGACAGTGCGCATGTCGGATACGCCCGTGAAGTTCCGCGGACCGAGCGCGAGCCTGGGCGAGCACACCCGCGAGATCCTCGACGAGCTCGGATACGACGAAGACACGATCGACACCATGATGGCCGGAATCTGCCGCACGAAATCAGCGGTCGCAGCAGCGAAGTAGCCGGGATACCCGATCCCTTCCCCCGAGAAAGGTAGCGAATACATGTCCGTAGCAGGACGTCTTGCAGGCAAGACCGCAGTCATCACCGGAGGTGCGTCGGGGCTGGGCAAAGCATCGGCTCTCCGCTTCGCAGAGGAAGGCGCATGGGTCGCCGTCGTCGACCTGAATCGCGCGTCGGCTCAGGAAGTCGTCGACGACATCATCGCGGCCGGGGGCCGGGCATTCGCGATGGCGGTGGATGTCACCTCCACGGAGCAGTGCGAGGACATGGTGGCCCGGACCATGGCCGAATTCGGGCACATCGACATCATGTTCTCCAATGCCGGTATCACGGGTAACGGCGCGGCAGTCGATATCACCGAGGAACACTGGGGCCGCGTGATCGACGTCAATCTCAAGAGCGTGTGGCTCTGTGCCAAAGCGGTTCTCCCACACATGATCGAGCGCGGTAGTGGTTCGATCATCAACCAGGCCAGTATGGCGGCGCTGATCGGCATCGACGGCATCTTCCCGTACACCGCGGCCAAGGGCGGCGTGACGGCGATGACCAAACAGATGGCCGTGACCTACGGGCCCAGCAATATTCGGGTCAACGCGATCTGCCCCGGCACGATCCCCGGGCCGTTCGTGTACAAGTCGCGGGCCGAGCGTGGGGACGCGCCCGACGACGGCAACGAAGACATCAAGAACAACGAGGTCGCTCAGCGTTTTCCGCTGAAGCGACTGGGGAAGCCCGACGATATCGCCAACATGGCCGTCTATCTCGCCAGTGACGAGTCGAACTGGACGACCGGTGGAATCTTCGCGGTCGACGGCGGTCGTAGCGCTGCGTGACCACTCGCCGGTGGCCCCGACCCACAACAGGGTCGGGGCCACCGGCGTCTACAGCAACAGGGCGGGAGCGAAATGACAGGCAGGAGAGAAATGAAGGCAGTAGTGGTGTCCGAAACGATCGGACCCGAGGGAATGGAAGTACGTGACATCCCGGAGCCGGATACCGAGGGCAAGGTGCTCATCGATGTCAGGGCCACGGGCGTCTCGTATCCGGATCTGCTGATCGCCCAGGGGAAGTATCAGTTCAAGCCGGAGCCGCCGTTCGTGCTGGGTGCCGAGGTGGCCGGTGTCGTACTGTCGGCGCCGGACGACTCGTCGTTCGCGGCCGGTGATCGGGTGATGGCGGTGACCACCCTCGGCGGGTACGCCGAGCGCGTCGCGATCGATCCGACGCGCGTGATGCGGCTCCCGGACGAGTTGTCGTTCGAGCAGGGCGCCGCCATGGTCATGAATTACCAGACGATGGAATTCGCGCTGGGTACCCGTGCACGACAGCAGGTGGGCGAGACCGTGCTGGTGCTCGGCGCCGGTGGCGGTATCGGTGCCGCGGCCATCCAGATTGCCAAGATTCGCGGGGCGCGAGTGATTGCGGTGGTGCGCCGCCCCGGTGCCGAGGATCATCTGCGCTCGATCGGAGCGGACGATGTCGTCGCTCTCGGTGACGGTTGGGCGCAGCGCGTCCGAGACTCGGTCGGTGGGGGTGGCGTGGACATCATCGTCGATCCGGTGGGTGGTGACGCGTTCGACGATGCGATCCGTGTGCTCGCACCGGGCGGCCGCCTGCTCGTGCTCGGCTTCGCTGCGGGAAGCATCCCGGCCGTCAAGGTCAACAGGTTGCTGCTGCGCAACGTCGCGGTCGTGGGCGCGGCGTTCGGGGAGTGGATCCGGGGTCGCCCCGGCGATCTGGTGACGCTCAGCGCGGCGCTGCACGAACACGTGCGACAGGGTTTGCGACCTGAAGTGGGGGAGCGGTTCGCCTTCGAGGACACCGCTGCGGCGTTGACGGCGCTGGCTGACGGAAAGGTCCTGGGGAAGGCGGTGGTGATGCAGTAGAAAGTGACCCGCTGAACCACTTGCCCTAATCTATGAACATCATTATAGTGAACTAGGTAACGTTCACCCGGGGATGCAGGCGCACATTCGCCGCCCCGAACCCATCACACGGCGAAGGAGTGGACATGAGTGCAGGGAACACCGAGGGAACTGAAGCTGCGAACGGAAACCGTCTGCGCTGCAACAACTGCGGCTCGGAAGCAATCGTCACCAAGGCTGGCGGCTCGTCGCTGACCTGCTGCGGCGCAGCCCTCGAGGTCACGTTCGGTCGATAACCGACCCCGTCTCGGTTGTCATCACCACACCCCAGGAGTTCACATGAACGAGGTCGGTAAGCGCTACACGTGCGCCACCTGCGAAACCCAGGTCATCTGCGTCAAGAAGGGTGAGGGGCAGTTCACCTGCCACGGGACGCCCATGGAGCTCGTCACGGCGAAGCCTCTGCCCTCGTCCGACTAGCGAACACCGAAGAAACATGGCTGCGTCAGACGCGGCATCGTACGAGAAGAAGGAGCGCGCAATGGCTGGTCCACTCGACGGACTCGTAGTGATCGATGCGAGCTGGGGCATGCCTGCTGCCATCTCGACGATGATGCTGGCCGACTACGGAGCCCGTGTCATCAAGGTCGAGCGCCCCGGCGGAGGTCCGGACTCCACCGCGAACGTTCGCAAGTCGACCGATCGCGGAAAGTGGAGCACCGAAGCGGATCCGAACACCGATGCGGGACGCGCAGCGATCCGCGGTCTCATCGAGAACGCCGACGTGTTCGTCGAGTCGTTCGGTGTCGGCAAGGCAGACGCACTCGGGCTCGGCTACGACGAGCTGCATGCCGAGTTCCCGGAGCTCGTCTACGTATCGGTGACCGGATACGGCAATGTGGGGCCCACGCGGCGCGTCCTGGCTACGAGGCACTGCTCAACGCCCGCCTCGGACAGATGGCCGAGCAGACCGGGCACCGCGAAGGCCCCATCTTCATGGGCCACCCGACCGTGTCGTACGGCACCGCGTTCATCACCACGATCGGCATCCTGACGGCGTTGCGCGCCAGGAAGATCAACGGCACCGGGCAGAAGCTCGACACCTCTCTGCTCGACGGCATGCTGTCCATCGCGTCGATGAACTGGTGGTGGAACGAGAAGGACATCTCGTACCTCGCCCGCAGCGGCAACCAGAAGGGCTTCGGCAACAAGCGTCTCATCACCGACCCGTTCCAGTGCGCCGACGGCAAGTGGCTCGTCCCGCACACCGGTGCCCGGGTGCGTACAAGCGCACCATGGACATCCTCGGATTCGGCGACCGGACGCAGACGATCGACGGACCCGAGATGGCCGTGCCGCTCGACGAAGTCGAGCTCGATATCGCCCGAAACCAGGTGCCCGAGGCATTCAAACAGCGCAATCGGGACGAATGGCTCGAACTGCTGCACGCGGCCGACATCGCTGCGCTGCCCCTCAATCATCCCGAGGACATCTTCGAGGACGACCAGGTCCGGTTCGCGGGCGTACCGATCGAGCTGCCCGACGACGAACACGGCACGATCCAGCAGATCGGCCCGGTGATCCGCTTCGAGAAGTCGAAGCCCGCGACACCGGCGCCCGCGCCGAAGGTCGGTGAGCACAACTCCCGCACGGCCGAGATCGCTCGATCCGATGTCTGGGCACCCCTGTCGGACAAGCCTGCTCCGGTGGCGCGGCCGCTGGAGGGTGTGAAGATCCTCGACTTCAGCTCCTACTTCGCAACAGGATTCGGCGCCCGTCTGCTGTCAGATCTCGGTGCCGACGTCACCAAGATCGAGCCGCTCATCGGCGACCAGATGCGTCCCCTCGGCGACCTGTTCGAAGGCGCCAACCGCGGCAAGCGCAACATCGCACTGGACCTGCGGACGCCCGAGGGGCAAGAGATCGCGCATCGGCTCGTGGCCGGCGCCGACGTGGTGATGCACAACTACCGGCCCGGCAAGGCGGAGAAGATCGCGCTCGGCTACGAGACGTTGAAGGCGATCAACCCCGACGTCATCTACGCGTATCTTCCGGGTTTCGGATCGGCAGGACCGAAGTCGAGCCTGAAGTCGTTCGCGCCGATGGTATCCGGCATGGTAGGCCTCAACTTCGAGGGCTCCGGCAAGGGCAATCCGCCGATCCGCCGTGTCATCGGCAACGAAGACCTGTACAACGGATTCCTCGGTGCCGTCACGGTGCTGCTCGCCCTCAACCACCGACTCAACACCGGCGAGACGCAATCGGTCGAGAGTCCGCAGCTGCACTCGAGCCTGTTCGTCGTCAGCGAGCATTCCGCGACACTCGACGGAAAGGCGATCCCCGCACACGAACTCGATGCCGACCAGACCGGGTGGTCGCCGCTCTACCGCCTGTACCGCACGGCCGACGGTTGGATCGCGATCGCTGTGTTCGGTGATGCCGCATTCACCCGTCTCGCCGGCGCGCTCGGCACTCCCGAGCTGGCGACGGATACGCGTTTCGCGACGAGCGCCGACCGGTCGGTCAACGCCGACGCTCTCGCTGAGTCCCTGTCCGTCACGTTCGCCGGTCTGGACAGCGAGACCGCCTTCAAACTCCTCGACAACAACGACGTACCTGCAGAGATCCCGATCGACTACCCGATCATGCCCGAGTTGCTCTGGGAGGAATGGGCTCTCGACTCGAATCGGGTCGTCGAGCACCACCATCCCGAGTACGGCTGGTGCCGCGAGGTCGGGATGGTCATGCACC
Organism: Rhodococcus sp. JCM 9791; assembly: GCA_001312645.1. Classification (GTDB taxonomy): domain Bacteria; phylum Actinomycetota; class Actinomycetes; order Mycobacteriales; family Mycobacteriaceae; genus Rhodococcus. Next base: position 18,694 of record BBEG01000032.1, read on the forward strand.
TGTCCGATACCCCGGGTGCGTTCAAGGGCGGCGCGCCGGTGCTGGGTGAGCACTCTCGGGAGATCCTCACCGAGCTCGGTTACACCCCCGACGAGGTGACCTCACTCATGGCGTCCGTGTGTGCATTGCCCACGGCAGCAGCGAAGGAAGACTGACGATGGACATCACCTATCCGCCGGAAGCCGAGCAGTATCGGGCGTCGCTCCGCGAACTCCTCGAGTCGAACCTGCCGGACGACTGGAAGGGGATCGGCGCTCTTCCCGGGCCGGAGCAGGAAGAGTTTCTCGGATCGTGGCGAAAAGTACTGTCGGACAACGACCTACTCGCTGTATCGCTTCCACGTGAATACGGCGGCGGTGGACTGTCCGATATCGAGCAGGTCGTGCTGAACGAGGAACTGATGCGCCTCGGAGTTCCGGAGGGAACCGAGAACGACACGCTCGGCATCAAGCTCCTGTGCAACACGCTGGCCGTGCTCGGCACCGAAGAGCAGAAGGAATACTTCATCCCGAGGACTCTTGCTGGTGAAATCAGCTGGTGCCAAGGATATTCGGAACCCGAAGCCGGTTCGGACCTGGCCGGCATGCGCACGCGTGCCGTGCTCGACGGCGACGAGTGGGTCATCAACGGTCAGAAGACGTGGACCTCCGCGGGTAGCAGCGCGAACTGGATCTTCGCGATCTGCCGCACCGACCCGACCGCCGCCAAGCACAAGGGCCTGTCGTTCCTGCTGGTTCCGATGGACCAGCCCGGGATCGAGGTGCGACCGATCCTCAACGCCGCAGGGTATGTTGCGTTCAACGAGGTCTTCTTCACCGATGCGCGCACCGCGGCGGCGAACGTGCTCGGCGAGGTCAACGGCGGCTGGCACACGGCCAACACCCTCCTCGGTTTCGAACGCGGAGTGCGCGCGACCACCGATGCGGTGCGATTCGGGCGGGAAGTCGACCGGCTCATCGAACTCGCCCGGGAGCGGGGCCTCACGGCCGACCCACACATCCGCCAGGAACTCACATGGTGCTGGCAGCGCGTGCAGACGATGCGCTTCCGTGGCTACCGCGCGCTGACGAAGCTGCTCGCGGGTGGTCGCCCCGGCACCGACGGCTCGTTCTCCAAAATCTACTGGGCCGAGTTCTTCCAGCGCTACACCGAGATCGGGCTCGAGATCCTCGGACTCGAGGCACTGACTCCGGAGGGGCAGGGCAACAACGGGATTCTGGTCACCCCGCAGCCCGGGACCGAGAACTCCTCGCGCTGCTGGGACGACATCGCGCTCTACGCCCGTGCGGCGACGATCTACGGCGGCAGTTCGCAGATTCAGCGAAACATCATCGGCGAACAGCTGCTGGGTCTCCCCAAGGAACCGAGGCTCGACGGCGGCCCGTTCCAGGACATCGGGCGACGCAAGACCGCCTGATCGAGATCTCCGCCGGTCTACGGCAGAACGGAACAATCGTGTACTTCGAATTCAACGAGGATCAAGAAGAATTCCGCGCGTCATTGCGCAGGCTCCTGTCGGAACGCGCACCGATCACCAGGGTACGCGAGATAGCAGAGACCCGTGGATACGATTCGCGGACCTGGCAATTGCTCGCTTCCGACATGGGGGTCCCCGGCATCCATGTTCCCGAGGAACTGGGTGGCAGCGGCTTCACTTTCCTCGAGACGTGCGTCGTGGTTCAGGAACTCGGGCGCGCGCTGACCCCGGTGCCGGTGATCACCACGATCGGTGCCATGGAGGCGATCCGGGCTCTGGGTTCGGCATCGCAGCAGGCGGATCTGGTTCCCGGTCTGGCCTCGGGCGAGAGAATCGGCACGCTGGCGCTGTCGGGCAACCGCGACCTCGACGTGGACGGTGCAACCGTTCGGGCGTCGGTCGAAGGCGACACGCACGTACTCACCGGCCGGCTCGACTATGTGGTGTTCGGCCACATCGCCGACCTGTTGGTGGTGCCGGCAGTGGCTCCGTCCGGTGACTCGGTCGCGCTGTATGTCGTGGAGGCAACTGCTCCCGAGGTGACGATCGAGTCGCGCGAGAGTCTCGACCTCACGCGCCCGCTGGCGTCCGTCGACCTGTCGGGTGTGTCGGCGCAACTGCTGGGATCCGATCACACGGCGATCGTGCGGGTGGTCGATCTCGTTCGGATCCTGCTCGCCAACGAGGCCATCGGGTCCTCGAAAGCGGTCCTCGACATGGCGGTCGACTACGCGAAGCAGCGGGTGCAGTTCAACCGGCCCATCGGATCATTCCAGGCGATCAAGCACAAGTGCGCCGACATGGCGATCGCGATCGAATCTGCCGAAGCAGCAGTGATGTTCGCGTCGATGACCGCCGCGGATGATTCGAAGGATCTGCGGCTCGCCGCGCTGATGGCAAAAGTGCAAGGCTCCGAGTGCCTCACTCTGTGTGCCTCCCAGAACATTCAGGTCCACGGCGGCATCGGATTCACCTGGGAAGCGGATCCGCACCTGTACTTCCGCCGCGCGAAGGCGATCGAGCCGTTGTTCGGAAACAAGGTGCACCACAACGACATGCTGGCCGATCTGGTCGGCATCTGACGGGAGTTGGAGATGACCGCAACGATGCGTCGCCTCGAGGGCGACATCGCACTGGTGACGGGTGGCGGATCCGGGATCGGTGCAGCCTCGGCGATCCGGCTCGCGCAGGAAGGTGCCGCGCTCGCGGTCGTCGACGTCAACGTCGAGAACGCGGAAGCCACTGCCTCGCAGATTCGCGAGGCGGGGGGCACGGCTGTCGCGTTCGCGGCGGATGTCCGCGACGACAAGGCACTGGACGCAATCGTGGCCGATGTGGTGTCGCAGCTCGGTGAGATCAGCGTGGTGTTCACCGCGGCCGGTGTGAGCGGTGCGCGCCTCGACAGTCACGACGTGACTCGTGAGGACTGGTACGGGGTTCTCGACATCAACCTGTCCGGCACGTTCTTCACCATTCGCAGCGCTCTTCCGTCGCTTCTCCGTCGCGGTGGTGGAGCGGTCGTCACCTGTGGTTCGACGTCGTCGTTCGTCGCCACGCAGGGCGGTCTCGCGCCGTATCGCGCGTCGAAGGGCGGGGTGAAGATGCTGACCCAGACGCTTGCCGTCGAGTACGCGCCGCAAGGGATTCGGGTGAACAGTGTCTGCCCCGGGGCCGTCCGCACCAATCTCAGCGCAAATACTGCGGCCATCGTGCCGACGACGGGCACGGTGAAGAATCCTTCGAAGCCGTTGAGCGTCCCTCTCGGGCGCTACGGTGAGGCAGAGGAAATTGCTTCGGTCGTAGCATTTCTCGCGTCATCCGATGCGTCGTACGTGACAGGTCAGGCGATCCTTGTCGATGGTGGCGTCACTGCCGGATGAGGCTCTTGACACACGCCAAATTCAGTCGCATGATTAGCAACATAAGCCGTGAGGGTGATCACTCCGAGTGGAGTATCCGAATAGGTGTCGATATCACCGGATCTTGCGGTCGATCCTGACAGAGGAGTCCGAAGTGATCACATTCTCCCGAGCGCACATCATGCCGCGCGTCGGCGTTCTCGTTGCGGCGAGCGCGTTACTGCTTGCCGGGTGCGCCGAGTCCTCATCCGGCGGCAGTGGCGCAAACGGGGGCGGCGAGGGCGTCGCGTTCGGTGCGACGATGGAGGAATACAAGGCCGCATTCGCAGACGTGGATCCCATTGTCCTGTACACCCAGTCGCCCAGCACGCAGGGCTCGACCGGTGGCGCATTCATCGATGCCTACACATCCGCAGTCGAAGAATGGTCGGACGGCAAGATCACTTTCGACATCGCCTATTCCGACGCGATCGCGAAGTCCACCGAGATCGACAACGCCGTCGTCGACGGCCGCTCGACATCGGACAGGTCCTCGCTGTGTACGAGCCGCAGGAGTTCCCGGCCACCTCCGCTCTGCTCGACGCCAGCGTGTTGTCGGACCAGAGTGCAGTCACCGGAGTCCTCCAGTCGAATGCCTGGCCCGCGGACGTTGCGCTGAACACCCCCGAGATCGTCGCCGAGTTCGAGGACAAGGGCATGAAGCTGATGCTTCCCGCCTACAACGCAGGCATGAACGCGTTGTTCTGCTCCGAAAATCGCACCGCGCTTCCCGACTATCAGGCCGCAGTATCTCCGTCGGCAGCACCGCCGGTAACCAGCAGGTCTCCGCACTCGGCTCCACCCCGACTTCGGTTGCCTACACGGAGGCGTACGAGGCGCTGCAGCGCGGCGTGATCGACTGCTCGATGCTCAGCCCCGCCGCGGCACAGATCGGTGGCATTCTCGAGGTCGCACCGCAGACCGTGATCGATCCGGAGGCCGGCCTCGCGGTGCCGAACGGCAACATGGCGATGAACCTCGATGTGTGGGAATCGCTTCCGCTCGTCGCGCAACAGCTCATGTGGGACCGCCTCGATGCCTTCATGACCGGCAGCATTCAGGGCAAGATCTGGCCTGTCACCGTCGAATCCGTCAAGGAGATCCAGCAATACGGTGGAACCATCACACCGTTCGCCGACGACGCACGCGCGGCAGTGCAGGACTCGAACGACAAGATCGTCGATGCGATCGCAGGCAACAGTGGTCTGAACGACGGCCCCGGATTCGTCACCACGGTGCGTGAAAGTGCCGACAAGTGGAGCGGCATCATCGACGAGCTCGGCTACACCAACGAGACCGACTACAACGGATTCGCCTCCTGGTACTCGCCGGACAAGATCGACATCGAGCCATACGTCGAGCGGGTCTACGAGGAGATCTTCCTTCCCTACCGTCCGTCCTGATACTCGCGGCGGCACCGACCACGTTCCGGAGGGGATGCCCCCTGCGCCCTCTCCGGAACGTTTCTCATGAGGGTACACGATGACCGAACGTCACTCCGGCACAGCAGCTATCGCTCTCGACGGTGCGATCGACATGCATTGCCATTTCGGTCCCGAGCCGCTCGTGGAGATGGCGGCCAAGTCGCCGCACAGTGTCGACCCGATCGAGGCGGCACGCGAGGCCGCCGACCACGGTATGCGGGCGATCGTCCTGAAGGCACACGAATTCCCCTCGACGGTCGCGGCACACCTGGCCAACGTCGCCGTTCCCGAGGTGGAGTCGATCGGTGGAATCTGCCTCGACCATCCGGTCGGAGGCCTGAACCCGCACGCGGTCGAATGCGCGTTGCGCGCGGGAGCGAAGGTCGTCTGGTTACCCACCCTGTCGTCCGAGCAGGATGCGCCGACGAAGGTGAAGGCATTCTTCGGTGAGAAGGAAGAGGGAATCCGGGTCATCGATGCCGACGGTACGATCGTCCCCGAGGTACGCACGATCCTCGACCTGATCACCCAGTACGACGCGGTGCTCGCCACCGGTCATGTCTCGACAGCCGAACACTTCGCCGTGGCACGAGAATACGCGTCGAACGGCCGTGTCCTCGTCACCCATGCAATGCATGCGACGACAGGTCCGCGCTTGACCGAACAGGAGGTCGTCGAGTTGGCAGACCTCGGCGCCAGCATCGAGTTCGCAGCCCACACCTGTATGGGAGAACCGTCGACATTCGCGAATGTCGTGTCGGCACTGAAACGACTCGACCCCGCCAAGGTGGTGCTCGCGACCGACTACGGATGGACGACGAAGATCCCCCACCCGGCGGCCGGCCTGCACTCGTATATCAACGCGTTGTGGGACGAGGGCATCGATGAGGCGGATCTGAAAGTGATGACCTGCGACAATCCGGCGCTGCTGCTCGGCATGAAATAGCCGGACATGAAGTGAATGCAACTACGAATTCGAAGGAACGTCGAATGACCGACACTCAGGGACGGGTGGCCGGGAAGGTCGCCTTCATCACCGGCGCCGCCCGCGGACAGGCCGATCGCACGCGTTGCGGCTCGCGCAGGAGGGTGCAGACATCTATGCCACCGACGCGTGCGAGGACATCGCGTCGCTGACCTACGGAATGGCGTCGGAGGAAGACCTCGCCGAGACCGCGCGTCTCGTGGAGAAGACGGGTCGTCGGATCATCACCCGGAAGGTGGACGTGCGAGACCAGGCCGGTCTCGACGCGGCCGCAGCCGACTGCGTCGCACAGTTCGGCCGGATCGACATCGTCAGCGCCAACGCGGGTGTCTGCGGCTGCCGCCCCACCGTCGAACTGACCGAAGACGAGTGGCAGGACATGATCGACATCAACCTCACCGGTGTGTGGAAGACGTCCAAGGCCGTCATTCCGCAGATGTTGCGCACCGGCGGTGGCTCCATCGTGCTGACGAGCTCGGTCGTCACCTACAACGGCTCACGTAACGTCGCGCACTACAACGCTTCCAAGCACGGCGTCGTCGGCCTGATGCAGACCCTTGCGGCCGAGTACGGCGGCCAGGGTATCCGGGTCAATGCGGTCCATCCGGCAACGTCGGCACCGACATGCTGTTCAGCGAATCGACCCTGCGGGTGTTCTGCCCGGACCTCGAGAACCCGACCATCGAGGACCTCCGCGAACGCGCTCGCGGACGCAACATCATGGATATGGCGTGGGTCGAACCCGAGGACATCACCAACGCCGTGCTGTGGTTGGCATCCGAAGAGGCACGGTACGTCACCGGTATCTCGATCCCCGTCGACTGCGGTCTCCGCATCAGCTGAGAGGTATTCCCCAATGACCGAAGGACGCAACGCAGGACGCAGGGTTCTCATCACCGGCGGAGCCGGTGGTATCGGTGCCGCCGCTGCTCGGCGACTCGTGAAGGAGGGCGCCGCAGTCGCTGTGCTCGACCTCGACGGTGAGGCAGCAGGGGCGCTCGCAGCCGAACTCAGTAGTACAGGTGCAACGGCCGTGGCGGTCAGCGCAGACGTGTCCGACCCCGAGTCGGTGGGGCCGGCAATCGACGACGCGGCAGCCCGACTCGGCGGAATCGACGGAATCGTCACATGCGCCGGTATCGCGAAGTCGGCTCTGGTACACGAGATGTCGGTCGAAGATTGGCACGACGTGGTCGGTATCAACCTCACCGGCTCGTTCCTGTCGGTCCGCGCCGCGCTGCATCACATGCTGAAGGAGCGCCGCTCATCGGTCGTGACCATCGGCTCGGTGGCCTCGCTCATCTCCGCGAACACCAACACCTGCAGCTACGACGCGTCGAAATCCGGTGTGCTGGGCCTGACCAGGTCCATCGCGGTCGGATACGCGGATCGTGGTGTCCGGGCCAACGCGCTGTGCCCCGGCGTGGTGGATACTCCGCTTGCGCAGCGGGCGCGGGAAGCCGGTGGCGTCACGAGCACCGCATTGGCGCAGACACCTCTGGGTCGCCGGGCAGATGTCGACGAGATGGCGTCCGTCATCGGCTTCCTCATTTCCGACGAGTCCTCGTACATGACGGGCTCCACCGTCGCAGCCGACGGCGGCCTCACCGCGCAGTAGGTGGATTCCGTGCGATGACGCAGGTATGACACTGTGTCTCACCGAACCGATTCAGCGTTTCACCGAACTGATTCGGCGCAACAGTACTCGAGAACCGAAAGGCTCATTCATGGCTTCGACCGGACGCCTCGCCGGTAAGACGGCACTCATCACCGGTGCAGGATCCGGCCTCGGACGGGCCACCGCACTCCGATTCGCAGCGGAAGACGCTGCCGTCGCAGTGGTCGATCTCGACCTCTCCGCGGCCGCCGGGGTGGTCGACGAAATCCGCGCCTCGGGTGGTCGTGCGCTGGCGGTGACTGCGAATGTCACCTCCGACGCAGATTGCCAGCGCATGATCGCCGAGACCCTCGCGGAGTTCGGCGCACTCGATGTCGTATTCGCCAACGCCGGTGTCAACGGTGCCGGAGACGCCGCTGATACGACGGAAGCCGAGTGGGACAAGGTGATCGGCGTGAATCTCAAGGGTGTGTGGCTGACCTCGAAGTACGCGCTGCCGCACATGATCGAGCGACGTACCGGGTCGATCATCAACCAGGCCAGCATGGGTGGTCTGATCGGCCTGCCCGGAATCTTTCCCTACACTGCAGCCAAGGGCGGCGTCATCGCAATGACCAAGCAGATGGCGGTCACCTACGGGCCCGACAACGTGCGGGTGAACGCGATCTGTCCGGGCACCATCCCCACACCGCTGGTCTACCAGTCGCGTGTCGACCGCGGTGCGGCAGACGCCGACGCCGACCAGACTGCGATCGACGCCGAGGTCGCGAATCGGTTCCCGCTTCGCCGCCTCGGGACCCTGACGATCTCGCCTCGGTAGCACTGTTCCTGGCGAGCGACGAAGCCGATTGGGTGACCGGCGGCATCTACACCGTCGACGGTGGTCGCAGCGCGTTCTGATCGGTACGTACAGCAGAAGGGCGGACCGGTACTCCGGTCCGCCCTTTCGCTGTACGTGATGTCAGGCCATCAGGACCGTGAACCGCCAGTCGAGTACCGGCGCCGGCTCGGCGTCTCTGCGGTGTGCATGGACGAGCGACCGCAGATTCAACACGCCACCCCCCACGGCGAGGGGTTCTGCGGACTCGACGTGCAGGTCGCTGGTGAGGGTGTCGCCCTCGTGCACCGGACCGGTGTGATCGCACGACTTCCAGCCGAGCACCGTCACCAGATTAGGCAGTGCCCGTGAGGCCTGCGACAGCGCCAGTCCGATCGTGTGCCCGCCGTACACCAGACGACCTGCGGCACCGACTCTTTCGTCGTGATGGGTCGCCGCGATGTTCAGGCTGAGTCGCGCGAGTTCGGGCGCGCTCGACACTACGTCCCCGCTGGACTGCAGGACCGACCCGGCCAGCGACGGGTCGAAGTGCGCGCCAGGAACCGAAGAACGGTATTCGTCGAGGTTCCATCCCTCAGGGGCAGTCCATTGAGGGTCGTCCTGCGGCCCGATCGCCGACAGATCGTCGGTGTGCACCACCCGATTCCGGTCGGGACTCTGACTCAGTGGCAGCATCGCGCACCGGTAGAAGTCGAGGACGGTGTTGCCGTCCTGGTCGACGGTGTTCATCCGCAGCGCAGCGAGGCCGGTGGGCTTGCGGCCGGCTTTGGCCGAGTTCTCCTTCAGGCCGACGACCTCGGTGGTGGTGTAGAGAGTGTCGCCGATGTGCGGGAACCGGCGAAAACGGAGGCCGCGGTAGAACAGGTTGGCCTTGACGTGGTGGGTGGCCAGGGTCGACTGGCCGATGGCGATGTCTGTGACGAAACCGGCATGCGCGACCGGGCCTCCGGTGACGCGAGTGGAGAGGTGCTGGTCGAGGGGAAGGCGCAGTCGGTCGCCGAGGATCGACTGGTGCGCGGCGGCGAGGCCGTCGGTGAGAGTGACGGCGGGCGCGGTATCGAAGATCTGGCCGACGGTCAGCTCGTCGAAGTACGGTCCGCCGACGTATGCGGGGGTGCTGGACATGCTCAGGCTCCGATCTTGGTGAGGGTGCGGCGGGCGGCGACGGCGATGGCCTCGTCGAGCATCTGGCCGTCCAGCTGTGCGGCTCCGGCTCCGCGCGCTTCGGCTTCTTCGAGAGCGGCGAGAACCTTTCGGGCTGCCTCCACCTGTTCGTCGGTGGGCGTGAATGCCGCTGTGGCGGATTCGATCTGGGAGGGGTGGATGACCCACTTGCCGTCGAATCGAGATCGGACACCCACTGCGCGGAGTGACGGAAGGCGTCGTCGTCGGCGATGCCGAGGAAAGGGCCGTCGATCGCCTGCAGGCCTGCGGCACGCGCGGCGTGTAGCACGCGATCCTGGACGTACAGCCAGTGTTCGGGCAGTGCGGTGCGCGCGCGTCCCAGTGCGGCGC
>BBEG01000033.1 GCA_001312645.1 Rhodococcus sp. JCM 9791
GGTGGTGCTGATTCGTCGCTGCCCGGATCGGGCGCAGGCTCGATCGTGGTGACCGGGCACATCGACGACATCGCGCAGGGCGACGGTTTTGCCGCGCGATTCGCAGGCCTGTCCGAGGGCGACGAGGTGGCTCTGGAACTGGGCGACGGATCGTCGCGGCGGTACCGGGTCGATCGGGTGATGAGCGTCGGTAAGGACGGCGAACTACCCCTGGGCGAACTGAACCGCCTCGACGGCCCTGAAACCCTCATGCTCGTGACCTGCGGTGGGGAGTTCGTCGGGCCGCCACTGGGGTACGCGAACAACGACTTCGTGTTCGCTACGCCCCTGACGTAGCCGAGCCCTGCCCCGGTCGGGTCGAGTGTCCGGACGAGTGACGGGGGAAGCTGAACAACGAGCCCTGAATCAGCATCCTGACCGCATGATGCGTGGCCTCGTATTGCTCGGGGGTCGCCGTCGCGGCGTGGTCGTGCAGGCCGCGGAGGACCGTGAAGATCGCGTCGGTTGCCCCGTCGATGTCGGTGTTGAGTATGCCTTCCTCGGCTGCTTGTTCGACGATCCCGGTAATCACGCTGTGCAACGACGTGAAGATGACGTCGCTGTTCTCACTGAGATGGAGGTGCTCGGCGTTCTCCATTCGCAGCGCCCGATCGAAGGCCACCGAGTGAGGGTTCTCGTACAGAACCGCCGCGCCTTCGTCGAAGACGGCGAGGAGCTTGTCCAGAACACCCTCGGCGCGGTCTGCGGCGGCAGCCAGACGTGGAAGGGACACTTGCGCGATCTCCATGAAAGCCGCTTTGACCAACTCGGCCTTGTTGGGAAAGTAGTGGTACAGGCTGCCACTCGTGATGTCCGCGTACCGTGCGATCTCGCGGATTGTCGCTCGCGAGTACCCTACTTCGCCGACGCAGCGCATCGCGGCATCGAGGATGCGACGTCGCGTTACCTCGCTCTTGGTTCCGACCGGCCGGCCCAGCTGCGATGACGCGGACGACAACGGGCACCTCCGGATATGTGGACCGAGTCCCAAGCATTGCATGCCCGCCGGCGCAGTGCCCGAGTAGGCGGGCGCCTGCGGAAGAACCGGGCATTGACAACCCTTTGTGTGAGCTGCATCATTTGGAATCAATCACGCGATTGATTCTTGTGCTCGCGCAGCCCAGCGAGCAGTGTGAGGCTCACTCGGCCTGCTCGGCCGAGCCGTACCAGCTGTCCGATCTGCTTCAGCTTTGCTTCAACATCCGTGTCACCACGCATCGTTCGTCGAATGTGAAGGAGTGTGCAGCCATGACGTCCACACAGCCCGTGACGTCGAATCGCCCGGGGGACTGGGTCGATACCGCGCCCCGACTCGCTGATCTCGAACCGGGACGCTTCAATATGGAAATTTCCACCGATCGCTATGTCTCGCCTGAAGTTCAGCAACGCGAACGTGAGTCGATCTGGATGAAAATCTGGCAGGTGGTCGGCCGCGAAGCAGACCTGCCCGAGGTGGGGGACTGGAAGGTCTTCGAACTGTTCGACCAGTCGTACATTCTCGTTCGCGGTAACGACGGTGTCGTCCGCGGCTTCGTCAATGCCTGCCGGCATCGCGGCAACCCCTTGTGTAACGGCAGTGGGAATTCCAAGCGTGGTTTCCTTTGTCAGTACCATTTGTGGTCCTACGATCTCGAGGGCGCGCTGAAAGGGATCCTGGCGGAGAAAGACCTAGCCCCGATCGACAAATCGAAGAACTCGCTCATTCAGGTGTCAGTGGATACCGCAGCGGGATTCCTCTTCCTCAACCCGGACCCGAAGGCAGAGTCGCTCGGCGACTATCTCGGTGCCGAAGTGCTCGACATGCTCGAGCCGTACCACCTCGACCGGATGGTCACCGTCATGGATGTGCGCGAGAAGATCGACTGTAACTGGAAAGTCGTAGTCGATGCATTCTCCGAGGGCTATCACATCTCCGGAATTCATCCGCAATTGTTGCGCGTCATGACAATCGAATCGGAGAAGAGTAGGTATCGCCTGCTCGAGCGTCACGCGGTGTCGTGCTCACCGTTTGAGGTCGCGCACGTCGACAAGTACACCCCCGAAGAACAGGTTCAGGGGATTCGCGAACTGCCCGAGACATTTCCGTCCCTCATGCGGGTTCTCCCACGGTTCGAGGAAATCGTAGACAGTCACCGAACCGACGGCGAACCCCTGTCCTTCCCGGATGGCGTCACGGCGCGGACGATCCTCCAGAAGGCCACGCGTGAAGTTCTGACAGAGACCGGCCTCGACGTCGACGGCCTCACCGACGCGCAGATGAGCGACAATCACGGCTGGGTCCTGTTCCCCAACTTCTTCATGACCGTCAGGGCCGGCGAAGCCACTGTTATTCTCGCGCAGCCGGATCCGGAAGGGGATCCCAATCGGTGCGTCTGGCAGATCATCAGTTTCATGTATTTGCCCGACGAGATGACGGACGCTCTGCGTGCGACACCTCTCGAAGTGAAGGAGCCCGGCGAGTTCAAGTACTTCGAAGCACTCCAACAGGACTACGAGCAGATGCCCCGCCAGCAGCGAGGCCTGCGGAACGAGGCACTCGATCATCTGTTGCTGGTGTCGGAGGAAGTCGTCGTGGCGCACTTCCATTCGGTCCTCGACCGGTACCTGGCGGCGGGCGCGGACGCTGACGGGGTTCTTCGCTTCGAATGCACTACCACATCACCTCGAGGGGAAAGAAATGGACTTGCACGAAATTGCTGACGTTGCGGACGGCTACACCGGAAAAGCCCGCACAGTACTCGAGTACAGCCTTCTCATGAAGTCACTCGTGGAACTCGCCAAAGGGCCGGGATTCTCGAAAGACAGCTGGGCGCCGCTCGCCGACATCGTCGCCACCGATGAGTTCGTCCGGGTCGGAAACTTCAAGGAAGTGATGAACTGGCCCGAGTACGTCGACTTCCTCACGAACTGGGCCACTGCCTCCACCTGGGAGGTTCGTTCAAGCGACTCACCGAAACACCCGACCTCGTCATCCTCGAACTCGAGGAACGCAGCAGTGTCGGAGATTTCTCCAGCGTCGTGAATTCTGTATCGGTCTACGAATTCGACGACGCGGGAAAGATCAGCCACATCGATGTCTACCTGCAGATGGCACTCCCCGAAGGCGCCATGCTCGGCAGTTATGAGGACGTCCGGATCTCCGAATGAGTTCTCTTCCACCCCAACAGGAAACGACCCACCGTGAAAGGACATCTATGACTCCCGAAGAGCGCATCACACAGCACCGCCGGTTGGCCGAGAGCTATCGGAACGCCTACCTGCGCGAGGGTGTGAAGGACGGCGAAGAGTACACCGACGAAAACGGGCACGATGCATGGAAGTTTGCCGACGGTGCGATCTACACCTCGCCCTACTTCACGGGTGACGAGACTATCTTGATGAGCGAAGCGCTCGTCGACACCGGCCGGGCAGCGACGATGGAGCCAAGGCATATTCGCTCGTCTTCCCCGAATGGAAGCCGACCAGTTTCGAATACTGGCCCGCCGACAACGGAGTTGTCTGGAAGACCCGGTGGCAGGGAACCACCGTAGAGGGAACCTCGATGGGCTTCTATTCGTACAGTTTCATCGAAACCAACGAGAACGCCGAGATCACCCGCTGGGAAACTCACGTCAACGACGAGTACAGCCCGTTCCTCGAAGCTGCGATCGGTGTGAGTGGTCCGTTCCACGGCAACGCCGAGTACCTCGAGGCGCTCGAACGATGCCTCGAAAAGGCGGGCGTCACCGTCTGATTCGGTTTCTCGCTCGGGGGCGGCACCGCCGCCCCCGAGTCTCTTCCAGGTGTGAAAGGAACGCTCCACATGGAGTCCGTAGCGTTATCCCCGTTGTTCGGCACAGAATTCCGCAGGATCGAGAACCTCGACGACGACGTCGTCGTCGCCCGGGTACTCGAAGCCCTGAAATGGCGGGGTGTCGTACTCATCCGCGGCCTACACCTCGACAATGATGCCCAGATCGCCTTCAGTCGTCGGCTCGGCGAGGTAGTGGAGCCGGTGAAGAACGAGAAGATCATGACGGTCTCACTCGATCCTGAGAAGACGGCGTCGGCCCAGTACCTCAAGGGCACCTTCAGCTGGCACATCGACGACACCACCAACAAGGTTCCGGCGAAAGCCACCACGCTGACCGCACGGCAGGTCGCTGAAGTCGGTGGCAGAACCGAGTTCGCCAGCACGTACGCAGCGTACGAGCAAATGTCCGAGCACGAGAAGAAGCGGTACGAGGGGCTGCGCGTTGTCCACAGTTTCGAGGCTGCGCAGCGCACCGTGTATCCGGATCCTACCGACGAGCAGGTCGAGTTGTGGCGCAAGCTCCCGCAGAATGAATCATCGCTGATCTGGGATCGTCGTGACGGGCGGCGTTCGCTGGTGGTGGGTGCAACAGCAGATCATGTGGTCGGAATGGATCCGGATGAGAGTCGCCGGCTGCTGGACGACGTACTGGCGTGGAGCACGCAGAAGCAGTTCTCCTACCTGCATGAATGGGAGGTCGGGGATCTCGTCCTGTGGGACAACACCGGGATCCTGCACCGCGCCGAATCCTACGACTCCGCGTCGGGGCGGTTGATGCAGCGAACAACGATCGCGGGAGACGAGCCATGGACGTGAGAACGGCTGTTGTCACCGGGGGTGGATCAGGGATCGGCCAGGCCGTGGCTGCCCGGTTACGCAAGGACGGACATCAGGTGGCAGTGTTCGATATCGCGCCGTCAGGTCAGGAGCTGGAATACAAGGTCGATGTGACCGACCGTGTCCAGATCGACCGGGCGTTGACCGAGGTCCGCGAACGGTTGGGACCTGTGACGATTCTCGTCAACGGTGCGGGAGCCGAGGTTTACAAACGGTTCATCAACCTCACCTGGGAGACGTGGTCGCGGGCGATCGATGTCAACCTGCACAGCGTATTCCACTGCACCCAGGCAGTGCTGCCCGACATGATCGATGCCGGCTGGGGACGCGTGGTCAACATCTCCTCGTCGAGCACCCATTCGGGGCAGCCATTCATGTCGTCCTATGTTTCCGCGAAGTCGGGGGTCAATGGGCTGACGAAATCGCTCGCGCTCGAGTACGGCCACATGGGATCACGGTCAATGCTGTGCCCCCGGGATTCGTCAACACCCCGATGCTGCGTCGCGCAGAAGAGCGAGGGTTGCTCGGCGGCACCATCGGCGAGCACATCCAACGGACGCCGGTGCGCAGGGCGGGACGCCCGGAGGACATCGCCGCCGCCTGCTCGTTCCTCACATCGGAGGAAGCCGGCTACATCACTGGGCAGATCCTCGGCGTGAACGGCGGGCGCAACACCTGAACGGGTGTGGTGATGGATCTGCGCCGGAAAACATACCCACGAGGAAAGTTATTCCACGTCGAAATAACGTATTTCAAGAATGAGAATTGCGTTATTGACATTCGAGTATGTGAGTTGCACCATATGTGAGTCGATCGCAGATCGAACGCGCTCGATGTGGTGGGGGGCTACGGGGCAGAGGGGTTGAAACGGCAGCATTTCCGAGAAAGTGCGCGGCGAGTGGCATCGTTCGCTTTGTCAACGATCCACTCTCCCTGGGGTTTTCCGGGCGCGGGGATAGCCCGAATCATCAGCACGGCCGGAAACGGCCCGGATGAAGGACTCGATATTGAAATTGCACAAGGTGGTTGTGGCGTTCGCGGCTCTCGCAGTGCTCGCAACTGGATGTGGTGGCAGGGATGGCGCGGAGGAGATCGACTCCGGCTCGGGGCAATCCGACTCGGTGGCGACAGCGAACTTCGGCGACCTGAGCGAGGTGTGCGGTCCGGGTGACGCCTCCACGGCCTCGGCCCAAGGCGTGACGGCCGACTCGATCGAGGTCGGAGTGTTCTCCGACATCGGATTCACCAAGAACTCCGAATTCGTCGACACCGCGAAGGTCTTCACCTCGTGGTGCAACGAGGCAGGCGGGATCAACGGCCGTGAACTCGTGGCCAACACCCGCGACTCGAAACTCATGGAACCACGCCAGCGAATGATCGAGGCGTGCCGCGACGACTTCGCCTGGTCGGGGGTGGTGCAGCACTCGACGGGCTCGGCGTCGAAACCCGTCTCGAGTGCCTGCTTCCGAGCTTCCCTGCGCAGGCCGTTCAGGAGAAGTCGGCGGGCGCCGACCTGGAGGTCTCGGCATCGCCGTCGAAGATTCCCGGCTACGACAATTACGCGGGAATCCGTACCTGGTTGATGGACGAGGCGTACCCGGAGTCCAAGGGTGCGATCGGCATGCTGAACGGCGATGCTGCGGTATCCAAGTTGATCGGCGACATCAACCGCGAGACCCTCGTGGACCTCGGCGCCACTATCGTCTATGACGAGCTGTTCCCGCTGTCGGGCGTGACGGACTGGACTCCGTATGCGCAGGCCATCAAGTCCAGCGGTGTTCGCGGTCTCGTCTTCCTCGGCACTTTCGACTCGCTCTCCAAACTCGAGGAGTCCCTCACCAACATGGACTACAAACTCGACTGGATCGACGCCAACAACAACGCATACAACGATCAGTTCATCCAGTTGTTGGGGAGGTCTGCGGACTTCCAGAACAACGTCGTCGACCTCAGCGGTGTCGCTCCACTCGAGAGCGATGAGCCCGCGGTGGAAGAGTTGAAGGCTCTGTTCGACAAGTACGCGCCGGGTGCACAGATCACACTTCCCGCGATGCGCGCGTGGTCGTCGTGGCTGCTCTTCGCAAAGGCCGCTACGGCATGTGGCGACGACCTGACACGAACGTGCGTCTACGAGACGGCACGGGAAGAAACCGCCTGGACCGGTGGAGGACTTCACGTGGCCAACGATCTGGCAGAACCACTTCCGCCGCAGCCGTGCTTCAACGTCGAGCACGCGACGTCCGAGGGATGGGAGCCCGCAGATTTCGGAGCCGACAACGGCCTGTACCGATGCGACATCCCGGCGCGTGAGCTCTCCGACGGAACCTCGAGTGCACCGCTCACCCTCGCCGATGTCGGCAAGAGCATGAACGACCTCGAATGATGGACCAGTTCATCGCTTTCGGAATCGTCGGACTGTCGACGGCCGCCATCTACGCGATCATCAGCAGCGGGCTGGTGGTCACCTATGCCACCACCGGTGTCTTCAACTTCGCGCACGGCGCGACCGGCATGATGGCAGCGTTCGCCTACTGGCAGCTCAGTGTCGGTTGGGGATGGCCCGTATGGCTTGCGCTACCGGTCATTCTGGTCGTGCTGGCACCGCTGTTCGGGATCCTGGTCGAACTGCTCATGCGGCCCGTCCAGGGGCTCGGCGACGCCGAGAAACTCGTGATGACGATCGCGCTGCTGAGCGGGCTCATCGCGCTTGCACGGTGGATCTGGGATCCGATGGAGCCGCGGTCGCTGCCCAGTTTCTTCGCAGATCGGGCGCCGTTCCACATAGGTTCGGCGACAGTCAGCTGGCATCAAGCACTGACGATGGTGATTGCCATCGCGGTGGCGCTCGCGCTCCGCGTCCTGCTGTTCAACACCCGCACCGGCGTCGAGATGAGGGCCACCGTCGACGACCGTGCGCTCGTCGGACTCACCGGAGCAAATCCGGTGCGGGCCAACCGGGTTGCCTGGGTGGCAGGCACGGTGCTTGCCGCTCTCGGTGGGGTGCTGATCGCCTCGATGGTCTCGCTCGACGCAATGCAGCTGTCGCTGTTGATCGTCAGTGCGTACGCGGCGGCGATCTTCGGAAGATTGACAAGCCTGCCGATGACATTCGTCGGAGCGATCGTTGTCGGATGCATGGAGGCGTATCTCGCCGGCTATCTGCCGCAGAACGAGTATCTGCCAGGTCTTCGGCTTGCGGCGCCGGCGATCCTGTTGTTGATCGCACTGCTCATCTTCCCGCATCGGAAACTGCGCGGACGCGAACGCAATCTCACCCAGGTGCCGGTTCCCACCGTACGGGGCACGATCGTATTCGCCGTCGTCATCGTCGTCTTCGGTCTCATGCTGGCGACGGTGCTCGGTGAAGGAGACCTGATCACCTACGGTCAGATCTTCGCGTTCGGTGTGATCGCATTGTCGATGGTCCCGCTCATCGGGTACGCCGGTCAGATCTCGCTGGCCAATTGGGAATCGCGGGAATCGGTGCCGTGGTGTGCGCCAACTTCGGTGCAGAGGGTCAATGGTGGGCGATACCCCTCGCGATGCTCGTCGCGGGTGCGATCGGTGCGCTCGTGGCGCTGCCCGCACTTCGGCTGTCCGGGGTGTATCTGGCCTTGGGTACCGGGGCTATCGCAGTGGTACTCGATCGGTGGATCTTCCCGATGGCCTCGCTCGAGCTCTTCGGGCAGGAGTTCGCCTTCTTCAACATGGGATCGGCAAACCTGGTCGGGCCCAGCCTGTTCGGATTCCATCTCGACAGCACCGCAGAACTGACGGTGTTCGCAGCCGTGTGCCTGGCATTGGCGACCGCTCTCGTCGCGGCTATTCGACGGGGCAAGCTCGGACGCCGCTTGATTGCGTTGCGCGACAGCGAAACCGCATATGCGACATTCGGCGGAAGTCTGCTGCTCATGAAGACCCTGGTGTTCGCGATCTCGGCTGCGATCGCGGGTCTCGGCGGGGCGCTGTACGGGATGCAACTGCAAGCAGTGGCACCCGAACAGTTCAACTTCGTCGCAGGTCTCGGCATCTTCCTGATCGCAGTGGTGGGTGGCCTCGGCGTGGTCGGCAACGGGCTGTTCACCGGCTCGATGATCGCCGGACCGATGAACGCGCTGGTGGCGCTGATTCCGGCGACACAGAACTTCGTACAGACACTCCCGGCACTGGCCGGACTCGCGTACGGATCCGGCTCGGTCGACGACGGTGTCGTGCCGTCTCTGAGAGAACGATTCGACGGTGCACTGCGCAACCCGATCGCGATGGGCTCGCTCGCTGTGGCGGTCGTCGTGCTGTGGATGCTGCGGCTCGCCGACCTGATCAACGGCTATGTGCTCGTCCTCGGGATCGCAATCGCAGCCGCGGCCGCATTCGGGTTGGGGACGCGGCGAGGCCCCGAGACCTACTCGGAGCCCGAGGTCCCCGTCGAATGGTGGGGACTGCAGCGCCCGTGGGACGAGAACGACGAGGAGGTGCTCGAACGTGCCATCGCAACTCGAGGTTGAAAACGTCACTGTGGCCTTCGGGGGACGCAGAGCCCTCGACGGTGTCGACCTTCGGGCCGAACCGGGGCATGTCACCGGACTGATCGGTCCCAACGGCGCCGGAAAGAGCACGCTGTTCGACGTGATCTCCGGGCTGCGCAAGCCGATGAACGGCAGCGTTGCCCTCGACGGCCGGGAGATCACCAAGCTCGGACCGGCCCGTCGCGCGCGGCTCGGGATGTCCCGTACCTTCCAACGGCTCGAACTGTTCGGGCGGCTCAGCGTCCGCGACAATCTGCTCGTCGCAGCCGAGATGGGTCCCGACCGGAAGACGGCGTCCGCGGTTGTCGACGGACTCCTCGATCGCCTCGATCTGCGCGCCATTGCCGACACGACCGCCGATGCGCTGTCGACCGGTATGGGACGCCTCGTCGAGGTGGGGCGGGCCCTGGCGGCACGTCCCAGCATCCTTCTGCTCGACGAACCCGCCGCCGGCCAGGACAGGGAGGAAACCGAGCGGTTCTCTGCGCTGCTGCGTACGGTCGCCGACGACGGCGTGGCGGTGCTCCTCGTCGAACACGACATGGAACTGGTGATGGAGGTGTGCGACACGGTCCACGTGCTCGACCTCGGAAAGATCATCAGCGTCGGCACACCCGACGAGGTTCGCAGCGACGAACGCGTCATCACCGCGTACCTGGGAGCGACATGAACCCGATTCTGGAACTTCGCGACGTCTCCGCTGCCTACGGGAAGATCACGGTGCTGCGCGGCGTGAACGTGAGCGTGATGCCCGGGCAGATCGTGGCGTTGCTCGGCCCCAACGGGGCAGGCAAGACGACGACGCTACGCGTAGCGTGTGGCGCGCATCCTGTCAGTTCCGGCCAATTGCTGCTCGGCGGCCGCGACATGACAGGTGTCTCGCCGCGCGACCTCGCCCGAATCGGCGTGTGCCTTGTTCCCGAGGGGCGCGGGGTCTTTCCCAATCTCACGGTCCGCGAGAACCTCGTGATGATGACGTTCACAGGTCGCTCGATCGAGGAGATCGAGGACATTGCCTACACGCGGTTCCCGATCCTCGGTAAGCGCGTGTCACAGACGGCGGGAACGATGTCCGGCGGCGAGCAGCAGATGCTCGCGCTGGCACGGGGATTGGCCACTGATCCGGCAGTGCTCATGCTCGACGAATTGTCGATGGGATTGGCACCGCGGATCGTGGCCGAGCTGTACGAGCACGTCGCCGAGGCCGCGCGCAGGGGGTCGCGGTGTTGGTCGTCGAACAGTTCGCCACGGCGGTGCTTCACACCGCCGATCACGCCGCGGTGCTCGTCCGCGGCGAAATCGAGATCGAAGGCCCACCGGACGAACTCGGCGACGAGCTCGCGTCCCTCTATCTAGGAAGTGCATGATGACCGCGACGGAAACACGTGCCGACAAGTTCGCACGCGAGCTGACCGAACTGAAGATCCCTGATCCTGCCGCCGGCCGGTCCGGACTGTGGTTGAAACTCGGTGTTGCGCTGATGGTCCTCGGCCCTGTGCTGGCGATCGTGGCATACCTCATGTCGCACAACACCTCCGATGCGCTCGTCCAGCGCGACGCCATCATCGTCGCGCTGCTCGGGATCGCGGTGGGAGTCGTGGGATCTGCTGTATTCGTGCGATATTCGATCACAGGGTTCTTGCGCTTCTGGCTGGCTCGTCAGTCGTACGAATTCGCTCGGCTCAGTGAGCGACTCCCCGCAGACCCCACCGCACCCTGACTCGGCTGGACCACCCACGTGGACGAGGGTCCACTCTTCGAAAGGAACACCAAGTGCGCACACATTCCATCCGTCGGGCATTGGCGGTCGCCGGAATCGCCGCCGTTGCTCTCGCCGGAGTCGTCGGTTGCAGTAGCGACGATTCGTCGGACGGGACCGACGACACGACATCGACCACCGTCGCCACCGCGACTACAGAGGCCGACGGGACGACAGAGGCCGAGACGTCGGAGGCTGCAGGGGGCGCTGCCGACGCGGAGACGACGCAGGCCGTCACCGACGCCTGGGTCACGTTCTTCAACGGAACGACCCCGCCCGAGACCCGCGCAGGTCTCGTCGAGAACGGCGACGACTTTCTCCCCGCGCTGCAGGGGATGGCCGCAGACCCGCAGGCAACGGCGACCACTGCGACAGTGGAAGGCGTGATGAGCGCGGGCGATGATGCTGCCACGGTCTCGTGGACCCTACTGATGAACGGCGCTCCCGTACTTCCCGACCAGTCGGGTGAAGCGCTGCTCGAGGATGGTCAGTGGAAGGTCTCTGCTGTCACATTCTGCACGCTGCTCGCGATTCAGGCGACGGTAGCACGGTGCCCGGCTGCTGATCTGCCGAAGCGGCATGGCCGAATGTCAATTTCGTGCACTTAGAGTGTATGAGGGTGACATTCGGCATGGTGCGTGTCAGTAGACGTCGCGCACGTACCGCTTCTCGCGTTTGAGTGCGGTGACGTACTCCACGGCCTGCTCGTTGCTCATGCCGCCGTGCTCGGCGACAACTTCGTGCAGCGCGACGTCGACGTCCTTCGCCATCCTCGACGCGTCGCCACAGATGTAGAAGTGGCCGCCCTCTTCGAGCCATGTGAACAGTTCGGCGCCGTGTTCCTTCATCCGGGTCTGGACGTAGATCTTCTGAGCCTGGTCGCGGGAGAAGGCCAGGTCGAGGCGGGTGAGCAGACCCGATCCGACGAAATCCGCGAGTTCGTCTTCGTAGATGTAGTCGCAGCTGCGCTTCTGATCGCCGAAGAGCAGCCAATTCTTGCCGGTGGCACCGCGGGCGCGGCGTTCCTGCAGGAATCCGCGGAACGGTGCGATACCGGTACCCGGCCCCACCATGATCATCGGTGCGGTGTCGTCGGACGGGACGCGGAACGACTTGTTCTTCGTCACGAAGATCCCGACCGGGTTGTCGTCCCCGACGCGGTCGGAGAGAAAGGTGGAGCACACGCCGCGACGTTCGCGCTCGTCGGTGCCGTAACGCACAGCTGCAACCGTGAGGTGCACCGATCCCTCGGCGATGCCTGGGCTCGACGAGATCGAATAAGCCCGATGCTGCAACGGCTTGAGGACCGCGAGGAGCTCGTCCGCGGAGAAATTCGGGATCGGCTCGAGCGACAGGACGTCGAAGATATCTCGGCCCCAAAGCCATTCGTCGAGTGCGGCCTTGTCGCCGTGCCGCAGGACATAAGTGAGTTCCTCGTTGCCCGTGCGCTCTTCGACGGCTTCGAGCAGGTCGACGTTCGGTGCGGTGATCTCGTACCGATACGTCAGGAGGTGCTCGAGTGTGTCATCGTGGCCGGTCGGGATCGCGGCGCCATCGAGGGCGAGGAGAGCGAGCAACGACCGGACGAGGCCGGTGTCGTTGACCGGAACCACGTTCAGTGCGTCGCCCGCTTCGTATTCGATGCCCGAGTCGGCGAGTGCGAATTCGAAGTGCCGGATCTCCTTTGCGGAATCGGTACCCGACAGCAACCGATTGGTCGTCAGTGTGGCGGGGTACGGGTTCTTCCTCGTCCACTGTGACTTCGCCCGTGCCGGTGTGGTTTCGGGAGGAGATGCAGCGACACCCTCGCCGTTGATGCCTTCGACGGCTGCGACGAGCGGTAGTGTCTCGGCGATCCAAGTTGCGGCAATGTCCTCGAACTCGACGTCGCAGTCGACCCTCGGCACGATGCGCTCGGCTCCGAGTTGCTCGAGGCGCATATCGATCAGCTTGCCGGCCTGGCAGAATCCGTCGTAGCCGGTGTCGCCGAGAGCGAGCACCGCGAAGTCCACACCGTCGAGCCGCGGTGTGGATTCGGCCGACAATGCGTCCCAGAACAGTTCGGCGTTGTCGGGCATCTCGCCCTCACCGTAGGTGGACGTGACGATGAGAACCCGGCCGAGCGACGTGAAGGTCGCGGGATCGACATCGTCGAGTGCGCGCACGACGGGAGAGAACCCGTGGGTGCGCGCCGCAGCGGCGGCATCTTCGGCGACCGATTCCGCATTACCCGTCTGCGACCCGTACAGGATGTGCAGGGTAGGGGCCGAGCCGGTGGTCCCGACAGCGCTGGCGGAACCACCGGAGAACAGGCGGGTCTGCATTCCCGCGAGGAAGCCGGCCAGCCACGAGCGCTGGTCGGTGGTGAAAGGAGCGTCGGCGGGAATGAAAGGCGCGGTCATGCGGGAACTCCCAGGGTCGGGGCGACGAGACCGGGCACCGCGTGGCGGGCGAACAGTTCCTCGTAACCGGGTAGATCGCCGGCAATGTCGAGATTCTTGCGGCTCTGCCACAGGATCCACCGTAGGTGCCGGGCGCATCCACCGAGCGAACGTTGCGCAGTGCGAGCGCCTGCGTGTAGTCGGTGAGCCGCTTGTCGGCGACGAGCGCCGCGAGCTGCGTATCGGTGTGTCCCGAGATCGCCTCGAGCGCATAGCGTTCGAGCTTGTTGATGAGGAAGAAGTCTTCGGTGAGCAGCAGGTTTCGTGCGGCCTTCTGGACCGCGGGGTCGTCGGTTCCGGTCGAGCCCGGCACCTTCTGCAACGCCATCTCCTGCGCGGCGGCGAGCACCGTGTAGTTGTTGAGCAGCGCATACATCGCCTCGGTGTCGGTGCCGTTCGGGGTGACGCCGCCGGCGACGGGCGTGCCCGACCGGTAGCTCGCCTTGAACTTGCGTACCTGGTGGGCGACGAGTGCTGCCGCCACCTCGCCGGCGAGCTCCTTGCGGGTGGCGGCGGCGAGGATCTCGTCGAAGTCCTGGTACTGCAGTAGTGCACGCGGCATGCCGTACGCGAAGTGATGCTGCTCGACCTGCCAGTTGTCGATCAGGGACCGGGCCTTCTCGGATCCGGTGGCCTCGACGTGCAGGTGCAGCAGCTGCAGCACGGTCGCGTTGTGGATCGCGGCTTGCGGGTCGTCGCCGATGATCGAGCCGAGCACGATCGAATCGGCGCTTGCCCTGTCTGCGAGCAGTCCTTCGGGGTCGTACTGGTACAGGAACCCGCCGGACATGCCGTTGCCCACCCCCTTGCCGAACCCGCCGATGTTGAGCACCGAGCCATTGGTCATGTACTCGCACGCGAAGTTGCCGACACCTTCGACGACGGCCGTCGCGCCGGAGTTTCGGACGGCGAACCGGTCGCCTGCCTCGCCGTGGACGAACAGGCGGCCGCCGGTGGCTCCGAACAGAGCGAAATTACCGATCAGCACGTTGCCGCCGCGATCGTGAGAGCGCCGCCGGGGGAGGAGACGACGATGCGGCCGCCGCACTGGCCCTTGCCGACACCGTCGTTGGCGGTACCGGTGTGGCGGAGCACCATGCCGTCGTTGCAGAACGCGCCGAACGACAGACCGGCCGAGCCGGTGGTGGTGATCGTGACGGTGCCGTCGCGCAGCCAGCGGCGTCCACGCTCGTCGGTCAGCGCAGACGGTATGCGGCCGAGCTGCTCGTGGTTGAGCATGCGCTCGATGTCGACAGCGAGCTGCGCGCCGACGCTCTTGTTGTTGTTCGTCAAGCGCACGCCCTCGCCGAGGAGAACGGTGAGCTCGTTCTTGTTGTCGAGGGCGCCGCGGAGTTGGTTGATCCACTCGTCGTCGAGGGAGTAGTCCTTCTCCAGGTACACCGGATTGTCGATGTGGACCTCGGGGACCACCGCGAGCATCGCCCTCAGATCCAGTTCACCGACGCTCGACGGATGGTCGAGCAGGTGCAGCAGGTCGGACCGGCCACGCGCGTCGCGGAGCGACTGCAAGCCCAATCGCGCAAGCAACTCGCGGGTCTCGTGTGCGATATTGAGCAGGTACTGCGCCATCGCCCGCGGATCGCCGTTGAACATCTCGGGGTTGGTTGTCAGGCCCGCGGGACACTTGACGTTGCAGTTCTTCGCCATTACACAGCCGAGCATCATCAGCGCGGTCGTGCCGAACTCGAAGCTGTCGCCGCCGAGCAATGCGGAGACGATGACATCGGAGGCCGTCTGATGGGCACCGGAGCACCGCAGGATCACCTTGTCGCGCAATCCGTTCGCACACAGCGCCTGGTGGACCTCGGCGACACCGATCTCCGCGGACCGGCCGGCGTACTTGAGTGAGGTCACCGACGCGGCACCGGTGCCGCCGGTGTTACCTGCGACGTTGATGACGTCGGCCCCGGCCTTGGCGACCCCGACGGCGATCGTGCCGATGCCTCCGACGAGACGAGCTTGACGATCACCCGAACGCGGGCGGCCTTCGCATCGTGGATGAGCTGCGCGAGATCCTCGATCGAGTACGTGTCGTGGTGCGGGGGCGGGGAGACGAGCTCGACACCGGGAGTCGCGCCGCGGGCAGCGGCGATCTCGACGGTGACCTTCTTCGCGGGGAGCTGGCCGCCCTCGCCGGGCTTGGCGCCCTGTGCGATCTTGATCTCGATCTCCTCGAGCATCGGATCGGCCAGGTACCCCGCCCACACGCCGAAGCGACCCGACGCGAACTGCTTGATCCGCGAGCCGCGGATGGTGCCGTAGCGGGAGATGTGCTCGCCGCCCTCACCACAGTTCGACATGCCGCCGACCATGTTGGTGCCGTGCGCAACAGCCTCATGGGCATTGGAGTTGAGCGCGCCGTGACTCATCGCGCCGGACGCGAGGGTGCGGGTGATCTCGTGGGCCGGCTGGATCCGGTCGAGACGCAGGCTCTGCGGCGCCTGCCGGATCTGTCCGAGGTAGTCGGCGGCCTGCCCGAGTGCCTGCACGGTGAGGGTGTCGCCGTAGCAGCGGTAGGCGACGATCGAGTCGCCGAACCGTGCAACGAGTGACTGCGCGAGCGCCTCGGGACGGGTGTGATCGTCGGCCAGCGGACCGGTCAGACGCAGCACGTACTCGTTGTCGCCGACGCGGGACGCGGAAAGCCCGCGCACCAGCATGGAGTTGTTCCCGTACCGGGCGAACCGGCCCATCTCGCGCTGGAAGTCGTCGGCGGCCGTGACGTAGGTGACGTCGGCAGGCAGCGCGAGAACGTCGCGGAGCGCTGCGGGGCGGTGCATGCGCTCGTCGGCGACCGTGCGCGCGAAGGCGCGGTAGCCGGGGGTGATGTCGAACGCGTCGATCTCGTTCGGGGTGAGCGCGCGGAACCCGCTGTAGCGATAGGCGTCGTCGTCGAGTCCGTGCGCGTCGGACAGACGGTGCAGCGGAAGCAGGCGCAGCGCGTCGGTCAGATCGGCCTCGCCTGCCTGCGTGACCGGCAGCGTGATCGCTTCCTCGGTCATGTCGACGAACCCGCGCACCGCGGTGGTGCCGAACGAGTGGCCGGCGCCGTCGGCACGTTCCTTGAACAGGCCGAGCAACGGCACGTCGGTCTCGCCCTGCACGTTCAGGGCGTGCTTGTGCCAGTCGGCGACGGCCTGCGCGATGGTGGCGAATCCGACGCCGCCGACCGGGGTCTTGACGTTCGGGAACCAGCGGCTCAGCACCTCTCGTCGGTATCGAGATAGCTCGGTTCGAAGAACTCGCCGCCGATGTACGACTCGACGGTGCACAGACCCACGCGACCCATGGTCTTCATGAGCGACTTCTCGGCTGCCTTGCGGAACTTCAGGAACGCTGCGTCGGCGTCGTCACTGAACTTCTCCTCGGCGCGCATCTGTACCGTCAGGGGGTAGACGGAGGCGGCACCGAAGCCGAGGGTCGCGGCGATGTGGTGCGACGAGAACAGCTGACCGGATTCGACGATCACGGACACCCGAAGACGCACACCGTCGTCGATGAGTCGCTGGTTCACGGCCGCGATCGTGAGGATCATCGGCAGCGGCGCACGGTCGGCAGACACGTGACGGTCGGTCAGGACCGCGATACCGCCTGTGGTGCGTGCGAACTCGGTGATACGGTCGGCGACACCGTCGACGGCGGCGGCGAGTGCTGCAGAATTCGCCTCGGTGTCGTCGAACACGGGGGAGTACAGCATCTCGAAACGCTGCACCGGCGTCTCGGACTGCTCGCGGATCCGGAGCATCTCGAGGTGGGTGAGGATCGGGGTGGGCACCACGAGCTGGGCAGCGGACGGCGCACCGCTACCGGGACGTGCGCCGAGCGCGACCCGCAGCGTCATGCCGTCCGCTTCGCGAATGGAGTCGAGCGACGGTTGGTGACCTGGGCGAATCGCTGGGAGAAGTACTTGGCGACACCACCCTCCTGATCGGAGAGCGCATTGATCGCGTTGCCGTAGCCCATCGCCGAGATCCGCTCCTGACCCGACGCGAGCATCGGGTCGAGCATGAACCGGAACGATTCCTGGTTGAGCGAGTACGACACGTAGCGCTGGTGACGTTCGAGATCGCCGTTGTAGCGCAGTGGTGAACCGGCCTTCTCCGCCGGGACCGGGGGCAGCGAATCGAGGTTGCGGCGGGCCTCGTCGACCAGCGTCGCGTAATCCCGCTGGGCCGCGAGGATCTCGAGTGCCTCGTCGGTTTCGTACGACCGTCCGGTGCGGTGGTCGAAGTACAGCATGCCGCCGGCTTCGATGCGACCGCGACGGGTCACCGCTTCGGGCTCGAAGTCGAACTGGCCGGCCTCGGAGGTGACCGCGAGAAACTCGTCCGTCTCGACGGTTCGCAAGGGACGCAGGCCGAGTCGGTCGAGGCGCGCGCCCACTACGGTGCCGTTGCCGAAGATCAGTGCGGCGGGTCCGTCGTTCTTCTCCTCGTAGAGCGAGAAGAACTCGAGCATCGCGCGGACCGGTGGCGGCACGGTCGGATCGTTCTCCCACGCGGGCGGGACCATCTGAACGACGGCGGTGACGAGGTCCAGGTCGCCGGGTGCGATGCGCGCGGCGAGTGTCTGGTCGAAGCGGCAGCTGTCGGACTGTCCTGGCGGACGGATGATGTCGCGCCCGGCGGCCCGCGCCTGGGCGCCTTCGAAAAGGCGGTTCTTCCGGTCGGTGTTGAGCTCACCGTTGTGGGCCATCAGCGGAACGGTTGCGCCATTGTCGGATGCGGGTCGGTGTTGGTGGAGAAACGGGTGTGGAAGTACAGGGTGTGCACCGTGTGTCGCGGGTCGACGAGGTCGCGGAAGTAGGGGATGACCTCATGAGAGTTCAAGCGTCCCTTGAGGACCTGAGTGTGTGCGCTGAGCGAAAGAGGGTAGAGGCCGGTCAGTGCGGGCTCGGTGTAGGCACGGGACTCGATCGTGAGCAGGACTTCGTGCAGGATGCGATCGAATTCGGCTGCCGACACGCAGTTCTCGGGGCGGGAGAAGATCCACTGACGGATCGGCAGTTGGTGCGCCGCGGCCGACGGCCGCAGCACGGAATCGTCGACGGGGACCTCGCGGACGGTGATGACGTCGATACCGGCTGCTGTGAGTGTGTCGGTGACCAGGGTGTCCGCGTCACCGTGCGACGACCCGTCGGTCGGCATGAAGAAGTTCCCGACGCCGAATTCCTTTGCGCGCAAGGCATGTCCGGTGAGGGACGAGAAGAAGTCGACGGACAGATCGACGTTGACACCGGCGCCGTCGCCGACACCCTCGGCCGACATGCCGCCGCGGTGGGGAACGACGCACAGCGCTTCATGCCCGCGGGTGAGAATCTCGTGGGTCTGGGTGCCGTCCTTGCGGGTGATGAACCCGACTCCGCAACTGCTCTTGTCGAGCGTGCTGTCATACAACCCGGTGTCGGCGTGATGCGTCAACGGACCATCCTCCTCGGCGATTCGAAGTCGACCGACGACGGCAGCGGAGGACGCAGGTGCGCAGAAGTGCTGCACAGAATACGCAGAAGACAGACCGGTGCCGGTGGCGGTGACCAAAGATCAGAAACAGACGTCTTTGTCCGAATGCGCCGAGCGTTGCGACGGTGAAGCGCGCGAGCAGCGTTGCCAATTGTAGCGCACAGGTTACGGCCGTGGGTCCGCGTGATACGTCACAATCGAGGGATGTGGGCGAGCAAGTGCTGCAGGTCACAGTGGTCGGATACGCTGCAGGGTGTCGTCAGATCTGTACGCCAACGTAGTCAGTTGAGGGGTAATCGAAGATGAGTGAAGTTCTCGACCGCACCAAGATCTACATCGGTGGGCAGTGGGTCGATTCCGACGGTGACGGCAGTATCGAGGTCGTCGATCCCACCACCGAGCAGGTCATCGCGAAGGTTGCGGAGGGCGTCGTCTCCGACGTCGACCGCGCGGTGGCCGCAGCCCGCGAGGCGTTCCCGGCGTGGTCTGCCCTGAGTGGTGCGGAACGCGCCGCCTATCTGGAGAAGGTCTCGTCGCTTGCCAACTCGCGTGTCGAAGAGCTCACCGCGATCGTGTCGCAGGACATGGGTATGCCGCTGAGCCTGGCGAAGCCGGTGCAGATCGGTATGCCGTTGAAGAACATTGCCGCATATGCCGCGCTGGCCGGCACCTACGATTTCGACGACCAGGAGATCGGCAACGCCTCGTCGTGCGCGAGCCGATCGGTGTCGTCGGGGCGATCACCCCGTGGAATTACCCGCTGCATCAGGTGGTCCTCAAGGTGTTCGCTGCGTTGGCGGCGGGATGCACCGTGGTTCTCAAACCCACCGAAATTGCACCGTTGATCACCTATGCACTCGTCGACATCGTCGACGAGGCAGGGCTGCCGAAGGGTGTCCTCAACGTCGTCAGCGGGTACGGCCCGGTGGTCGGTGAGGCCATCGCCGCGCATCCCGAAGTCGACATGGTGTCGTTCACCGGTTCGACGCGCGCAGGCAAGCGCGTCGCGGTGGTCGCGGCGGAGACGGTGAAGAAGGTGGCGCTCGAACTCGGCGGCAAGTCCGCGAACCTGATCCTCGACGATGCCGATCTCACCGCTGCCGTCACCGAGGCGTCGGTAAGTGTTTTCTCAACTCCGGCCAGACATGCACGGCACTGACCCGCATGCTGGTACCCGCCGAGCGCATTCCCGAGGCCACCGCCATCGCCGCGGAGGTGGCGAAGGCCTACACCGTCGGGCTTCCGTCGGAGAAGGGCTCGAAGCTCGGACCGCTCGTGAGCGGAACGCAGCAGCAGCGTGTGCTGTCCTA
The DNA here is from genome assembly GCA_001312645.1 of Rhodococcus sp. JCM 9791. GTDB lineage: Bacteria > Actinomycetota > Actinomycetes > Mycobacteriales > Mycobacteriaceae > Rhodococcus. The sequence goes on from BBEG01000033.1 coordinate 20,186, forward strand.
CATCGAGAAGGGCGTGGCAGAAGGTGCCGAGTTGGCACTCGACGGTCGCGAGCACGGATTCTCCACAGGCTATTTCGTCGGCCCCACGGTGTTCGGCAATGTCACCGAGGACATGACCATCGCCCAGGAAGAGATCTTCGGCCCGGTGCTGTCGATCATCGGCTACAAGGACGAGGACGACGCGGTGCGCATCGCCAACAACAGCGAGTACGGCCTGTCGGGTGGTGTGTGGTCGGGCGACCCCGCGCGTGCCGAGGCTGTCGCGCGCCGCATCCGCACCGGCCAGGTGTACATCAACGGCGGCGCATTCAACACCGACGCACCTTTCGGTGGTTACAAGCAGTCGGGTATCGGCCGTGAAGCCGGCGTGTTCGGGCTCGAGGAGTTCTTGGAGATCAAGACGATCCTGCGCTGAGTGGCACCGCGTGCCGGTCGGCGACACGCTGGTTTCGGCAGTGTGTGACGTTCGACACTTTGTGGACGATAGTGAAGTAGGCGATCGATCGCGGCTCGGAACATGCGATGAAGTCGCGGCGCAGGGCACAACGGCACAGGAAGAAGCGCGGCTATGTATTGGTCGGCGATTGCGGGAGATGGTGGACTCGGCGGGCTCGGCTACGGCGGTGGCCCGGGTGGGGGTTCACCGCCCCGTGGTCGTGGTGCCGAGCAATTACGCAGTGTCCTCGAAGCCAGGCTTCCGGACCTCGCACCATGTGCACGACTTCTGGCCGGCAGCCGAGAGGTGGACACCGCACTGCTCGATCGCGCAGTTGCCCGCGCGGCGGCGACCTGGCGCGAGCCGGTGGGGCCGGAGTTGTGCGCCTACGTCCTGTACTGGTTCGGGTACCTGCTGCATACGCAGCGGCCGCGGCTCGGCCCGCCGCATCCGGATCTCGGCGTCGACGACACAGTGCTCTTCGGAGCTCTGTCGCCGCTCGAACAGGTCACGATTGTGCTGAGTGCCTATGACGGTCTGCCCTCGGCTCGGGTCGCGGCGCTCGCCGGCCGCGCACTGGCGGAGTTCGAGCTGGACGAGTCGGCCCGCGTCGTCGTCGGATAGCGCGTGGCGGCCTGTGGAGCGGCGCCTCGATGCACGAAGCCCCCGCACAGTGAGTGCGGGGGCTTCGTCGAAACGGGGTGGTCGAATCGGGGTGGTCAGGACCGGCGCGTACGTCCCAGGCGCAACAGAGTCATGGCCAGGGTTCTGCCGTCGTTGCCGAGTTCGGCGAACCGGTCGAGCACGCCCATCTCATTGGTCTGTGCTTCGCGGGTCTCACCCGATTCTTTCGCTGCGGCGCCGATCTGCTGGGACAATTCGGAGCGCCGCTTGACCGCCTCGAGGATATGGGCGTCGAGGTCGCGGATCTGGTCGAAGAGGCTTCCCAGGTCCGTGTCGTTGGCCGACGATGCTGCTTCGGCGCGCTCGATGCCAGGCGAATCAAGCTGGATGGTCATGCAGATTCCTCCGGTCTCGTCTGAATCGTCACAGATTGTGTCGTGTTCACCGGCGAAGGTGTTACTCATCCGTACATGAATATTTTCGGACTTCGCAGCCATGACCGAATCGACCCCCCGTAAATCCGTTGTGAACTGGATAAATACCCCACCTGACCGGTGAGTATGGTAATCGTCACACTGGCGTGTGCCAAGACTTTGTGCTGGGTGTCCGACGGGGTGCTCATCCGTGCGGCCGGGTGCGGTAGCGTCGGGCCGCAACCGGCATTCACCGGAGGCGTCGGGGCCTCCGGTGCTCCGGAAGGGAGTACCTATGCAGCGGCCGATTCTTCGGAAGGGGCAGGGCTCGGAGGAACGCCAGGGGCATGTGGACGACCTGGTGCGTCCGGAGGAGTGGGGGCGTCCGACGTGGAACATCAGGGCCGCGATCTCGATCGTGCTGGCCGCTGTCGTGAGTGTTGTTGCCTTGGTGGGTGGGCTGTCGTCCACCGGTTCCCGCTTCGGGCCGGAGTCCCGCTTCTTTCTGATCCTCTCCGTACTGATGTTGCTCACCGCAGCGTTCGGATGTGTGTTCTGGTGGCCGAGGCGCGGTAGTCCCGGTGTGCGGACGCTGCGCCGGGGCGGTCTCGGTGCAGCGACCGAGGTGCGCTCGCGCATGTCGGTCTTCGTTGCTCTCGTCGCGATGGTGGGCTGCGCGGCAGCGCTCGCGGTGGGCGCCGCCGTCGAGGTGTTCCTGTTCAACAGCGGCATCCCGTGGGTGAGCCTGGTCCTGGCGCTGTTGGGTGTGCCGTGCGTGGCGTTCGTGGGTGAGGTGGCGCTCGGTCGACTGGCGGTGGGGGCGCTCGTGCTCAGTGCCGACGGCATCCGGCAGCGAGGATGGTCGTTCGAGTCGTACCTGCCGTGGATGTCGGTCGCACGGGTGCAGGCGCTGGATTACGGCTACCCGGAAACGTGGGTCGAGGGAACGACGACCGCGGCCTGGGCGCGTCGCCGCACGAGCACTTTGTTCAGGCTGGACCGGTTTCCGGAGGCACCGCGCATAGAGATCGACTCGCGGCGCTACGCGGTCGACCCCGTGCTGTTGCACAGGATCCTCGAGTTCTACATCGCCAACCCCGCGGCGCGGCGCGAACTCGGCACGGCGCGGGCGTCGAGAGATTCCGGCGAGCGGACCTCGCCGTCCCCGACTGACCAGTCGTCAGGAAGGCGCATTCTCTGATTGTGAGAGTGACGCTTCCATAACGTTCCCGGTGAGAGTAGATTGTTTTTCCAGAGTATGCGGCACGGAGTGCCGTAGCCTGCGTCTGGGTGCACAGAATTGGGCCCAACACAAAAGTGTTCGACCAGATTGGATTGCAGATATGACCACTCCGGACCCGATTGTCATCGTCGACGGCGCGCGTACTCCCGTAGGAAGCTTCGGCGGCGTATTCAAGGATGTCCCCGCCCACGAGCTCGGAGCGGTGGCCGTACGCGCAGCGCTCGAGCGTTCCGGTGTCGTCGGCAACGACATCGAGGAAGTGGTCATGGGCTGCATCGGCCAGGTCGGCGGCGATGCATACAACGCGCGCCGGGTCGCCCTCGCCGCGGACCTGCCGATCTCGACTCCCGCATTCACCGTCAACCGCCTGTGTGGTTCCGGGTTGCAGGCCGTCTGGTCGGCCGCTCAGCAGATGCGCTGGGGTGCCGCCGACATCACCGTCGCCGGTGGCGACGAGAACATGTCGCGGATGCCGTTCTACGACTTCGCCGCCCGCAGCGGCTACAAGCTCGGTAACCGCGAGCTCGTCGACGGCACCACCGGCATGCTCACCGATCCGTTCAGCGGTAAGCACATGGGCGTCACGGCCGAGAACGTCGCCCGTGAATACAACGTCACCCGTGAGCAGCAGGACGAGTTCGCCCTCGAGTCGCAGCGCCGCGCCGACACCGCCGCTGCCAAGGCTGCCTTCGCTGAAGAGATCACCCCCGTCGAGGTCGGTGGCCGCAAGCCGTTCACCGTGACCACCGACGAGCATCCCAAGCCCGAGACCACCCTCGAAGGGCTCGGCAAGCTGCGGTCGGCGTTCATCAAGGACGGCACCGTCACCGCAGGTAACGCATCGGGTATCAACGATGGCGCCGGCGCGGTCGTACTGGCCAAGCAGTCCGTCGCACGTGAGCGAGGTCTCGCGGGCTCCGTGGTGATCGACTCTGTCGCTGTCGCCGCGATCGACCCCTCTCTGATGGGCTATGCCCCCACGCACGCCCTTGCGAAACTGTTCGAGCAGACCGGGACGACGCCGTCCGACATCGACACGATCGAGCTGAACGAGGCTTTCGCGTCGCAGGCCATCGCCGTGATCCGCGATGCGAAGCTCGACCCCGAGAAGACCAACCCGTACGGCGGCGCGATCGCTCTCGGCCACCCCGTCGGCGCCACCGGCGCATCCTGACGGTCCGTGTCGCGAAGGACCTCGTCCGCCGCGACCTCGAGCTGGGCATCGTCACGATGTGCATCGGTGGTGGCCAGGCCCTCGCTGCGTTGCTGCGTCGCGTCAAGTAATCGAGTCGAGTCAACAGGCCACACGACATAGGTCGGGGACCGGGAAACCGGTCCCCGACCTCTGTGTCAGATGCTTCGTTCGCGTCCGTCCCAGTACGGCTTACGTAGCGAGCGCTTGAGGATCTTCCCCGTGGGATTGCGGGGCAGGTCGCCGACGATGTCGATGCTGCTAGGACATTTGAACTTGGCAAGACGAGACCGGGCGTAGTCGATCAGTTCGGCTGCGTCCGCCTTCTCGTCGGCGGTGAGCACCACGACGGCCTTGACCGTCTCGCCCCACTTCTCGTCGGGCACCCCGATGACCGCGACCTCCGCGACCGCCGGATGTTCGACCAACACGCGCTCGACCTCAGGGCAGTAGACGTTCTCGCCGCCGGTGATGATCATGTCCTTGAGCCGGTCCTCGATGAACACGAACCCGCCTTCGTCGGCGCGACCCATGTCGCCGCTGCGGAGCCAGCCGCCCTCGACGATGGCCTCGGTAGTGGCGTCAGGCCGACCCAGATACCCCGGTGTCGTCTGCGCCGACCTCCACCACAGTTCACCGATGGATCCCACGGGAACATCGGCGTTGGTGACCGGATCGACGATGCGGATCTCGACTCCCGGTATCGGGGTGCCCGCCGACGCATCCGATGTTCCTGCGACGGGTCGCGGTGCACGTCGGGCATCAGCGCGGTGATCACCCCGGCGAGTTCGGTCATGCCGTACACCTGAACGAATTCGGAGTCCGGCCACGCGGCGAGCGCCGCACGCAGCAACGGCAGCGGCATCGGAGCCGCGCCGTAGGTGATGCGCTTCAATCGGGACATCGCTGCGATGGCCTTGTCGCCCGCGGCAAGACGCCCGAGATCACGGGCGGTACGAGGAACGCGACGTTCGCGCCGGCCGCGATCCCGCCGAACAGCGACGCGGCATCCGCTTCGCGGGTGAAGATGCACCGGCGTCCGTCATGGATTCCGATGATCGCGTAACAGGTTCCGCCGACGTGGAACAGCGGCATCGCCACCAGCAGGCAGTCCTGGTCTGAACGGGAGGATCGCGAGCATGGCCTCGGCGTGCGCCACGAGGTTGCGGTGAGTGAGCTGCACACCTTTCGGGCGTCCCGTCGTCCCCGAGCTGTACAGAAGGAGTGCGGTCGTGTCGGGTGCGACGTCCGGCAGGGGGTGAGTAGGGTCGCCGGATGCGAGGAACGCCTCGAACTCGTCGTCGTCGCCACCGACGACTATCACCTTCGTCACCGTGCCGAGGTGGTCGCGGATCGACGCGATCACGTCGGTGAATTCAGCGCCGACGAACAGCAACTTCGCATTCGAGTCGCGGAGGATGTAGCGAGTTCGTCTCCCGCCAACCGGAAGTTGGGGATCGCATTCGCCGCACCCAACGCGGATGCCGCGTAGGTGACCTCGACGCAGGCGAGGTTGTTCTTGTCGACGAACGCGACGCTGTCACCCGCGCCGATCCCCACGGAGGCGAGTGCCCCTGCGAGTTGTCGTACACGGTCGCGCCATTCGCGCCAGCTGTGTGACCGGTCCAGGTACTGGACCGAGGGGGAGTCGGGGATGGTCTGCGCCCAATGTTCCAGGCGGCTGACGAGCGTGGGCGAGTGCGGCGCGGACATGCGGACTCCTCTGTGTGGGATGTGTCACAGAGAATAGCGGTCACGCGGCCTATCGAGGAGGGGATAGATCGATGGGACGATCCGGCACAGGACCGTCGAGCAATCGTGGGTAGTCGCTGGCGAGCGACCGCGGACCGAGCAGATCGGGGCCCGTGTACGAGACGAGTTCGGACAGCGGCCACCAACGGAACGAAACGAGGTTCTCGGCTGCGAGTTCGACGGCCGTCAGCGTGGGACTCGGGACGAACGGCGCCGTACGGATCAGATAGAAATCGTTGACGATCCCGTCGAAACCCGGGACGTGATCGGGCGAGACGATCGCCGAATGCCACACGTGCGGAGGCTCGGCGTCGAGTCGGAAACCGACCTCCTCCATGAGTTCACGCGCCAACGCCTCGAGCTGCGTCTCACCGCTCTCGATGCCGCCGCCCGGTGTGATCCACACGGTGAAGCCGTCGGGTGTGCGCGCGCGGCACAACAGGAGTCGGTCATCGGGGTCGACGAGAAGGGCGCGGACCGAGTGGCGGAGGTTCGGGAATGTCACGTCAGTGAGAATAGGTCGATTTCCGACGAATCAGGAGTCGGTGCGTACGTGCCGGCTGCGTCCGTCCCAGTGGACTCGGGTTGTGACTGCGGAACTGTCGCCGAGACGCCGGACCTCGTAGATGTCGAGGGCCGGTACCTGTGGAACGCACCCCCACAGCGCGTGCCCCGTCATGACGAAATCGATGTCCTGGCGCACCAGCAGACCCATGAGTTCGCCGATCGTGGGCTCGTCGATCTTGGCGAACGCGTCGTCGAGCAGCACCATCCGCAGTGCGAGGTCGGTGTCGGGCAATCCGGACAGGTAGCCATCTGCCGCCGCGAACAGTGCGACGTACGACACGAACCGGGTCTCGCCCTGGGAGATCTTGGCCCGCTTCGAAATGCGACGCTCCTGATCGGGCTCTGGACCGATGATGGTCACGTCGACGGTGTGCCATGTCCGATAGTCCAGCGCGCGCGACAGATGCGCCGCGTATCCGGCCGATGGGTCATCGTCGTGCGAGACCTCCACGCGGTGGCGAAGCAGCTCGATCAATTCATCGCTGTCGCTGATCGCCCGGGCGCCGTCGGTGAGGAGTTCGGTGATGTGTGCCGCATCGGCGTCCTCACGGACCGGATGCCACCCGATACGGACCCCGATACCGTGGCTGGTCCTGCTGTCGGCGAGGCTCTCGTTCATCGCTGCGATCAAGTTCTCGGCCTGTGTGATCCGCCTGCGGAGTTCATCGGCGACGCCACCGAGCACGAACCCGGTGAACACATCGTGCTCGCGCTGGGACAACGCGGCCCGACCCTCTTCTGCACGGACAGTGAGGTGGGCGAGCACACCTGTCGGGGTGGTGTCGCCACCCGCGCCGGACAAGCGCACCACATGGCGCCCGATTCCACGGTGTGCTCGATGTCGAGCTGATCGGAGATCTCCCGATCGAATCGCTGTAGCGCAGCGAGGACCCGGTTGTCGCCGGTGTCCGTCGCCCGGGGCAGTGCCGTCAGCACGGTTTCGGCGGTCTCGAGGACGTGTTGCGCGTCGTCGAGGTGCGCGATCGGGCCGCCCTCGACATCGGCGGCCGCCGACAGGGCGGGAACAGCCAGCTGCGCCTCGAGTACACCCGCTGCGTCCTCGAGTTCCTCACGGTGCCGGGTGAGGCGTTCCTGCGCCGCCGAAGTCTGCTGCAGCGCTGCTGCCACCGTTTTGCCGAGCTGCTCGCGGTGAGCGAGGGTGCGCCGGCATTTCTCGTCGGTTCGGGCTCGTTCCGTCTCCGAACTCCGCAGTTCCTCGGCGAGGTCGGCGACCTCGATGTCGACCGCCTGAGTCTGCGCGGCGACCACCGCTGCCCGGTCGTGCCACTCCTGCCAGCGGGACTCGGCCTCTTCTTCGGCTCGGAGACGGAGCTCGACCGCATGGGCGACCGCACGTGCAGACCTGCTGAACCGATCGTATTCGGCGAGGACATCGCCGGTGTCGCGGGCAAGACCTGTGCACGCTGTGTCCGCCTCGGCGCATGCCGCGACGATCTCGTCGAGG
>BBEG01000034.1 GCA_001312645.1 Rhodococcus sp. JCM 9791
CGAGCCGGTGCTCGGCGACCTGCTGACCGATCCCGAGGGCACCGTCGCGCACGCGGCCGACGCAGACGTCATTCTCTATGCCGCGCAACTGCTGCTCGAGCCCGAGCGGCACACCATAGAAGCACTGATCGACACCCTCGAGGGAACCGGGAAAACGCTGATCTTCACGTCCGGCACCGGCGTCCTGTCGCAGCGCACCGACGGCGAGTGGAGCGAGGACACCTTCGCCGAGGACGACGAATTCGTCCCGTCCAAGTACATCGGCGGTCGCGTCGACACCGAGAACGTCGTGCGTGAGGCGAACGCCCGCGGGGTCCGAGGCATCGTCGTACGGCCCTCGATGATCTGGGGAAACGGCCGCTCCCCCATGCTCGACGCTTCCGTGCGTCGATCGAGAAGACCGGTGCGGTCTGCTATATCGGTCGCGGCCTGAATCTGTATTCGAACGTGCACGTGGACGACGTCGCCGAGATCTACCACCTTGCCGCAGAGAAGGCGCCGGCTGGCGCGCTCTACCACGCAGTGTCGGGCGAAACGAACTTCCGCACCATCGCCGAGGCCCTCGCACGGCAGCAGAGCGTTCCCGCTCGCAGCATCGAGCTCTCCGAAGGCGTCGAGATCTGGGGCGCCTTCGCCGCTTTGATCGTCTTCTCGACCTGCAGTCGCACGCGCGCGCCCCGCGCGCGGGGCGAACTCGGGTGGCTACCTCATCCCGACAGGCTCGATGTGCTTACCGAGATCGGCGCTCCGGTGGACGCGACCTGACCTCCGGCGCACCCGATCCGAGGGAATCAGGTCCGCGACGCTGCGCAACTCTCAATGGCGCCCGCCGGCGACCACGAGCGTCTCACCGGTGATGTAGGAGGATTCGTCGGAGAGCAAGAACCGAACGACCGACGCAATCTCCTCCGGCTGTGCGCCGCGCCCCAACGGGATTCCCTCGACCATCGCGGCACGTTGCTGCGCCGTGACGGTCCGTGCCTGCTCCGTCAGGACGAGTCCGGGCGCTACGGCGTTGACCCGGATGCCGTCCTTCGCGAATGCGAGCGCGCAGCCACGGGTGAAGTTGTTCAGCGCGGCCTTCGTCGCCCCGTACGCGATCGTCGCCGCGTTCGCCGAGACACCGTTGATCGACGAAATGTTGACGATTGCGCCCCCACCGGCCTCGGCCATCTCGTCTTTGACCGCCCATGTCGTGAGATAGGGCCCACCGGCGTTCGTGCGGAACAGAAGATCCCACCGCTGCGGGGTGAGCTCGTCGACGTCGAGCAATCGCGAGTAGGCAGCGTTGTTCACGAGAAGTTCGATCGGACCGCCGAATTCACGGCGAGCGAACGCCATGAGCTCCGTCACCGATTCAGGGTCCGCCACGTCCACCTGCACCGTTACCGCGTCACCCCCACGGTCGCGGATCCCGGCGGCCGCAGCAGTCGCCTCGTCGGCCCTGGATCGGTAGGCCACCACCACACGGCCCCTGCATCGGCAAGGTTCTCACAGATCGCCCGACCGATACCGCGGGCACCGCCCGTAACGACAGCGATCTTCCCGTCGAATACCATCGCGCCGCTCACTTCTTGATCACATCGAAGTGCCGGTCGGCGAGTACGCCCATTGCCGGGCGCAGCGCCTGCGTCTCGCCGGCCACCTGACGCAAGAGCACGCCCACCGCCGTCTCGAGCTGTACCGTTCCCGCGAGGCACCGATTCACCAGCTTGGTAGTTCCCGCCGAGACCGACGACGGCCGGTATTCGAGCACCGCTTCGAGATCGTCCAGGTTCCGCTGTTCGATGGGCGCTGACACGGACGCGGCCTCACGCAGATACTTCAGAATTCTGGCCAGACCCTTGCTGCGCTGAATCACGAACGGATCCTCGCTTCGCGGCACGATGATCTGCCGGATCTGCTCGAGCGCGGCGGCGTAGAGCCAGTCACCCTCGCTCGGCGTCGACGGCACCGGATCGACGTCGACGATCTCCACACCTAGCACGTCGGCCAGCGCTTCGAGGAACAACCTCCGGTGCAGCAGTCCGTACACGAGAGAATTGCCGACCTCGCCCAGCAGATCGGGCTCCGCACGCTTGCGGTGCCCCAGAATCACGATGCGCAATTCGGCGAGCACCCGGTAGTAGCGGACCCGGTCGAAATCGATGTCCGTGCCGGCCGCACGCGCGTAGTCACCGAAACGCTCCATGAGATTCGTGAAGGGTTCCTGAACCGAGCGGACCGAGACCCATGCAAGATCGTCATGCGGATCGCCGAGGTGTCCCAACTCGAGGTCGAGGACGGCGGTAACCCTGCCGTTCTCGTAGAGGAAATTGCCCGGCCCGGTGTCGCCCTGCACGATCACCACCGGTGCGTCCACGTCGGCACGTGGCCGCGCACCCAGTCGAGCCCGAGATCGATCAGCGGATCGCTGGTTCCGGAGTCACGGTAGACCTTCTCCCACGTATCGATCTCGCGGTGCACGAGCACACGCAGATCCGCGTCGGGATCCTGGTCGGGTAGCCCGAGCCGGTGTGGATCGACACGATGCATCTCGGCGAGGATCCGCATGAAATCCGATGCGACGGAGACACGTTGATCCTCATCATGAAGGCGGGAGAACCACGCTTGTCCGGGCACGAGTTCGGACAGAATCGCCTGTTCGGTCGGGTGGACGCCGACGATGTCCGGGACCGGCACGGCGGTGCCGCTCAGCGCTCGGAAGAATGCCGCCTCGCGGTGCAGGGTGAAATCGTCGCCCTTTTCCTCGGGGTCGAGACGGTCGTAGCGCAAGAACAACGGGCGAACCACGCCGTCCGCACCACGTACCTCCACCACCCACGCTTCGCGCCGACCACCGCCCGGGCGCCGATCGGACGAGATCACGGTGCCGCTCGCCGCGTCGCCGATCCACTCCACGAGCTCGGAGGAAAGGGAATTCGCTTCGAGTTCGGTCGAAACTTCTGTCGCCGTCGTCATAGTGCGTCCTGTTCCTCGAAGAGTTTCACGAATGCAGTCAGCCACCACATATGGTACAGATCACTTATATCACTTAGTTTGCTTTCGACAAGCTTCTCGACTGATCGGAGCGTGCCCATGACCTCGAACACCGTCACCGACCCCGACGCACCATTCTCCCCGAGGACGACACCTACCACCGGCTCAGCGACGACCCCTACGAGACCGAGACGACTTGGTGGTCGTTCAACGTTCCCGAGCGCCGGATCGGCGGATGGCTCCACGCGGCACATCTACCAACCAGGGCACCGTCACGTGGCGCGTGTTCGCGTGGGATCCACGCGGAGCAGACCCCGGCCGTCTGGCGTACTTCCGCAACTCCGGACCGATCCCGATGATCGAGAACGCCGACCTGCGCGACATAACCTTTCCATCAGGCGGTTTCAGCGTCAAAGCCTGAAGCCGACCATGGACTACCACATCGCCTACTCCGACCCGGCTGCGAAGTTTGCGATCGAATTCGAACATCGCAGCGTGCACCCACCTCAGCGCTTCACACCCGGCGAGGCGCCCGCGATGTTCAACCCTCATTTCGATCAGCTCGGCCATCTCACCGGTGAACTCGTTCTCGACGGCGAGCGCATCACTATCGACTGCCACTCCGTGCGGGACCGCACGTGGGGTCCGCGCGGCGGGGCGCACCTACAGAGCCGCAAGCCTGAACACTTGCGTGGCGAATACACCGTTCGCGAACCCGGTGGTCCCTCGTGGCGACAGGTCGAGCGGCAACGCGGTCGCGGGCGCATCCAGTACATTTTCGGCCACGCCGGCGCCGAGACGGGCTTCTTGAGCTTCGTTCGTCCCCAGGACGGTAACGCCGCGGGATTCTCGCCGCTCAACGTCGGGTGGCTCCTGAAGGAAGGACGATTCGAACGCCTCGACAAGACACGTAGCCGCATGCGCAACTACCGCGACCCCCGTACCGGATGGAGCGCGCACATGGAGGTCGAACTGGTCGACGTCACTGGCCGGTCGATGGAAGCCGAAGCTTCGCCGTCAGCCACATGTGTGAACACGGCACGGGATCGAACGCATTGATGCGTTGGGAGTTCGACGGAAAGATCGGCTGGGGAGAAGATCAGGACGGATGGAAGCCAGACCACTTCGCCGAACTCGTGCGGGCCCTGCGCGACACCGGACGAGCCGGGATCCTGTCCTGAATGAGTGGTGCCCTGAAGTTCACAGTCCAGTACCCGCTCGCGGTCCAGGGATACACCCCGGAATTCCTCGGACCGCAAGCGATGACCCGATTCGCGCGTGCCGCGGAAGAGGCAGGTTTCGACGCCATCGCCGTCACCGACCATCCGATCCCGTCGGAGAAGTGGATCCGGTCCGGCGGCCACGACGGTTTCGACCTGACCACCGCCCTGGCGTTCTGCGCGGCCGTCACGGACCGCATCAAGCTGATGACATACGCGATGGTGCTGCCCTATCGGAACCCCTTCCTCGTCGCGAAGGCCATGTCCACCCTGGACCATCTGTCGCAGGGCCGAGCGATCCTGACCGCCGGCGTCGGATACCTGAAGTCGGAGTTCGCCGCCGTCGGCGTGAATTTCGAGGAGCGACACGAACTCTTCGACGAGGCAATCGAGGTGATGCGCGGCGCCTGGACGCACCGAGGGTATCGCTACGAGGCCGGCACTTCACGAGCCTGGCACAGACGGCACTGCCGTTCCCTGTCCAGGAGGGCGGCGTTCCGGTGTGGATCGCCGGGAACGCCCCGCGGGCACTCACGCGAGCGGCCACAGTCGGACAGGGCTGGGCTCCCCTGCTGATAGATCAGGAGAAAGCCTCGACGGTCCGCACAACTCCGATCCCGACCGTGGCTGCGCTGACGAGAGCAATCGACGAACTACGGGACCTCACCGAAGCCGCGGGGCGGACGCGCAACGCCGTCGAGGTGCAGATCGAAGGACCGGACAGCAAGGTCCTGGTCCACGGCGGCTCGCTCGACGAGCACCGCGACCGCCTGCACGATTTCAACCAGGCCGGTGTCGGCTGGTTCGTGCTCGACACACCCGCCACGACGGTGGATGAGGCAATCGACGCGCTCCACCACTACGGCGACGCGGTGATCTCCAGAATGGAGAGGAAAAGTGGGTGATGGAAAGCCATAGTGCCCAAACGATCACGTCTGCGAGATAGAAGTGGTCGGATGCCCGATTCACTACTCGATTCACGGTGTCGGTCAACGCCCGATCGTACTTGTCCACGGGTTCGGCGCGCATCAGATGTGGTGGCATCGCGTGGTTCCGCTGCTGAGCGACGACTTCAGTGTGATCACTGTCGATCTGAGCGGCAACGGCCGAAGCGGCAGACGCAGCGCATACAATCCCGAGCTACATGCGCGCGAACTTGCTGCAGTTGCTCGCGATGTCGGAGCAGGACCTGCACTTGTGGTCGGCCACAACATGGGAGGTAGATCCTCAGTCATAGCCGCCGCCACCGAGACGGCACTGTTCGGTGGCCTGGTCGTCCTCGACACGGGCTTCCGTATTGCGGTCCGACAAGACGACGCCCAGCGGACCGTCCGATCCCAACGAATGTATCGGACGTACGAGGAGATACGTGAGCGATTCCGGCTCGAGCCCCCTCAACCGGAATTACCGAAAGACGTCATCGACCCGGTCGCCGCATATGCAGTTCACCAGACTGCCAACGGATGGACGTGGCGGGCGGATCCTCGGCCGCCGTCATTTTCGGACACTCCAGTGAATGAAGCCTGGCAGGCGCTACGGTGTCCGGTCGCATACGCATACGGCACCCTGAGCACCGCTCCCGTGATCGAATCATTGCCGGTGCTGCGCGGGTGGCAACCGGATATCGACATCCGACCCATGGCCGGCGCACATCATCATCTCCCGCTGGAACGACCGGACGAATGCGCAGACGTGATCCGGACGGTGGCGGCACGAATGAGATGGTGACCATCCGCGCGATGGTGGTCTCGTCATCGAATGTCCGTATCTGCGCAAGCAAGAAAGAGAAGCCAGAATTGCCCACCTCATCGACACTCGCCGCCATGGCAACCGATCCGGCATCGGTGCTGCCGGTTCAGTTGTGTTCTCGTGCTCGATCGGAACCGAACCGGCCATTTCTCCGCGAAGTGACGGGGGGCCATGCAACTTACGGAGAGACGTGGGAGGGCGTCCGCAGCTGGGTGGAGCATCTACGCGACCGCGGCGTGGTTTCGGGATCCCGTGTGGCGACCTTGTTGCCGCCCTCGATCGATGCGGCAATGATCTGGGTCGCTCTCGGTTGCCTGAGCGCGGTAGAGGTACCGGTCAACCCCGAACTGAAGGGTGCCTTCCTCGAGCATGTCCTCGACGATGCCGCGCCCGTCCTGTGCTTGGCGAGACCGGAGTTCGTCGACCGAATCCGAGACACACGACCAGCCTTGGCTATTCGAATCGTCGAACGTGGAGAGTGGAAATCCCTGGCTACAGCCACCACCGAGCTCGATCCGCTGCCTACGCCGGCCGATATCGCCTGTGTGATCTATACGTCCGGCAGTACGGGACCAGCCAAAGGAGTGATACTCGATTGGGCACAGTTCGCCAGCGTGATCGGCCGGATACCACTCGGTCCCGAAGACGTGAGCTACAACTGCCATCCGATGTTCCATGTCACCGGACGGAGTCCACTGGTCACGATGTGCGATACCGGCGGCCAGGTCGTGTTCCGCGAACGGTTCTCGGCAAAGGCCGCCATGAACGATGCTCGTAGGTTCGGGTGCACCACAGCGACTCTGCATGGCGCTCTCCTGCTGGCGTTACCGCCACAGCCGGACGACGCAGACAACCCTCTCGAAGCCGTATTCGCCGGACACAACGTCGCCCTCGCTGCGGAATTCGCAGAACGATTCGCCGTGAAATGTTACGACCTCTATGGTTCCACCGAAGTCGGATTCCCTCTTGTCCTGAGCGACACACCGCCCGACCTCGAACACACTTGGTGCGGACGCGTCCGCGACGGCTACCAGGCACAGGTGGTGGACGAAAACGCACAGCCTGTCGCTGACGGTGTACCGGGTGAGCTCTGGATTCGGCCCGACGACCGTCTCATGATCATGGTCGGATATCTGAACCAGCCGGAGGCGACCGAGCGGGCACTGGCCGGCGGCTGGTACCACACGGGCGATATCGCCATACGACACCCCGACGGCAATTTCGAGTTCCTCCATCGAGCCGGCGACACCATTCGCCGGATGGGCGAGAACATCTCGACAACTGCGGTCGAGGCGGTGATAGACGAGCACCCGCAGTTGTCCGGCTGCGCCGTAATCGGTGTGCCCGACCCTGTTGCAGGACACCAGGTCCTGCTCGTAGCGGAGATTGTCGAGAACTCCACTCTCGACGAGCCGGAACTGTACACGTGGCTGACGAGCAAGCTACCCAAGCACGCGCTTCCGAGATATCTCATCCTGACCCATGCGCTACCGCGCACTCCCACCAACAAGGTCCTCAAGACGGAATGTTCGACACGATCGACCTGACCGGCGCGTGGGGGCCACCGAATCGACGAAGTTGACTCGGTCTGCTGCCACGGTTCGAACGCCATGCGGTCGACGACCTCACCGCAGCAGCTCACTTCGACCAAGCCTTCCAGTCGTGATCCAGTGGTGGTCCCCACCCCACAGAAGTGGGGCGGGGACCTACCTGCACACGCCGACGATCGAGTGTGCGCGAGCAGTTACTCCGAAACGGTCAGGTACCTGAAATCGTACGGACCCCACGTAGTGGCGTAATCCATCTCGGCACTGAAGTTTCCGACCTTATCGCTCATCACCCACGGATAGGTCACCCACGTTATCGGCACACCCCACGCCTCCTCCACCAGGTAGTCGTTGAGTTCGACCGCACTCGTCTCTCGCTCCTCGGCACCAAGTCGTGAATCCGTTGCACCCGCGAAGAGCCGATCGTATTCCGGCGTCGGCCCCGCCGGATTCTGCGTCGCACCGGACCGCGTCACCATCCCGGCAGCGAAGCCCAGACCGTACGACGAGAAATTCAGGTACGCCGGCGCCTCACCTCCTGCAAACGTGGTCATTCCCTCGAGAGAATCCATCACGTTGGGCTCGAAGCGGATCCCCGCCTGCTCGAATTGCTCCTTGATCACATCGGTCAACCCCGGCGTCACCGCATTGGAAATGATGAACCGACCCAAATCCACACCATCAGGGAAACCCGCCTCGGCCAACAACTCCTTGGCCCTCGCCGGATCATACGGATACCGCTCTTCCAGACCGGAATCGAAACCCGGCAAACCCTCACGCGAGTACTGCCACCGCGCATCCGAACCTGGGAACAACGCCTCCGTGACCGCCTCACGATCGAGCGCATAGTTCAACGCCTGCCGCACCCGCACATCGGAGAGCGGTCCGTAGTTCCAATTCAACATCAACTCGGTCCCGATGCCCATCGGCACCGGGACGGTGTTCAGGCCCTGACGACCCTCGACCGCTGCGACGTTTCCGGGCTGGAACTGCCCGATATCGATCTGCCCACCGGCCACCGCATTGGTGAACGCCTGAAAATCCGCAATCGCCGTGTGCTCGATCCGCGCCACCTGCGCAGCATCGGCGTCCCAGTAGTCATCTCGATCACGCACCAGCACCAGCTTCTCACCCGGCGCCCAACTCTCCACGCTGTACGCGCCCGAGCCGTTGGCCTCCATATTCGGATCAGCGTTCGCGATCAGATCCGGATGCATGATCATCCCCGACATACCCGCCAACTGATACGGCATCAGATCGGTCGGCGACGACAATGTCAACGTCACCTCGTACGGCGCACTCGCCGCCACCTCGGTCACCGGCTCCATCAGACCCTTGACCACCGGCGAGTTCAACGTGCGCGCCCGATCGAGGTTGACCTTGACCACCTGCGCGTCCAGCGGCGTGCCATCGCGGAACGACGCATCCTCACGCAACTGCATGGTCAATTGCTGACCATCCGGGCTGTACTCCCACGAATCGACCAGCATTCCCTCCACCTCACCCGCGGAGGTGATGGTGAACAGCCGATCGTAGATCGCATTGATCCCGAACCGGAAGGATGCAACCTCGGAGACTGCCATATGTGGATCCAGCGAATTGGGCGCCACGGTCCACCCCGCACGCAGCGTCGCGGTGGTATCCGGCTCACCGCCGCCACCGGAGCCATTTCCGCTGGAATCTCCTGAGCCACAGGCAGTTGTCATCAGTCCGACAGCAGCAACCATCGCTACAGCCAAACGCCAACGTCGTCGAAACATGACACGTCCCTTCAAGCCTCGGCCGAGCCGGCCGAACGGGTCGAAAATTGCGTACAGGCAGGGCATGGCTCGGGATCATCATGTCGATCACCAAGAACACAAGTGTAACCTAGTTCACAAATTGGTCTCTTGGCTAGGTTTGGCGCGAAAAGATTGTTCGACCTGCAGATCGCGCGGCTCAGAGGCCAATAGTCCACGACAGGTGGATCATTCGTTGCGTTCGCCACATGGAGAATTCGACCGGCCGGGGCACCTCGATCGCTATCGCCGCTTCCAGACGGGCGGACGTTTCTCGACAAAGGCCCGCGGGCCTTCCTTCGCGTCCTCGGTCTCGCTGACGACGGCGTCTTCCCTGTCGTTGCAGCCCACGCCTCCGCCTCGGTCACGGCAGTACTGTCGACGATCCCCGCGACGAGGCGCTTTGTCGCTTGTACAGCCAACGGCGCACTCGTCGCGATCCGATAGGCAAGGTCCAGTGCGGTCGACAGTGACCGACCGTCCGGGACCACCCGGTTGACCAGCCCCCACTCGTGAGCCCGCCGAGCACTGAATCTCTCCCCCAACAGCAGGATCTCCATCGCGATCGCCCGAGGTAGCCACTGTGCAGCCCGGATGGCCCCACCTCCGGACGCGAGGAAACCGTTGCGCACCTCTGGAAGCGAGAACCAGGCAGACTCGGTCGCGACGACGAGATCGCAGGCCATCGCGATCTCGACACCGCCACCGATCGCGTAGCCGTTCACCGCTGCGATGATCGGCTTGTCGATCGGATGCCGACAGAACCCGCCGAATCCCCATGCCCGCTCGATCTCGGGGCTCGGTACAGCGATCGGCCGGCAGCCATCTCCTTTAGATCGCCACCTCCGCAGAAGGCCTCGTCGCCTGCGCCGGTGACCACCACCGCACGGATGTCGGAGTCATGCTGGGCCCGCGCCAAGCGTCGACGAGACCCTGGGTGACTGCCGCGGACACCGCATTGCGTGCGTGCGGCCGGTTGATCGTCACGACCAGGATCTGGTCGATCTGTTCGACCAGCACCGCCGCAGCGACCCCGATTGTTGCTGTCACGGCTTCTCCTCACGTACCACCACGGATCGCCGATCGACCTGACCGACGACTCAGCCGATGGGGAAGTCCCCCAGGTTCCACGTCCCCTCGGTCCCCCGCGACCAACCCGACGCAGCCCACGTACCGCCGTCGACGGGAAGAGTCGCGCCCGTGATGTACGAGGCGAGAGGCGAACACAGGAACGCGACGGCCGTGCCGCATTCCGAGATTGCACCTTCGCGTCCGAGCGGAATGTACCGGTCCATCGCATCCTGGCGTTCCGGTTCACGGACGAGGAAAGCGGATTCGTCGATCGGCCCCGTACGCTGCCCGTGGTTTCCTGGCGTGACGGTCTGATCCGGAGTGATCGCGTTGACGCGGATGCCGTCCGCGGCGAGTTCGAGAGCCATCGTGCGTGTGAAGCTGAGCATCCCGGCCTTACATGCGGCGTACACCGCGAAGTTGGGTGCAGCACGGGTTCCTTCGATGCTGCTGACGTTGATGATCGAGCCGCCTTCACCACCTCGCTGCATGAGGGGGACGACCGCCGAGGTCGCTGCGAGCATACTGACGAGATTGATGTCGATGTGGCGCCGCCAACTCCGCTCACTCTGATCGACGAACGCACCGCCGCGGACACCACCGGCGTTGTTGACCAAGATGTCGAGGCGACCGAATTCGGCATCGGCACGCGCGACGGCCGCTCGCACCTGTTCGGTGTCCATCACATCAGTCTGCACCGCAAGGACCTTGCGGTCGCGCTCACAAATCAGGTCGGCGGTCTGTTCTGCGCGTTGCGGATCGATCTCGGCGAGGACGATATTCGCGCCGGCCTCGGCAAGCGACAGCGCGATGCCGCGGCCGATCCCTCCGCCGCTACCGGTGACCATGGCAACCCGCCCGGTCAGATCTATCGTGGTTCCACTCATGAGTCTCGCCTCTCGTACCGGTGAACGAGGACCGCACCGCCGTCGAAGTCGGCAGGCGGCGCGGTCCTTCAGTGATGCTGCGAAATTCGTTGATGCAAGATTATTCGGTGACCGTCAGATATCTCAGGTCGTAGGGACCCACGTCGTCGCGTAGTCCATCTCGTCACTGAAGTTCCCGACCTTGTCGCTCATCACCCACGGGTAGGTGACCCACACGATCGGAACTCCCCACGCGTCCTCGGTGAGGTACTTGTTGAGTTCGATCCTGCTCGCCGCACGCTCCTCCTCGGTACGCCCGGAGTCCGTAGCCTCGGCATACAGAGCATCGTATTCCGGCGTGGTACCGGCCGGATTCTGTGGTGCTCCGGTCCGCGAGGTGAGCCCTGACGCGAAACTGAGTCCGCACGAGGTGAATCCGATCATCAGGGGGTACTGTCCGCTCGCGAACTGTGAATAGACCTCGATACCGTCGAGCACGCGCGGCTGGAATCGGATACCGGCCTCGGAGAACTGCTCCTGGATCACGTCGGCGACTCCAGGAGTCGAAGCCGAATTCACCGCCACCTCACCGAGATCGATCCCATTCGGGTGGCCTGCCTCGGCAAGAAGTGCCTTGGCCTTCTCTGGATCGTAAGGGAAGATCTCCTCGAGGCTCTCGTCGAATCCGGGCAATCCTTCCGGGATGAACTGCCACCGTACGCGAGACCCCGGGTACAGGGCTTCAGTGATCGCGGCCCGGTCCAGCGCGTGGTTGAGTGCCTGTCGCACTCTCACGTCATCGAGCGGCTTCGCGTCGCGGTTGATGGCGATTTCCATCCCCACACCATGATCTACGGGAACGGTGACGAGACCGTCACGGCCTTCGACGGCTGCAATGTTGCCCGGCTGGAACTGGCCGATATCGATCTGGCCACCGGCGACCGCATTGGTGAACGCCTGGAAGTCGGGAATGCCAGTGTGTTCGATGCGAGCGGGCTTGGCAGCCTCGGTGTCCCAGTAGTCGTCGCGGTCACGTATCAGTACGAGCTTCTCGCCAGGCGCCCATGATTCGACGCTGTAGGCGCCGGAGCCGTCGGCCGTGTCGGCCGGATCGCCGTTCGTGAACAGTGGCGGATTCATGATGAGTCCGGCGACGCTGGCCAACTGATATGGGAGTTGGTCGGTCGCAGTGGCCATGGTTATGGTCACCTCGTAGGGTGCCGTCGCGGTCACGTCCGAGATCGCCGTCAGTGACCGTTTGACAACAGGAGACTCGAGCGTGCGGGCGCGGTCCAAGTTCGCCTTCACCACCTCGGCATCGAGGGGGGATCCGTCGCGGAAGGAGGCGTCCTCACGGAGCGTGAGCACGAGTTGGGTGCCATCGTCGCTGTATCCCCAGTCGGTGACCAGCATGCCTTGGGCGTTGCCCTCGTGGTCCACTGTGAACAGCCGGTCGTAGATGTTGTTGAGCCCGAAACGGAATGACGCAAGCTCCGCGGTCGCCATATGCGGGTCGAGCGTGGTCACCGCCTGGGTCCAGCCGACCGACAGGGTCGCGTTGGTATCGATCGCCCCCTGGCCCGCACCGACGGACGAATCGGAGCTACCACACGAGGAAATCAGCGCGGCGACAGCCACACACGCAACCGTGGTGACTGCCCAACGACTTCCGAACATGAAAACCCTTTCGCGGGTGGGGTGCGAATGCGAGTATGGATCACGACCGTGCAGACCGAAATGGGGTCCGAGGCCCGGCGGTACCCGAAATGTGACTTTCGTGGACGACAGTGGCCCGCGCTGGCACAGATCCCAATAATGCTCGAAACGCTTTATACGGAAATGTTCTCGGTATCAATATTTTTCATCGCTCCGAGAAGAAACTCGGCCGATCCGTCGATAACGACTGCACCCGTCGAATCGATCAGTTCCAGACCGAGTTCGACACGTGCGTCGCCTCCGCTCCCTCGGATACTGCGCACCACAGCACGCGCGGTGAGAACCTCTCCGCGGTAGACGACCTTGCGGAATCGCGTGCGGAACCGCCTCACCGACCGGGTTCCGAAGAGATCCGTGCAATATGCGGCCAGATAGCCTGCACCGAGCATCCCGACGCTGAATGCTGCGGGATAACCAGCAACACGAGCCATTTCGTCGTCATGATGCATCGGGTTCATGTCGCCGCTCGCGCCTGGTAGCGCACGATGTCGGTCATCGTGATGGGCCCGAACCCGCGCGGGGCAAATTCCTGTCCCTCCTCGATACCGACCGTCGAGACCGTCATGTCTGCTCCCCGGGATTCGCGAGAAGAGCGGAGGTGTAATGGCATTCCGCTCTGAGTTCGCCGTCGGAATCGGTGAATGTCACGGTGAAGTGCACCATCGCCATCGGACCCGATTTTCCGTTTTTGTGTTCAACCGAATCGAGACGCAATCCGGTCGTGACAGTTTCACTGGCATGGAGGAGCTCTCCGTGGAATTCGTATTCCTGCTCGAGAGACAGTAGCCGGCGAACATCCGGCGTCACCCCGATCGCCTCGCATCCGGATCGGGTTTCGGGAAGGTCGAAGACCTGCGAGAGATTCTCCCAGAACACCACGGTGGAAAGGAAGGTCGGCGGTACGGGCGCTGCAGGGTCGTCCAGATACTCGGGCCGCGCCGCACCGGTTGCGGCGGCATACTCACGGACCTTGCCCCACTCGATCGGCATCACAGCCACGGCGGACCCTATCCTGCGATTCGCGCGATGGGTGCGGGCCGGAACGTGCGCTGGCTCGGATGAGCAGCGGGATGGCCGACAGCAGCGTTCGGGTGTACTCGTTCGCCGAGTCCGAGAACAATGCGGCCGCCTCGTCGCACTCGACGATCTCGCCCCGCTTCATGACCGCGATGCGATCGGCGATGACCCGCACCAGCGACATGTCGTGCGAAATGAACAGGTACGCAAGATTGCGTTCGGCCTGCAGTTCGCGCAGCAGATTGATGACATGCGATCGGATCGACATGTCCAACGCAGCTACGGGTTCGTCGCACACGACGACCTCCGGGTCGGTCACCAACGCCCTGGCAATGGCGACACGCTGAAGCTGTCCCCCCGACATTTCGTAGGGAAACCGCTCGAGGTGATGCGCTGTCAGACCGACGCGATCGAGCAACGCCGCGATACGCTTGTCGCGGTCCGACGAGCTGTACCCCCCTTGCGAGAGCATGGGCTCGGCGATCGAGTACTTGATCTGGGCACGGGGGTTCAGCGACTTGAACGGATCCTGGAAGATCATCGTCGCCCGGCCCCGGACCTTGCGCAGATCCGTGCGTCCCATCGCGGTGATGTCGTCGCCGAGCACCTTGATCGAACCCTTGTCGGGTTCGATCAGACGCAATGCCAGTCGCCCGACGGTCGACTTCCCGGCACCGGACTCGCCGACCAACGCGAGCGTCTCACCGCTGCGCACCTCGAGGTTCACACCTCGTACAGCGTCGACAGTCTCGGTCACGCGACCGAGCAGATTTCGTTTGGCCGGGTACGACTTCGTCAAGCCCTCGATAGCAAGAGCCACATCGCCGGCGTTCTTCCGAAGGTCGGCGTGTGCGCCGGCCGCGGTCGTGTCAGTCATAGAAAGCGTCCTCCAGCGAGATCTCGTCGGTGCGGACGCAACGCACGAGATGATCGGTTCCGATGGTCGACAACGGCATGAAGCCTCGGTGCACTTGTCCTGGGCGTAGGGGCAGCGCGGCGCGAACCGGCACGAATCGACGAACTCGTGCGGAGGTGGCACACGGCCCGGGATCACGCCCATCTTCTCGGCATGCCGCACCGGATCGGGCATCGCGTGCAGAAGACCCGCGGTGTAGGGGTGGCGCGGATTGTCGAAAAGCTCGAGAATGGGGGCGTCCTCGACGATCCGGCCCGCGTACATCACCGCAGCCCGGTCGCATACTTCCGCAACGACACTCAGGTCGTGGGTGATGAGCAGGACACCGAGCCCGAGTTCGAGCTGCAGTTCGTGGATCAGTCCGAGCACCTGCCGCTGCACGGTCACGTCCAGGGCGGTGGTGGGCTCATCGGCGATCAGAACGTCCGGATCACACGACAGTGCCATCGCGAGCATCACGCGCTGGCACATACCCCCGCTGAATTGGTGAGGGTAGGCGTGCGCTCGCTTTGCCGGATCGGGGATGCCGACGCGGTCGAACAATTCGATTGCGCGCGCCCACGCGTCTTTCCGCGAGCACTTGCGGTGCCTGCGAACGGCCTCGGCAACCTGGTCGCCGACTGTGAAGGCAGGGTTGAGACTGCGCCGTGGCTCCTGGAAGATCATCGCGACCTCGGCACCACGAACGTCGTCGAGCTGTTTCTCCGACAGCGTGTTCAGATCGCGGTCGTTGACGACGATGGAACCGGAGATGCGTGCGTTACGTGCCAGCAGGTGCATGATTGCGAGCGAAGTGACCGTCTTGCCCGAGCCCGATTCACCGACCAATCCGACGGTTTCGCCCTTGCGGACGCTGAGTCCGACGTTGTCGACGATCCTCGTCCACCCATGATCAGGTGTCTTGAAGTCGACGCACAGGTCTTCTACCCGAGGACGGTGTCCTGCTCGACTGCCTTCTCCGTGGTCATTGTCATGCCTTGCTCCCGCCTTGGCTGCCGACTGCATCCCGCAGGCTGTCACCGAACAGTGACAGCAGCAGAATCGAAACAACGATCATCACGCTGGAAGGAATGATGGTCCAGCCGTTGATCGCGAGATTGTCGAAACCTTCTTTGACCATCGAACCCCAACTCGCGGTCGGTGGTTGCACACCGAGGCCGAGGAAACTCAGGCCCGATTCCGCGACGATGGCGACGGATGCGCCGAAGGAGATCTGGATGAGCAACGGGGAAACGATATTCGGCGCCACATGGCGCGCCACGATCCTGATCGGGCCGGCGCCACCGGAACGGGCAGCTTCGACGTAGTCCTCACTGATGATCTCCCGCGTACTGACCCGGACCAACCGAAAGAACCGTGGGGCAAGCAGCACACCGATTGCAATCATCGCGTTCGTCAGGCTCGGCCCGAGAGCACCGACGATCGCGACCGCGAACAGCAGCGGAGGCAACGACATCAGCACGTCGGAGACTCGGCTGGTGAATGAGTCCAGGGCGCCGCCGAAGTAGCCGGCCATCAGACCCAGGCTCGCGCCCGCGACGATACCGATCCCCACCGCGAGCGCAGCTGCAGCAAGATCGACACCGGTGGCAATCATGAGCCGGCTCAGGATGTCACGGCCGACAGCGTCGGTGCCGAGCCAATACTCTGCACTGGGGCTTTCCAGCCGGTTCAACAGATCCTGGGCCGACGGATCCTTCGGCGTCCAGAACTGTGCCAGAGCACCGATGAACACGAAGAACAGCAGGCCGATGAGGCAGAACATGCCGAGACGGTCCTGCAGTAGCCTCTTCATCGTCCGGCCGGGCGTATACGAGAACAGCGCCTTGGCGCTTGACGCGTTCGTCACTGTGGTGGTCATTGGTTTCGAATCCTCGGGTTCAGGTAGCCGTACGAGATGTCGACGAGCAGGGTGACGAACAGGACGATCACGCCGCTGACGAGAACAACGCCCTGCATGGTTGGAATGTCACGGTTGATGACGGCGGTGACGCCGAGCTGACCGAAACCCTGGATGTTGAAGATCGCCTCGATGATGACGGCTGCACCGACTACGCGGCCGACATTGAGGCCGAGCATGGTGATGTAGGGAACCGACGCGTTCTTCGCCGCGTGCTTGCATACCAAGGCCATCTTGCTCAGTCCCTTGGCGCGTGCGGTACGGATGTAGTCCTGTTCGAGGGCTTCGATCATGGAGCCACGTGCCTGTCGCGTGAGTTCGGCGAGACTGATGGTGGCGATGGCGATCGCGGGGAGCGTGGCATACAGGAGCCACTCCCCCATGCCGTCACTCATCGGCGCATATCCGGTGGGCGGGAAGAACTGCAGGCCACCGAGGGCGAACCACTTCACGAGGATCGCGGCGAGCACGAACGGCGGGATGGCGAGCAGGAAAACCGAACTACCGGTCAGGAGCCGGTCGTACAGGCTGTCGCGCTTGACGGCGGCGATCATGCCGAGCGGAATGCTCAGGATGACAACCATGAGCATCGCGAACAAGCCGATGGACAAGGTCCTCGGAAGACGGCGGGCAATGACGTCGGTGACGGGCTCATTGGTGGCGAAGGACGTGCCGAGGTCTCCGTGCAGCGCATTCCATACGTAGGAGAGGTACTGCTGCCACACCGGCTGATCGAGCCCGAGTCGCTGGCGGACCGCTTCGATCGCTTCGGGTGAGGCATCGGCGCCGGCGATGATCGCGGCGGGGTCGCCCGGTGCGATTTCGACGAGAAGAAACACGATGACCGTCAGGATCAGAAGCATCGGCACGACCGTCAGTAGTCGTGATGCCATGAACCGCAACATGGAAAGTCCTTCGTTCGGCTGGTGCGCGGTGTGGGCGCATCACTCGGTTTCGAACCGAGCGGGAAAGTTGCGGCCGGGTGTGAGTACACGACCACGGCCTACACACATTGTGAAGTGCACCACTTAGGTTGTCAACACCACTTAGTTAACTAAGTTGTTGAATTCCGCGACTCGGCGCCATACGGAGGCGGCCTGTGCTGCGCACGCCGAAGCATCCGCAGCACAGGCCGCTACTGCTACCTGTTGTGGGATTCAGTCCTGCACGGGACGGAATACGGGCAGTTTCCATCCCTCGGTGATCGGCGAGAACCGCACCTCGACCTCCATACCGATCGCGACCTCGTCGGGGTCGATGTCGACGACGTTCGTGACCAGCCTGGCCGGGGCGGCGCCGTCGAGGTCGATCACCGCTCCGACGACGGTGATATCGGGCAGACCCGGGAAACCGTGCACGACAGCGAAGCTGTAGACCGTGCCGCGCCCGGACAGTTCCGGCCACTTCTTCTCCGTGGACTGGCATTCCGGGCAGAACGGCGTAGGCGGCATCCGGAAGTGCCCGCACTCGCCGCACTGGCACGCGACGAGACGCTCTTCCTTGGCGGCTTGCCAGAAAGGCTCGGTATGCGGATCGGTCGTGATCCTGACAGTGTCGCCGGGCAACGGCGTAGCTACGATGTCGCTCATGCCGCACGTCCCAGAATCATGCCGCTGACGGGCAGCGACGCTGGGCCGCCGGTCGCAAGCGCGAACTCGGCGTCCTTGACCTGGTTGATCGCAGTGCCTCGCATCTGCTCCACCGCCTCCATGATGTGTGTCATTCCGATGATGTAGGCCTCGGACAGCTGACCGCCGTGTGTATTCACCGGGATCGAACCACCGTCGTACCGGATGGCGCCGCTCTCGACGAATGCGCCGCCTTCGCCGCGCTCACAGAATCCGTAGTCCTCGAGCTGCATGAGCACCATGGGCGTGAAGTGATCGTAGAGCAGCGCGACGTCGATGT
Organism: Rhodococcus sp. JCM 9791; assembly: GCA_001312645.1. Lineage (GTDB taxonomy): Bacteria > Actinomycetota > Actinomycetes > Mycobacteriales > Mycobacteriaceae > Rhodococcus. The sequence goes on from BBEG01000034.1 coordinate 18,668, forward strand.
CCTTGGCGGACAGGCCGGACTGTTCGTACAGCCGCTTCGCGATCGGTGCGTTACCGGCCGAGGCGAAGTACTCATCGGGCATGCCGTACCACGCGAACGCACGACCCCATTCACGACGACCACCGTGCGCGACCGCCACGACCGGCACGGGCTTCTGACGGAGATCCTTCGCGCGCTCCGCGCTCGTCGTGATCACCGCGACCGCACCCTCGGTCTCGAGGCAGAAATCGTACAGGCACAACGGGTCTGCGATCATGCGGCCATTGAAGTAGTCCTCCTTCGTGAGGGGCTTCTTCTGGATCGCCTTGGGTCGAGTCAGGGCGTTCTGCCGCTCGGAGATGGCAATCTCGGCGAACGCATCACGCGTGGTGCCGTACAGGTGCATGTGACGACGCGCGAGCACCGACATCAGATGCCCGGGGCCGGCGAGTCCCGAGGGCTGCAGGAACGAGTTGGTCGGGTTCGGCGCCGACGCTGCGAACACCGTGCCCAGACGCTGCTGATCCTGCTGGAGCGCCATGACCGTGACCACCATTGTCGCGTCACCGGCGGTAATCGCGGCGCGAGCCAAGCCGATCGCCCCCGCAGAGCCGCCACCACCCGAGGTCAGTGATGCCGTGAAGGTGACCTCCGGAATACCGAGAGTCTCCATGAAGTCGGCGGTATCCATCTTCTGCCCGTACCCAGCGCCTGCGCCGGAGTAGTAGGCGAAACCGTCGATGTCCTTCACCGAGATTCCCGCGTCGTCGCACGCCGCGAGGATTGCCTTACCGGCAAGTTCGGTAATCGTCTGGGGCGCGGATCCTCCGCGCTTGTAATAGGGGGTGGCGCCGACACCGACAATGGCGACATCCCGCAGTCCGTTACTCAAGACAGCTTCTCCGTTCGATAATTCCGGTCGGCCGAGGAACCACTGGCGAACACCCGACGGTGCCCGCATGGAGCCCGTACCGGCTTCACGCACATGTCACGCTGAAATGCACAAATGACATGTATCACATAGTAAGCTATGAAAGGTCAGGACTCCAGCGTCAGTCGACATTCGACCCATCGTCCCTGCCTACATCGACTTGTCCGAGCGAGCCCACTGCGACTCCCTCACCCTTCCAGGAGGTAATCGTGGCCGAAGAATCGTTCGCACCGATTTTCGACTCGCTCGGCGCCACGTCGTCGCGACCGATTCGTACCCCGAAGACGGCCGAACTGGTGGCATTGAGATTGAGGCGCATGATCATCGACGGCGAACTGGCCGACGGCGACCGGCTACCGCACGAGGTCGAGCTCATGGAGCACTTCTCCGTGAGCAGACCGACACTGCGCGAGGCCGTTCGCGTACTCGAGGCCGAACGGCTCGTCGAAGTGCGACGCGGTTCTCGTTCCGGCGCACGGGTGTGCGTGCCCGGCCCGGAAATCGTGGCCCGACCGGCATCGCTACTCCTCGAACTGTCCGGCGCCACGGTCGCCGACGTGCTCGTCGTCCGGCAGGCAATCGAACCCCATGCCGCGCGCCTGCTGGCACTGACCGGGAGCGACACCGAATTCGACGAACTCGCGCGCATGATCGACGAAGATATTCCCGCGTCGTATCTCGCAAACAAGCTCTCCGCGGGAGCCGCAGCGTTTCACCTGCGCCTGGTGCAGCTGTGCGGCAACGCCACCCTCTCGCTGCTCGCCGGATGATGCACGAGATCTTCGAACGGCACATGGAAGCTGTCACGGCACAGAAGAGCCTCGAGGACCGTGAAAAGTACGAGGCGAGTTATCAGCTGCTGGTCCGGTCATGCCGCCGCCTGATAAAGCTTCTGCGTGCCGGTGACGTCGACGCCACCTACGACCACTGGCAGCAGCATGTGACGGTCTCTCGGGGCTCGTTGCTCGTCGGTCATGAGTCCACTCAGGTCCGCGACATCCTGAACTGACATATGCAACCGGCCGCCATTGTCCTGCGAGGCGGCCGGTCACGTAAGCGCTGGGAATTCAGGATTTTCCGAGCAGCCGGTGCGTGAGTTCACGGAACTCGGACGAGCACAGCAGATGGCCCTGGCGCGCGCCCGCTCGTCGAAATTCTCCTCGGCCGGCCAGGCCGCCTTCCGTGCGAGCGACGCATAGTCGCCGAGCACGCGGCGATCGATGTACGACAGCGCCTCGACACGGGCGAGCGCGGCCGACAGGCGTCCGGCTCGCCGGGTTCCGCCAACCCAAGTTCCACCGCACGGTTCGCCGTGATCCGTTCCTGTTCCGCGAGCAACCGCCACAGCAGGTCCGGCGCGATGCGGTGCAGTAGTGCCACGCCTCCGGTCCCCGCGATCAGGCCGGCCCGGGCCCACCCCTGCATGAGAAATCCCTTGGGGCCGACGAACCGCATGTCGCACGCGAGCGCGAGGTCCATGCCCAGGCCGACGGCTGGGCCGTCCACGGCAGCAATCGTCGGGATCGGCGAGTCGCGCAGTGCACGCACCATTGCCTGCACACGGCGGTAGATGGTCTGGTGGATCTCCTCGGGCGTCAACGTCCTGCCCAGCTCCGCGAAATACGGCAGGTCGCCGCCCGCGGAGAAAGTCCCCTCCCCCGTCAGGACCAGCACTCTGGCATCCGGCTCGGATCCGGCAGCGGTGATGGCCTCGGACACGATGTCCGCGTCGTCCGCCGATAGGGCGTTGCGCTTGTCCGTCCAGCGCAATGTGACGATCACTGCGCCGTCACGGAGTTCGGTGGTCACCGGCATGGCATCCTCGTTCGTTTCAGTGTGGGTACCGAAATGGGAGAACCCGCCGGGTGGTGTGAAGGACGCATCCCGGCGGGTTCGATCAGGTGAAGCGATCAGGCCTGTGCGGCGCGGCGCTTTTCCGCACGGAGCTCGCCGCTGCGCTTGAGCATCTTCGCAGCGACCCGCTCGTACTCGACCGGTGCGGCCGGCAGGACAGCCAGGCCGGTTTCGCGGCTCGGAAGCGAGATGGTGGCGGTGGCAGGGCAGGTGACTTCACCACGCTGGCTTGTGCCGCGCAGTTCGACGTCGACGAGGTAGCGATCACCCTCGACGCGCTTGCCGACGACCTCACCGGTGAAGGCGTGAGTGTCGCCTTCGTAGTTGAACTTGCGCATCTGGCTGGACATGGACTCGACCAGCCTCGTCGCCGATCCAGTCGGTGAGGAAGTGCGAGAGCCAGCAATCGCGCATCATGCCGTAGTCATACGCGGCCGGCAGGCCGATCGAACGGGCATACTCGCTGTCCCAGTGGATGCGCTGAGCCACGTCCGGGACGCCCTGCTCGTTCGGGATGTAGAACGGGGCGATGCGCTGACGATTCTTGTATGCCAGACGGCTGGACGTCGGGGTGTACGGCGCGAAACCGTAACCACCGGAGTGGAATACAACCATGTCCGTGGTAGTCAGCGGGCCCTTCGCCATCGTGCCGAGGGTGTCACCGACCGCGATATCCTCGAAGTAACGGGTATTCGCGCCGCGAACCTGTTCCGCCGCGTAGATCTCGTCGATCTTCGCAATCTCGTCGGCAGTGTAGGAGGCGGGCTCGATCGCGTCGTACTTCTTGCGTTTCTTCGACTCGTGACGCTCGGTGTGGATGGTGATCACACGCTGGGTCTGAACGACCTCGGCGCGCTGGTTGAACTGCACATGGATGCGCGTGACGATCAACGAGCGGCCCGCGAACTCGGACTGCTTCTCTTCGACCTTCTCGAAGCCCTGGAACGAATACAGGGTGTCGCCGTCGTAGACCGGCCGGTACCAGTCGGTGGTGGTACCCGAGACGAACACGTGGATGCCACGGAACGACGGACGACGCTGGTCCTTCGGTACCGGATCCGCGAACAGATCCTTGGTGAGCGCGATGTTGATCATCGGAGGCGCAATCTGACCGCCCCAGCGTGTGTCGAGGCCGTACTCCTCATCGACGAACAGCGGATTGTCGTCACCGTAGCTGCGCGCAAAGTTGCGCATGATGTCCGGCGTTGCGCGCGTGTACTGCTCGCGCTGCGTCACGGCGTGATAAACACCGACGAGATCCTTTGCCTTCTGAACATCCTCCTCGCGGAAGGTGTAGATCTCGGGCTTTGCTTCCGTTGTCTCCGACGTGCTCATGGAGTACCTCCGTGGGTCGATGGGGGCGCCGTGACCGTGGCCGGCGCTTCGAAGCGGCTGAGTGGGCGGGCGCGGTTGTCCATCTCGCCGGTCCCCTCCCACAGTAAGTGTACTTAGTCATAGATGTAAAGCCATTTAGGTCGGATACTCGGACAATCTTCGAGGACGAGGACGTAATCTCTGGGTCATGAGCAATCGAGAAGCCGCGTCCCTCGGCGCAACGTCGGGGTCTGTGCGCATCCCGAAAACTGCCGAACTCGTCGCCGACCGCCTCCGCACCGAAATCGTGCGCGGTCAGCTGAAGGAAGGCGACACTCTCCCACCGGAAACCACGCTCATGGAAGAATTCGGGGTTTCCCGTCCCACGCTGCGAGAGGCATACCGGCTGCTCGAAGCCGAATCGCTCATTCAACTCAAGCGCGGTGCGCGTGGCGGAGCCGTCGTATCCGTCCCCGACATCTCCGTCGCGGCGCGGTATGTCGGCCTCATCTTGCAGATGAGCGGCACGACTCTCGACGAAATCCATACGGCTCGTATAATTTTCGAGCCTGCTTGTGCGCGGCTGTTCACCGAGCGTCGCACCGACAACGACCTCGATGACCTACGCGCGTGCATCGATCGGATGCGCGACGTCACCGAGGAAGACCTGAAATCGAACGGAGCGCCGGAAATGTGGGCCGAGCTCACCGGCAGTTTCCAATCCATCATCACTGAGCGGTGCGGCAACAACGCCCTCAGCGTCCAGGCCGGCGTGCTGCGCGACATCGTCAGGACGCATCAGAGGTCCGCCCTGGATCGTGGAAGCCGGCGCGAGGGCACGTGGCCGGCCTATCGCCGCAATCTCCGGTCGTACGAGAAGTTCGTCGGCATCGTCGCGATCGGCGACGGGGCGGCAGCCGAAGAACATTGGGCCGCGCACCTACGTTCGGTCGGGAAGATCTTGTTCGGTCGCGGCGCAGGCAGAACATCGATCGTCGAACTGTTCGGCTGAAATGCATCGGCCCGGCCGGCGTGAGCCGACCGGACCGATGCATGTGATCGTCATACCTTCGCGGACTGCTCCGGCTGGACGAGACGGTCCACCACGTGCCTGCGAACGAGCTTGCCGGTCTCGGTGCGGGGCAGTTCGTTCCAGTACACAATCCGTTCGGGGGTCTTACTGCTCCGCAGGGCATCTCGCACAAACGCACGCAGATCATCGCCATCGACGGAAACTCCGGGCCGGAGGACAACTGCCGCCTCGATGCGCTGGCCCCACTCCTCGTCAGGAACACCGACGACGGCAACGTCCAAAACGTCCGGATGCCGCAGGATTACGTCCTCGATTTCGGCAGGTGCAATGTTCTCGGCGCCCCGGATGATCGTGTCGTCCACACGACCGCCCACGAAGAGGAAACCTTCTTCGTCCACGTACCCCTTGTCGCGGGTATCGAAGAATCCGCGCTCGTCGACCATGCGGCCGATACCTGCGTATTCGGCGGACACCTGGTCTCCACGGACGCAGATGCGTCCCATCGCACCCGACTCGAGCACACTGTCGTCGAAGTCGCGGATCTCGAGGTCGATACCAGGCACCACTTGCCCGACAGAGCCGAGCCGCGCGCGGACCGACTCGTCGTCGCTCGCGAGCGCCGCCCGATGGTCGTCGGGCCCGAGAACGGCAATGGTGGAACTGGTTTCGGTCAGGCCATAGGCGTTGACAAATCCGGCGCCGGGCCACATCTGCAGGGCACGCTCGATGACCTTCGCGGGCATGGGAGCACCGCCGTACGCCAAGCCTCGAAGGCTCGGCACACTCTTGTCCGCATCGGACTCCACGATGCGCGCGAGCATCGTGGGCACGACGAGTGCGTTGGTGATCTCTTCACGGCGAACCGTGTCGAGCCACTGCTGCGGAGTGAACTGCTCGAGCACCATGGTGCGCCGCCCCGCGTAGAGGTTCGTGATCACGTTCGCGACCGCCGCGATGTGGTACGGCGGAACGCTGACGAGCGCTGCATCGGTCTCCTCGGCCGATGCGAACTCCACCGATCCGAACACATACGACGTGAGGTTCTCATGCCGAAGCAGGACGCCCTTCGCGCCGAGGTGGTTCCCGAGGTGTAGATCACGACAGCAGGCGCGTCGGTGTCGACAGCATCGTCCTCATCGAGCTCGATGTTCGCCGAGGATGCGAGGCTCTGAAGCCATGCCTGAGGCGAGAAGACCTTCAGACCCGCCCGCTCGAGGCGTCCGACTGCGCTTGGTCGGCAATGCCGAGTGCGCGCGGGTGGTTCGCGAGCAGACCGTCGAGCTGTTCGCGCCCCAGCCGGTAGTTGACCGGAACAAGTGGAACACCAGCGCGCGCTGCCGAGAACATGGCCACGGGAAACGCAGGGCCGTTGACGGCGAGATACACGACGGAGTCGGCCCCCGCTTCACGGATCGCGGCGGCACCGGCGACCGACAGCTCCTGCAGTCGTGCGGCCGAGATACCGAGGTCACGGCTTCCGACCACGGTACGGTCGCCGAAGCCGTCGACCGCCATGTCCAGCAACATCGTCAGATTCATTCGTCACTCCGCTCGAGGAATCGATTCACCGATACCTGATATCAGTCCGAGGAAGGCAGCGGCTTGGCCGCCTTGAGGGGCAACACGCGGCCGTCGACTTCGAGTCGGCCCGAGCCGGGCTTGGTGCACAGGATTTCGATTCCGGCCTCGTCGTCTGCATAGCGCTTGCCCAGTTCGGCGCCACCGACGTGCGTAGGATCGATCGACGAGCCGTCCCCCTGCCCCTTCTTGCCGACGACCATGTCGACTCCACCGCAGGTCAACGACACGTCCGCCTTGGGCGCGCGGACCACGATCACAGTTGTGGTGTCGACGGAACTGGCCAACGACTGACCGACCTTGAGAATCACGATTCCTCCATTTGAACAATTCTGCACTCGGGCCGTTCGGCGGCTCCGGCGATGTCACCTCGGTGACCGACCGCTACCGACATTGTCAGAGTAGCGTTCGTCACATAGTTTAGATAGTACTATAAGTGACCTAACATACGACCGAGTCGGTACGCGAAGATCCTGTGATCCCCCACCTTCACGTAACGACCCGGACCGGACATACCGAACACGAGGAGTCTGCATGAATATCAGCGGAAAGAAAGCCGTCGTCGTCGGAGGCGCTCCGGAATGGGCAAGGCCACCGCGGAGGCGCTCGCCGCACAGGGCGCCCAGGTTGCGATCCTCGATCGTGAGGGCAGCAACGGCAAGGAGGTCGCCAGCGCGATCGGCGGCACGTTCTACCCGGCCGACATCACCGACTTCACCGGTGTCGAGGAGACGCTTGCTGCGGCCGTCACCGACCTCGGTGGCCTCCACGTCATCGTCACCACCGCGGGCGGCGGCACGGCCAAGAAGACCCTCGGTCGCGGCGGCCCGCACGACCTCGAGACATTCCGCCAGGTCGTCGACCTGAACCTGATCGCCACATTCAACCTCAACCGGCTCGCCGCAGCCCACATCGCGAACAACGAGCCAGAGGACGCCGAACGCGGCGTCATCATCAACACCTCGTCGATCGCAGCGTTCGAAGGCAGATCGGGCAGGTCGCCTACTCCGCTGCAAAGGCCGGCATCGCCGGTATGGCCCTGACCATGGCCCGCGATCTCGGGCCGCAGGGCATCCGCGTGCTCGCCATCGCCCCGAGCCTGTTCGCCACCGGCGCCACCGCAGCCTTCACCGATGAGCAGGTCGCACCCCTCGTCGAGGACGCTGCATTCCCCAAGCGCATGGGCCGACCCGAAGAATATGCGAAACTCGCCCTCGCGATCGTCGACAACGCCATGCTCAACGGGCAGTGCCTGCGCCTCGATGCCGGTCAGCGGTTCGCTCCGCGCTGATCGAGACCAGCACTCGACGACCACTCACCTAGGAAGAGCCCTCATGCCACTCGCGATCACCGACGACCACCGCGACATCGCGGATGCGGTCCGGTCGTTCCTCACGGGCCACGATGCCGCGACGCTCGCGCGACGCGTACTCGACGACCCCAACACCGATGCAATCTCCTTTTGGAAGCAGCTCGCCGAACTCGGCTGGCTCGGTCTGCACCTTCCTTCGCGCTTCGGTGGCGAGGACGTAGGCCTGCCGGAAGTCGCGATCGTCGCCGAAGAACTCGGCCGACTGCTGGTTCCCGTCCCGTTCCTGGCATCCGTCGCGACCTCCGCGGCACTTGCCACCGCCGGAGACGACGACCAGCAGTCCCGGTGGCTGCCCGGTTTCGCCGACGGCTCGACTATTGCCGGACTCGGCATCGCCGGGTCGCTCGCTGTGTCCGGCACGGGCCCTTCCGACATCACGGTCTCCGGTGATGCCGGCCTCGTCGTGGGTGCCCTCAATGCAAGCGTGCTCGCGCTCGTCGTCGGTGACGACCTCGTGCTCGTCTCCCCCGACGACGCTGCCGTCACCGTCGTTCCGACTCCTGATTTCGAGCCGACGCTGAGTCTGGCGCACGTGCTTCTGGACAACGCGCCGACGCTGGCCGTCGTGAGTGGCGCCGCGAGCCACGTCCGTCACATCGCCCG
>BBEG01000035.1 GCA_001312645.1 Rhodococcus sp. JCM 9791
ACAGTGCGGCGCGCGAGGCCTCGACCGAGAGCGCCATGTTCGCGCAGTGGTGTTTGATCGCCTGGAAGCTTGCGATCGGCTTGTCGAACTGGGTGCGCTGTCCGGCGTATTCGACTGTGACATCGACCAGACGGGCTGCCGCGCCGAGCGCGTCCAAGGCCCGGAATGTGGCGAGCTCGTCGTGCAGGAGCGCCACGGTACCGGGCTGCAGCACCGACCAGTTGCCCTCGTCGAGAAGGACGTCGATTTCGGCTACCGACCACGAGCGGGTCAGGTCGAGGGTCTCCAGGGTGCGGTCGGTTACCGTGTCGACGGGCAACACTGCGGCGACTTCGGTGCCGGTGTCGGTGATCGCGACGAGCAGGATGCGGTGTGCTTCGATCAGCCCGGTCGTCGGGGCCGTGGTGCCGCTCAGGTGGAGCGTTGTGCCGTCGAGTTGCGCGTGCAGCGCAGAGTTCTCGAGGGAGGCGAGTGCCGGCAGTACGAGTTCGGCACCTGATTCGGCAGCGTCGAAGGCCTCATGACCGAGTTGCGCGAGCAGTCGCGTCGCGACCGCGAGCTCTGCGACCGGCAGCGCACTGCCCGCACGTCCGTGCTCTTCGACGAGTACGGCGAGATCGACGTGTGTGCCGCCCATATCCTCGGTGAGGAGCCCGATCAGCCGGATTCGGCGAGGTGCTGCACGCCTTCGGGTGTCGTGCGGGCCGGGCCGTCGTCGATCACCGGGCGCCGCGCTGCGATCGGATCGTTCTTGGTGAGCCAGGCGCGCTCGGCCTCGGCGAGGGCTTCCTGTTCGTCGCTCAGCGCGAAGTCCATGACACTCCTCCAACATCGTGTTTGTTGACGTAGTTAACCACGTCACCTAAGTTTTGGGTAGCGCCCGAGACGAGATTTTCTGAAAGTCTAGGTTCGTATCGAGCGGTCGTACGAACACGGAGGTCATATGTCCGGGAACAGCACAGGTGAATCGGTCGGCGAGGGCGCAATCGGAGGCGGCTGGAGTTCGGTGAGCCACCGCGGCTTCGACGCCGGCGTCCACCACGAGAATCCGCAGCCGTACGCGGCGATGGTAGAGGTGGCTCGGGACATGCTCGACGAACTCGCGGGAGCGAACCCGCCCCCCGACGTCGTCGACAAGGTTTCTGCTCATCTGGCCGACGTGCAGGCATTGCTCACAGACCACCAGGTGTCCGAGCGTCGTCGTCCGTTCGGCCATCTCGACGTGCCGGGACGCGCGCAATGCATGTCGCCGCTGATCGAGTTCGACCGATGGGACCGTGACGGTGCCGCCGGCACTGTCACCTTCGGCAGGTACTACCTCGGCGGTAACGGTGCTGCGCATGGCGGCACCATCCCCCTCATGTTCGACGAGGTGCTCGGCAGGCTGGCGAGCACGGACCGGACTCCGTGCCGCACGGCGTACCTGCACGTGGACTTCCGATCCATCACTCCCATCGATGCAGAACTCACCGTCGACGCCCGCTTCGAGCGGGAAGAGGGACGCAAGCGCTACCTGCGCGCAGAACTCCGTCACGGTGACGTGCTGTGTGCCGAAGCGGAAGGCCTGTTCATCGAATTGCGTCCCGGGCAACCGTGACGAACGCACAGCCACGCGTACGCATCGAGCGCGTCGAGCATGTACTCGTGATCGAGATGTGCCGCGCAGACAAGCGCAACGCGATCGACCGTGTAATGGCGGATGCTCTCGACGAGGCCCTCACGTTGCTCGACCGGGACGACGACCTCCGCGTCGGCGTGCTGGCTGCGGACGGTCCCGTGTTCAGTGCGGGCAGCGATCTCACTGCCGGTGGTGACTACTACACCGAACGCGGTGGCGAATACGGGATCATCCGGCGTCGTCTCGGCAAACCGCTCATCGCTGCGGTGGATGGCCCGGCACTCGGCGGGGGCTTCGAGATCGTACTCGCATGTGATCTTGTCGTTGCGTCGGAAGCCGCCGTATTCGGGTTGCCCGAGGTCGCGATCGGTCTCGTGCCGACATGTGCGGGACTGTTCCGCGCACCCCGGTCGTTGCCCCTGAACCTCGCGAAAGAACTTGCTTTGACCGGCGACCCGATTCCGGCATCGCGTGCCTACGCGGCAGGGTTCGTCAATGTGCTGGCGCCCGGCGGTGAAGCCCGGCCTGCCGCGGTGTGCCTGGCGGAGCGGATCGGCCGGAATGCACCGACCGCCGTGCGTGCGTCTCTCGCCGCGATCAATGACGTGGTCTCGGCCGACGACCCTGCCGGGTGGAAGGCCACCGATAGCGCGAAGCGTTCGATTCTCGGCTCCGCGGACGCTGCTGAAGGTGTGCGGGCATTCCTCGAAAAGCGTCCACCGAAGTGGTCTGGACGCTAATTGGCCTGCAACCTAAGTAACATAGTAAACTATGTAAAATGGTTTTGGTTGCGGGTGAAAGGGTGCACGGATGTCCGAAACCGAGGCGGATGTGCCCGTTGCCGACGACACCGTCGAACTCACAGAGATCCTTCGAGTCGAACAACTCGACCGCGATCTGTTCCGTGCCTTGCCCGTGCATCACGACGGCAGGCCACTGTTCGGCGGACAGATCGCGGCCCAATGCCTACTCGCGTGCGGTGCGACGGTTCCGGAACACCGGCATCCGCACTCCCTGCACGGCTATTTTCTGCGGCGAGGTGATTCCGCACAGCCCGTGGTCTACCGCGTGGACCGTGACCGCGACGGCCGCAGCTATTCCTCACGCCGTGTCGTCGCACTGCAGGACGGTGAGGTGCTCTTCAGTATGGCGGCGTCGTTCCGTGTCGGTACCGACGGCGCAGAATTGGACGGTGAGCAGCCCACGCCGATGCCGCGGCCCGAGGAGTGTCGCGCCATCCCGAGCGGGCTGCCCCTCGACGCACGGGTCGACAAGTGGCCGAACCGCACACAATTCTTTCCGACGAGATTTCATGTCCGTCCGATCGGCGGATTGCCCATCGACAATGTGCTCGTCCATGCGGCCGCGTTGACGTACATGTCGGACTTCTCGGCAGGACTACCGAAGCTGCTCGGCGGAGAGGTTCTCGGGCCGAGCCTCGACCATGCTCTCTGGTTTCACGATGTGCCGAACTGGGACGGCTGGCTCCGGGTCGACTACGAACCGGGTACCGCCGGTGGCAAGCGCGGCTGGTATTCCGGGGCGATTCGCGACGCGTCGGGTCGCCGCATTGCGAGTCTCGCGCAGGAGATGGTCTATCGCGACGACGATTCCGAAATGACGGCGCCATGAGGGCGACCGTGAGATGAGGGGTATTCGATGAACGAGGTCGACTCAGGTTCCGGCACTCCGGATGCCGTCGAGGTCGCTGCCGACGCAGTCCGTCGGCTCACGGCCGCGATACTCGAGTCCAGAGTGCGCGGCGTCGCCACCCCCGATGTCTCGGAGAAGATTTCCGTTCTCGCAGATCGTCTGGAGGCCGTGGCGGCACACCCGCGCGAATGTGTCACCGGAAGGATCGGTACGCACGAGGGGGCGCTGCAACGCAGCCCTGTGAGCGGCCCGAAGAACCCTGTCGCCATACCACTTCGATTCGAGCAGTGCGACGACGGGTCGTCGCTTGCTCACACCGAGTTTCCCCGGCAATACCAAGGGCCACCCGCTCGTGCACGGCGGCGTTTCGGGTCTCGTGCTCGACGTTGCCATGGCGGTCGCGAACAGCGCGGCCGGCCGAGCGGGCGTGACCGCGGAGATGACGCTGCGCTATCTACGACCGACACCCTTGTATACGGAAGTGACCGTGCGCGGACGGCACGTGCGCGTCGAAGGACGCAAGACCTGGTCGCAAGGAACGCTCGAAGTCGACGGCGAGACGACTGTGTCTGCGACGGATTGTTCATCACGAAGGAGCTTGCCCTGTGACCACCGTCGAAGGTCGTCCGTTGCCTGCCCCGGAAGTGGAACTCGAGTATGCCGCCGCCCTCGAACGGGATGCCGTCCAGTTGCGCCGAATCGTGGATCTGCTCCAGCGTGTAGACGTCGACGATCCGCTGCTTCTCGACGTAGCCGAGGAGCTCGATGCCCTTTCCGAGCATCTGGAGAATCCGGTTGAAACGGTGACCGAAACGATCCGCAACCCCGGTTGGCGCCACGATCCGGTCAGCGGAGTCGAGAACGCGATCGCACCCCCGATCATCCTCGAGTCCCGACCCGACGGAAGCGTAACGGCAGAATTCGAATTCGGGCTTCCGTATCAGGGTCCCAACTCCTTCGTGCACGGCGGAATCTCGGCGATGGTCATGGATGCTGTGCTCAGCGCGGTCACCGCGCCGAAGGACGGGCCTATTGTCACTGCGCAGCTCACCGTCCGGTACCACCGGCCCCTGCCGCTGTTCGTGCCGCTGACCATCGTTGCGCGCCTGAAGGAGCGTGAGGGACGCAAGGTCTGGACTACCGGCGAAATACTCGTCGACGGGAAGGTCGCGGTGTCGGCCGAGGGGCTGTTCATCGAGAAGCGGCTGAATCCCACACAGTAGATGTTCCGGTCGGTCGATCAGGAGGCAATGTGGTCACGTGGAACATTCCGGATTCCCGGAAAGAGCTGTCGCGCTACTACACCGGTGCGGAGAAGTACCTGACGGCCGTCCCCGGCGAGTCCCCGCTCGACGACACCGCGAGCCAACTCCGTCGTATCGTCGAGGCGCTCTCCCTCACGACACCAAACGCCGCGCACATACCGCTGACCACCGAGCGACTCCGCGACATCGCTGACGAACTCGAAAGACACACCGAACCGGCCACAGATCGCTTGCTCGGGATGTGGGAGGGCGACGGTGTCGTCCGGCACGACCCGGTCACCGGACCGGAGAACACACTCGCACCACCGCTCGTCATGCACGTCGCGGAGGACGGGTGGGTCGAGGGTGAGGTCACGCTCGGTCTGCCGTATCAAGGCCCACCTGCCGCGGTGCACGGCGCATCTGCGCTGCACTGCTCGATGCCGCGCTCGCCGTCGCCAACCACCGTGCCGGAAACAATGGCATGACCGCCCGACTCGAAATTCGGTACCAGCGTCCGACTCCGCTGTACCGGCCGGTCACAGTGCGCGCGAAGCAGTTGAGGCACGAGGGTCGAAAACGGTTCACGGTGGGAGAGATCGTCGTCGACGGTGAGGTCAGCGCCACCGCCGAAGGGCTGTTCATCGCTCGGCGCACTTCCGTGGCAGCCGAATAGCAAGCGGGAGGCAACGTGAAATACATCCGACTCGGCAACAGTGGCCTGCAGGTGTCCCGGCTCGCGCTGGGGTGCATGAGCTACGGCACTCCCGGCGCCGGCCAACACGCATGGACTCTCGGCGAGGACGACGCCACGCCGTTCATCCGCACGGCTGTCGAGGCGGGCATCAACTTCTTCGACACCGCGAACAGCTACTCGGGTGGCACCAGTGAAGAGATCCTCGGGCGTGCACTGAAGGAATACACCAAGCGCGAGAATGTCGTGATCGCGACAAAGGTATTCGGTCGAGTACGGTCGGGCCCCAACGGAAGTGGCTTGTCGCGCAAGGCGATCATGACCGAGGTGGATGCGAGCCTACGACGCCTGGGCACCGACTACATCGATCTGTACCAGATCCACCGCTGGGACCCTCGAACCCCGATCGAGGAAACTCTCGAGGCACTGCACGATCTCGTGCGGTCGGGTAAGGCCCGGTATGTGGGCGCGTCGTCGATGTACGCGTGGCAGTTCTCCAAAGCGCTGTACACGGCCGACCTGCACGGCTGGACCCGCTTCATCTCGATGCAGCCCCATTACAACCTCCTCTACCGCGAGGAGGAGCGCGAGATGCTGCCGCTGTGCGAGGACCAGAGCGTCGGAGTGCTGCCGTGGAGTCCGCTCGCCCGTGGCCGCTTGACCCGGACATGGAACACGACCAGCGCGCGCACCGAGAGCGACGAATTCGGTAAGGGTCTGTACGGAGACGACGACAAGCCGATCGTCGATGCAGTCGGCCGCATCGCGGACGAACGGGGCGTGGAACGAGCACAGGTAGCGCTCGCGTGGGTACTGAACCGGTCGGCCGTGACAGCACCGATCATCGGCGCCACCAAACCTAAGCACCTCACTGACGCGCTGGCCGCGCTGGAGTTCGAATTGACGGATGAGGAGTGCGCGGCACTCGAATCCCCGTACCATCCGCGGACGGTCGCAGGCTTCGCCTGAGGGCTCCCGTCACATTCTCGAGATGGCGAGGGCACAGCAGGCGAGCGACGTGATCACGGCGAGTGTCGCGATGGCGACCATGGTGGGCCACATGCTGCCCACGCCGATTCTGCGGTTAGTGCCTTTCGGGAAGCGGCGAAGCCCACGCTGCAGACAGCAGCGGCGAGGATCGAACCGACGGCGAGACCCGGGAGGCCGTGCCGGAGTGCGGCGAAACTGGTTGTAGCGCAGGTTAGTAACATCACCAAGGCCGGTGCGTTGCCAAGCCAATGCGGTGCGCTGGGGCTGGAGCCCCGGATCGGATGTCATGCCGAGTGCAGCGTGGAGGCAGCCACGAAGACTGCCAAGCTCAGGGACACGATGACGATCTGCCACCACCACGGAAGGGGGAAGCGGGGCGGGTGGGTCTGGGTCATGTCACTGCCCTGCGTCATCGCACAGGAGAATCGGGATTCATCACCGGGGTCGATGGATGAATCCCGGTTCGGGGCAAAACTTTCGAGTTGATCAGCGTCAGTTCGTCATTGCGAGATAGCGGGGGTCGTAGGGTCCCCACGTCGTCGCGTAATCCATTTCGGGGCTGAAGCCGACCACGTTGTCTTTCATGATCCACTGGTACTCGATCCAGACGATCGGTGCTGCGAGGGCCTGCCCGACGAGATAACGGTTCAGTGCGACAGCGGCGGTCTCACGCTCCTCGGGCGATCGTCGTGAGTCCACTGCCATAGCGCGCAGTTCGGTGTACTCGGGTGTCACGCCGCCCGGGTTCAGTGCGGCTTCCCAGCGGAACGGTGCGCCGCCGGCAAGGCTGGTCCCGACGGAGGAGAAGTGCAGGAACGCCGACGCTCCGCCGGCACCGAACGCGACGTGCCTTCGAATGCGTCGACGATTCGTGGTTCGAACGTGATGCCTGCCTCGCTGAGTTGCTCGGCGAGAACATCCGCGAGACCGGGTGTGATCGCGCTCGAAATCAGGACGGTGCCAGATCGATACCGTCGGGGTGGCCCGCTTCTGCCAGTAGTGCCCGCGCTGCCTCGGGGTCGTAGTCGTAGAACCCGTCGAGCGATTCGTCGTAGCCGGCCAGTCCCTCGGGTGTGTATTGGTAACGGGCTTCGGAGCAGGGTACAGCGCTTCTACGATTGCTTCGCGGTCGTAAGCGTGATTGATGGCCCGTCGAACCCGGATATCATCGAGCGGTTCCTTGCCGGTATTGAAGTAGAGTTCGACGCCGGTCCCCTGCAGTACGGGCACCGTCGTCAGCCCGTCGCGACCCTCCAACGCGGCCACGTTGCCCGGCTGGAACGAGCCGATGTCGATCTGGCCGCCTGCCAGCGCATTGGTGTATGCCTGGAAATCGGGAATCACGATGTATTCGAGCCGGCCAATTGTGCGGCGTCGGCGTCCCAGTAGTCCTCACGGTCGCGCACAAGGGTAAGACGCTCTTGTGGCGCATAGCTTTCCACGCTGTATGCACCGGATCCGTTCGGTTCCGTCGCAGGATCGCCGTTCGCGACGAGATCGGGATGCATCATCATCCCGGCCATGCCGGCCAGCGCTTCTGGGATCGCGGTCGTCGGGGTAGTGAGATTCAGGGCAACGGTGTGGTCGTCGACCACGGTCACCGCTTCGACGGGTTCCATGAGTGTGTGAACAACAGGGCTCTGTAGTCCGTGCACGTCGAGATTTACCTTGACGACCTGTGCGTCGAGCGCTGTTCCGTCGCGGAAGGTGACATCGTCGCGGAGGGCGAGTGTCAAGGTGCGCCCGTCGTCGCTGTACTCCGACGACGTTACGAGCATGCCCTCGACATCGCCTGTGGAGCTGATTGTGAAGAGCCGGTCGTAGATCGCGGCGAGCCCGAACTTGAACGAGGCGAGTTCACTGGCTGCCATGTGGGGATCGAGCGAGTTGGTTCCTGCGTGCCACCTATGCGCAGCACCGCGGAACGGTCGATCGCGCCCGAATCCGTGGTCGCGCTCGAACTGCTACTGCAGCCGGCGACGATTCCCGCGAGGAGGGCAGTCGCGGCCGTAGTGGCGAGTAGTTTACGAATCATCGATACCCTTCGAAGGCCATGAAGATGGCTTGTGTGCAGGACCCCGTCCCGACCGGTACTCATGCCGGCGTGTACTCGGCGACGGCGTCCAGCGGGGCTACCTTACGGACTTCGATGCGGTGAATCTTACGGTCGGCGGTGTAGTCGCCCACGGCGTAGTGCTGAACGTAATGGTTGTCCCAGATTGCGAGATCTCCTGCACGCCATTGCCAACGGCAGGTGAACTCCGGCCGCGTCGAGTGGGCCGCGAGGAAATCCAACAGAGCCTTGCTCTCGAGTGGATCCATGTCGGCGATGCTGCGAGTGAATAGATTGTTCGTGAACAGGGACCTGCGATCGGTCAGCGGATGACGGGTGACGACGGGATGTTGTGCGCACAATTCCGGACGATTGACGTGGGCGGAGTGATGCGCAGTCAACCCGTCGAGGTGTGCCTTCATGCGGTCCGATAGTGCGTCGTACGCCGCGACCTGGCTGGACCACATGGTGTCCCCGCCATGCGGAGGAGATACCTGCATGTGCAAGGTGGAGAACCGGACCGGCTCCTCCATTCACGTGACATCTGCGTGCCATTCGTGCGAGTAGGCGGCCAGTCCGTTGTCGGTGGAGATCACTCCGATCTCCGGGTAGCCATCGTCTGCCAGCGAAGCGATCAGTCCGGGGGTGTTGAACTCGCCGAAGATCGACGCGAATGCGCGGTGCTGTGCCGGATCGAGTGAGTCCGTATGCATCACGAGTACGCCGTGTGCGGCAAGAGCGTGCTCGAATGCTGTGGCGTCGTCGGCTGTCAGCGTCGTGAAGTCCGGTGGGTTGGTGATCTCCGCGCCGATTGCTCCGGACAGTGGACGAAGAGACAGTTGTATGGCCATTGTCGAATTCCTTAGTTCAGCTGCGCGTATGTGACGGCCGGGGCGAGGGTCGGGGAGTCGCTAGTGGGGAAGGTGGCGTCGGGTGCGGTCGGAGACCGGTGCCGACAGCATGTGGACCAGGGAATCGAGCAGGTCTGAAATGAAAAACTCGAACGACACTGCCGTTCCTCGGAGCAGTTCGGCGCTACGCTGCTCGAGCACTGCAGGAAAGCTCGTGAGAAACGTTCGTAGTCGTTGCTGGACCACCGCAACGGGCAGCGGGACGAGGATTGTGCCGATCCGTTCGAGGCATTCGAGTGCAGAGCCATTGATGCGCGGGTCGAGATCGTAATACTGCTCCTGCACCAGGCCGGCCATCGTGATCTTTCGGAGAAACCCGACGTAGTGGCTATCGCCGTACTCGACGTCCTCCGCGAGCGGAAGCATCAGTGCGGAAACCAAAGCGTACAGATCGTGCCCGGCTTCGACGAGCAACTCATCGCGACGGGAATTGATCTGGGGCAGACGATACTCGAGAATCGAGCGAACGAGTCCTTCTCTGTCGCCGAAGTGATACTGCACCGCCGATCGGTTCGATGTGCCGGCGAGTCCGCATACCTCCTGCAGTGACATCCCGTCGAGACCGTGCACGGCGATGAGGTATTCGCCCGAGATGATGAGACGCTCACGTGTCGGCATGTCGGAGCTGGGATTGGGCGGGGAAAGTGGAGGAACGCTGGGTTTCATCGACGGATGCCCTCTGGATAGCCACTGCATTGAATAATACGGTGGTATTAACCTAGATGTGACGCGCGTAACTGTCAAAGTCCGTATTTGCAGGACCTTCTGCTGTGTACTCCGAGGTCCGGAATCGTCGTCGTCGATCCGGTCAAGGCGAGGGGTGCGGGGTTGCTGCCCTCATGATCACATCGACGAGAGGTTCGACGTGTGCTGCTGTGTCTTGTCGTGCGTCGTCGCGTTCGTCCAGAGACATCGAGAGAACGTGCACCAGGATGGAACCTACGAGTGCTTGCGCGAGAGGGCGAACAGGCACATCGGATGCGATTTCGCCACGGTTGATGGCCCGCGTGAAGACGGTGGTGATGCCGGCTCGGCTCGCCGCGGTAATTCGCTCCTGGAACGGGCCGAGCATCGTGGGGGCAGCGGTGAAGTCGACCGTGATACGCAGGGTTGCCCACCCGGTGGGGTCGAGGAAGTGACGGAGGTTCCGGGTTGCGACCTCTGTGAGATCGTCGCGAAGGTTACCGGAATCGGTTGTAGTGGCGAGCGGTAAGGCGACCGATTCGACGCTGGCAATGAGCAATTGCTCCTTCGTTGCCCAGCGACGGTAGAGCGCAGATTTGCCGACGCCGGCGCGACGCGCGACTCCCTGCATCGTGAACGAGGCCCAGCCGGTTCGGGCGTACTCCTCGAGCGCGGCAGCAATGAGACGTTCGCTGACGTCGGGGTCGCGCGGACGCCCGGTTGGTCTTTGCTGCTCGTCGGGCATTGCTCCTCATTCCGGATGTCGAACTATATCCCTCGATCCTTACATTTTGCGCAGTGGTGGGAGCAACGCCCTTGCGGACTTCAAGCGTCCGTAATACTCTGTGACGTGCCTAACATCTTCATCTAGGTGATCCTCTGCGTCTTTGTCGAGGTGCGACGTGACCCTCGTACCACTTTGCGCGCACGGTCTGCCGGGCGCTTCCCCCTCCGAAAGGATTCTCTTGACCGATCTCGAAGGCAGAGTCGCATTCATCACCGGCGTCGCCCGTGGGCAGGGACGCGCGCACGCTGTCAAGCTGGCCTCGCTCGGCGCCGACATCATCGGTGTCGACATCTGCAAGGACATCGACTCGATGGACTATCCCAACGCCTCACGCGACGATCTCTACGAGACGATCCGGCTTGTCGAAGCCGAGGGCCGTCGAATGGTCGGTCGAGTCGCCGATGTGCGGGATCGTGCCGGGCTGGCCGCGGCGTTCCGAGAAGGCGCCGCGGAATTCGGCCGTGTGGACATCGTCATCGCCAACGCCGGCATCGTTCGCCTGACGCCGTGCGCCGACGAGGAACGCGAAACCCTGTGGCGTGACATCATCGATACCAATCTCACCGGTGCATGGAACACGGTCGAGGCCGCGTTGCCTCTCCTGCGCGAAGGCGGACGGGGCGGGTCGATCGTCCTCACGAGTTCGAGCGCCGGACTGAAGGGCACCGCATCCGATAGGGCCGGAGCCCAGGCCTACACCGCGGCAAAGCGGGGTCTGGTCGGGCTGATGCAGTCACTCGCGAATCAGTACGCGCCCGAGTGGATTCGCGTGAACACCATCCACCCCACCGGGGTTGTGTCCGGCATGACGATGAACGAAACGATGGAAAAGTTGTTCGCCGCTGCCGCCGCGGGCGAAAGCTCGGGGATGGCAAGCATGCAGAACGCACTGCCGATCCCGATCCTGCAGTCCGAAGATATCGCCAACTCCGTCGCATGGCTCGTGTCCGACGAGGCCAAGTTCGTGACCGGGGTTGCGCTGCCACTCGACGCCGGCTTCACCATCCGCTAGTACCGCACCCGAATTCCGAACACGACAACAGGAGCGATTGTGACCACTGCAGTAACGGATCTGACCCGCCCCGACGTTCACTTGCACATCGGCGCCGAACGATTGGCAGCGGGATCGGCCGGCACGTTCGATCACGTCAACCCGGTTACGGGCAAGGTAGACAAGGCCATTCCGATGGCGGGCCCGGCCGAGGTCGATCGCGCGGTGGCCGCAGCTGCGGAGGCATTCGAATCGTGGAGACGCACCGCTCCGGCGGAGCGGGCTCGGCTGTTGAATCGACTGGCAGATCTGATCGAGGCCAACGCCGAAGAGTTCGGCCGGCTGGGGGTGATGGACAATGGCACCGCATTGGGAACCGCTACGAACCTCGTGGGGAAGTCGATCGCGTGGACGCGGTACTACGCCGGATGGGCCGACAAGATCACCGCCGAGGTGACGTCGACGCTGACCGCCGACGGCGAATTCGGCTACACCCTGCGTCAGCCCTACGGGGTGGTGGGCATCATCATCACCTGGAACGGGCCGCTGATTTCTCTGGCAATGAAGATTCCTCCCGCGGTGGCCGCAGGCAATACCGTGGTGGTCAAGCCGTCCGAGCTGACGCCGTTCTCGGGGGAACTGTTCGCTGCTCTCGTTGTCGAAGCGGGCTTTCCGCCCGGTGTGATCAACATTCTGCCCGGCGATGCCGCGTCCGGTGCGGCGCTTGTCGAACACCCGCAGGTCAAGAAGGTTTCGTTCACCGGGGGGCCGGCCACGGCGTCGAAGATCCTTGCGGCGTGCGCGCCGACGATGAAGCCGGCGGTGCTCGAACTCGGTGGCAAGTCCGCCAACATCGTGTTCGAGGATGCGGACCTGGAGGCCGCGTGCGGGTTCGGCACGGTCATGTCGGTCGGTGCGATGTCCGGGCAGGGGTGTGCGTTCCCCACTCGTATGCTTGTGCAGGAGTCGATCTACGAGCAGGTCGTGGCCACCGTCAAGGCCATCGCCGAGCAGATCGTGGTCGGTGATCCGTTCGCGGAGGGGACCTTCGCCGGTCCGGTGGTCAACCAGGCTGCGTTCGAGCGGATCCAGGGTGTGATCGCGAAGGCGAAGGAGGACGGCGCACGGCTGGTCACGGGCGGTGAGCCGGCAGGGCTCGGCGGTGAACTCGCGGGCGGGTTCTTCCTGCAGCCGACGGTGTTCGCCGACGTCGACCCGCAGTCGGATCTGGCGCAGAACGAGGTGTTCGGGCCGGTTCTTTCGATCATTCCGTTCCGTGATGAGGCGCACGCGATCGAGATCGCCAACAGCACTCGGTACGGTCTGTCGGGTTACGTGCACACCAAGGATCTCAAGCGTGGTCTGCGGGTGGCGGAAGAGTTGGTCACCGGTGAGGTGTTGATCAACGGTGCGTCCAACCTCCCCGTGAACCGGCCGTTCGGAGGCTCGGACTCAGCGGCCTCGGGAAGGAAGGCGGCAAGGCGGGCATCGAGGAGTTCCTCTTCACCAAGGGTATCGGGATCGCCTGACCCTTCGGCATCGAGCCCGGCTCAGATTCGAGCCGGGCTCGTTCGGCAATGTCCCTCAAAGGAGCGCATGGGTGAAAAGATACTACTGGACGAAAGCTGCGGTGATCGTGTGTACCGCATCGCTTCTACTCGTCGGATGTTCGAAGCCGACCGAGGATAATTCCGGTGTGGTGGATCCGAACGGTGTGATCCATGTGGCCAACGTGGCAGGCACCCCGAGCCTGGACCCTCACGCCACAACATCCGAGATTGTGTGGCTTCTCAGTACGATGCCGATGGTGTACGACCAGCTGTTCGCCATCGACGCTCAGGGCAATCCCAAGGGGCGTCTGGTGACCGATTGGTCGTACAGCGACGACGGACTCGCATTGAATCTCGTTCTGCGCGAGGATGTCGCCTTCCGTGACGGCACGCCCCTCGATGCCGCCGCAGTCAAGGCCAGCTTGGATCGCGCACGCACACTTGACACTCCGGTCGTGTCCAAACGCATGGCACCCGTGACCGCCGTGGACGTCACAGCGCCGTACGAGGTCAGGCTGACCCTCGACAGCCCGACGCCGACGATCCCGTACGTGCTGGCCGAGTGCGCCGGATTCATCATGCACCCTGACCTGATCGCAAACGGAGACCCCGCCACCGAGGCGAACGGGTCGGGCGCCTACAGCGTCGCGTCGTTCACACCGCGCGAGCGTCTCGAACTCGTTCGGGACAACGACGATTACTGGGATCCCGATGCCGCGCAAGTCGAGTCCGTGACCTTCGAAGCCATCGGCGACAAGCAGGCCTACGTCAACGCCGTGATCAGCGAGCAGGTGGACCTCGGCAACTACCAGAGTTACGGCAACGAGGTTGCAGGGCAGGACCACCTCGAAGTAGTTCAGGTGCCTACCGGTACCGGAGTGCAACTCGTGTTCAACCCCGATATCGAGCCACTCGGCAATCTCGAAGTGCGACAGGCGATCAACCACGCGATCGACCGGCAGACGCTCGTCGAAGCACTGATGCCCGGCTCCGAAGTCACGGAGCAGTACGCCCGCGAGGGCTTCGCTGGGTACGACCCGGAGTTGGCGGGCACATACGACTACGACCCCGAGAAGGCGAAGTCCCTGCTTGCCGAGGCCGGCCACCCCGACGGTATCGATCTGGGTGACATGCTGATCTCGCAGGCTATCGTCCCGGGCACGTCCGACGTCGTCGCGGAGCAACTCGCAGAGGTGGGGATCCGGATTCGGCCGATCGTCGTCGACCCGCAGACGATCGGCTCACAGTGGATGGAAGGACGCAATGCCTCGATGCTGACCTTTGCCCAGACCGGTACGGAGTTCAGCGCCGGCGCCGCCACTCGGTGGGGACCGAGATTCCAGCCCACGGGGATGCCGGAAGAGTTCACGCTGATGCTCGCCGAGGCCGCAGACAATCGCCTCGACGACGCCGAGCGCGCTGCGCGGTACCGGGATGTGAATCGCTATCTCGTGGAGCAGGCCATCGCGGCCCCGATAGTGTGGATCGACGACCAGTGGATAGTCAACAAGAGGGTGCAAGGGTTCAGTGCGGACAGTGATTACGCGGGCACAACGAGCCCGCTCGCGTGGGTTCCCCGCGGACTTGCCGTGACCGAATAGTCGATTTCGCGGGGCAGGGCAATCGTCCTGCCCCGCGGTCGTGATCTTGGATCAACGGAGACTCGTGTCGCACGATCTGGAGCTCGATATCCCATTGGCATATATAACTAAGTCGTCTATCTTGTGGTGTTAGTAGGCCGGTGTCTTCGCCACATGGATACTCAGGAGGAAATATGACTGAAGCAGTAATCGTCAGTGCCGTCCGCACGCCGATCGGCACCTCCTTCAAGGGCTCACTCACCGAAACAACACCCGCCGAGATGGCCCAACTCGTCATCACGGAAGCTGTCGCACGTTCCGGACTGGCACCCGGATAATCGACGACGTCATACTCGCCGAGTCCAACTACGGAGGCGGTGACGTCGCCCGCTACGCGGCGGTCGAAGCCGGCCTGGTGCATGCTCCCGGCCAGTCGGTCAATCGGCACTGCGCGGGCAGTCTCACTGCAGTGCAGAATGCGGGCGGGTCGATCCGGTCCGGCATGGACCGTGCCGTCGTCGCGGGTGGAGTTCATTCGTCCTCGCTCAATCCCAGGCAGCAGCATCGCGTTCCCGGCACCGCCGACGAGTGGATCGACAACTGGATGAGTCCCGCACATCCGGACAGCCCCGAGGCCCCCAACCGCGACATGACCATCACCGTTGGATGGAACACCGCCCAGGAGGCCGGACTCACACGCGAAGACATGGATGCGTGGGCACTTCGCTCGCATGAACGCGCTGTCGCCGCGATCGACGCAGGACTGTTCGACGACGAGATCGTCCCTATCAAAGCACTCCAAAAAGACGGCTCGTCCCTCGTCTTCGCGGTCGACGAACACCCCCGGCGCGGTTCCACACTCGACAAGCTTGCGGCACTGCGGGTACTCCATCCGGAGATCGACGGTTTCTCCGTCACCGCCGGCAATTCGAGTGGCGTCAACGACGCCGCGGCGGCACTGACCTTGGTCGCCGACGACCTGGCCGCAGCCGAAGGCCTCACTCGACTCGCGACCGTGAGGGCGTGGGCCAACGTCGCCGTCGAACCCCGGCGCAATGGAATGGCGGCGGTCGAGGTCATCCCCAAGGTTCTCGATCGTGCGGGTCTGGCCGTGTCCGGTGTGGACCTGTGGGAGATCAACGAGGCCTTCGCCTCCGTGCCGATCGCGGCGTGCCGCACCCTTGGGATCGACGAGGACCTCGTCAACACCAGCGGCAGCGGTTGCAGCCTCGGGCACCCCATCTCAGCGTCCGGGGCTCGTATGCTCACCACTCTGGTCCACGAGTTGCGTCGTCGCGGCGGCGGTATCGGTGTTGCGGCCATGTGTGCGGGTGGTGGCCAGGGTGGTGCTGTGCTCATCGAGGTCCACGAACCCGAAAGGTTCTAGGACCGATGCAATTCACGCTGCAGTACCCCCTCGGGAACTCTGGTTCGGACCCACGCTTTGCCCAGCCGGAGACGGTGGCACGAGTCGTGCAGGCCGCCGAGCTCGCCGGGTTCACCGCTGTCGCAATGACGGATCATCCTGCACCCTCTCGTAAATGGCTGGAAAGTGGCGGCCACGCCAGCTTTGATCCCCTGACCGCACTGGCGTTCTGTGCAGCGGTGACCACGCGAATCCGACTCATGACCCACCTGCTCGTGTTGCCGTACCGGAATCCGCTGTTGGCCGCCAGGCAGATTGCCACTGTCGACCGGTTGTCGGACGGCAGGATCGACGTGGTTGCCGGACCGGGTTACCTGCGTTCGGAGTTCTCGGCTCTCGGCGTCGACTACGACTCTCGCGGAGCAGACTTCGACGAAGCTCTCGAGATCCTGAGCCGAGTATTCACCGATCCGGAATTCCGTTACGAAGGGAAACGATTCGCTGCTCGCGGAGTGGCTATCGAACCCGGTCCGGTCCAACTCCCGCATCCACCGCTCTGGATCGGAGGAAATGGGCGGCGAGCCCGACGCCGTGCAGCAGCGCTCGGCAACGGTTGGAGTCCCGTTCAGTTGGGTTCTGCCGGAGTTCGAACGACGGGAACGGTGTCCATGGATACCGACCAAGAGATGCGTAGTGCAATCGAAGACCTGGAGGGCTTGATCGGGAGTGCAGGGAGAACTCGCAGTGAAGTGACTGTGCAGCTGCAGTCCGCGAGGAGCTCCGACATCGCGGCACCGCACAGAGATCAACTCCGACAGCGAATCGGTGAGCTCGCGAATCTTGGTATCGACCAATTGGTCATGACCACTCCCGACAACGACGTCGAGCAGTGCATCGATGCGATCGAAGCAATCGGGAAAGAGGTTCTCGTGGAACAGGCCATGCCATCGGATCTGAATCGGAACGGGTCCGCGCAAGACACCGCTCTCGAGTCGAGTGGCGTTACAACCCGAAAGGCACCACAGTGACCTCGCTGGAATCACCGTTCACAGACACCGACGACTACCTTCATCGTGTCGGGGAGTTTCTACGAGAACGAGACCTTCTGGTTCTCGTTCTTCGTTCCGGAGCGCAATATCGGGGCGTGGATCTACACGGGTGTCAGGCAGAACGCCGGCATAACGCACGGCGGAATGTGGATGTGGGACGACACGGGCGTCGAGCTTGGCAGCTGCCCTTCTACGAGAATTTCTCCGCGCTGAAGCTGCCCACGGTAGAAGGCAACGTATTGTCGATCCCAACGGGCGCGACGATTGAAGTGATCGATTCGGGCATGGTCTACGGCCTTCGCTACGACGATCGGAAACGCATCGACGTCGACTTGACTTTCCGTGGGCTCGAACAGCCGGTGCCGCTCCGTCACGGAACGCCACCGTATCCTGCGGCGTCGCACTACGACCAGATCGGTCACGTCACCGGACACGTACTGCTCGACGGTGAGCGCATCGCGGTCGATTGCTATGCGATGCGCGACCGTTCGTGGGGCGCGCGGACCGAACGGGGATACGGGCGGGTGGGATACACGTGGCTGGGCGATCGGGAGTGCAGTTTGCTGACATACTCGGCCCCGACCGCCACCAGCGACGATATCCACTCGGGGTACCTCCGCCGCGGCGAGGAGGTCACCAGTGTGGTAGCGGGGGACCGGAAGTTGGTGCGCAACAACATACATTCATGGGTGGAAACTCTCGAGATCTCCGTTGTGGACGAGAGTGGCACCGAAGTCGCTGCCACAGGTCGTGCCCGTAGCCGGATGATCCTGCCGGGGGCTACGAACATATGCATCAACACATTGCTCGAATTCGAGATCGAAGGTCGCACTGTCTACGGTGAGGATCAGGATGTGTGGTCCATCGACCTCTTCAGGCAGGCGCGTTCCATCAAACCGTAATCGAGCACATGTATCACACCGCCGGTGATCGTCGCCGACGCGACTACGGGGAAGGGCGGTGTTGCTGGACGCAGTCACCGCACGCACACACGGTGCGGACGCAGCGCCGACGAACGAAGATTGTTGCGCCCATCCGGAATATACCTTGTGGAGGAATCTCATGGCTCTGAAAAAGTCGTTCTGCCGCTTGTGCCAGGCGATGTGCGGAACGATGGTGGACGTTCGCGACAACCGTGTATCGAAGGTGCTCGGAGACCGGACCCATCCTGTCTCGAGTGGATACTCCTGCTAAGGGACGTAAAGGCGGCGACCTGATGTACGCCCCAGGACGACTCGCGACATCGCTTCGTCGAAACCGCAACGGCGAATTCGAGCCTGTCCCTGCCTACGAGGCGGCTGCGGAGATCGCGGAACGCCTCGGCGACGTGATCGGCAGCAACGGGCCCGATGCCATCGGTCTGTTCATGGGGACCCAACACAACTTCGCTACCTTGACCGGCCCGATGGTCCGCGGGTGGTTCAGAGGGCTCGGTTCACACAAGTTGTTCTCCACCATGACCATCGATCAGTCGGCCAAATGGATTGTTCGGGAGCGGATGGGGCAATATCTCGGCGGGCGACAGAAGTTCCACGACTCGGACGTCTGGATACTCGCCGGCACGAATCCGCTTGTGTCGGTGAACGGGGGCGATGGTGACGGAGCGTTGATGGCGAACCCCTCGGCGTCCTTGAGGGCAGCCAGAGATCGTGGACTCGAGTTGATCGTCATTGATCCGCGGAGGACCGAGACGGCATCGAGAGCCGATCTACACCTTCAAACGCGTCCCGGCTTCGATGCCGTCATTTTTGCGGGAATCTTGAACGTCATCCTCACTGAGGAGTTGCACGATCGGGAGTTCTGCGACCGCTATGTCGACGGGCTCGACGAGCTTGCGAAAGCGGTCTCCGGTGTCACACCGGATCTCGTCGAGCGGGTGTGTGACGTCCCCTCCGCGGACCTCGTCACTGCAGCAAGGATGTTCGGCCGCGCATCGAGTGGGATGGTGTCGACCGGAACCGGGGTATGTATGGGCCCGGATTCCAATGTGGCGGAACATCTTGCCGCGTGCCTCAACGCGGTCTGCGGCCGATTCGCTCGCGAAGGCGACAGTGTCGAAGACCGGTCTGCGCTGTCACGCTCAGTCACACCGCGCGCGGAAGTCGCCCCGCCCGGACGTAGTTGGGAGTCCGGATTTCACAGCCGCGTAGGCGGAGTGGGCACCTCAACGGACAACTGCCCTCGGGAATTCTGGCCGACGAAATTCTACAGCCGGGCGTCGACCAGGTTCGCGCGCTTCTCGTCTCCGGGGGTAACCCGGCGAGCGCTCTGCCGGACAAAGACAAAACGTTGCGGGCGTTGCGATCTCTCGATCTTCTGGTATGTGTCGACACACACATGTCCGAGACTGCACAGCTCGCCGACTATGTCATCGCTCCCACGACAATGTACGAACGTGCCGATCACACTGCTGCGATGGAGGCGTCTTTCACCACGCCGTACGCCCAGTACACCCCGCCGCTGGTGGATCCGCCACCCGGAGTAATCGAGGACTGGCAGTTCTGGTTCCGTCTCGCCACGGAGATGCACATCGACGTGAAGTTCGCCGGTCGCGTCCTCGACCCTGGCATGACACCAACCTCCGACGAACTGCTCGCGATGCTTGCAGAACGTGGTCGGGTCCCTCTGGCCGACGTCGTTGCTGCCGGCGGCGGACTCCGCCCACCACCACGATCCTCGACCGTGTTGCCGCCCTCTCCCGATGCAGCCGAGAACAGGCTCCAATTGTTTCCACAGGGGGTTGCGCATGAACTCGAAGTAGCGTTGAGCAGATCCGGTGCCGTCGTCGACGAGTTCTCACTGAGACTTGTGGTCCGGCGTGAACGTGAGCTGATGAACTCCGTGGGCCGGGGTATACCCGGGCTTGCGCGTCGCACCTTCAACCCTGCCTTCGTCCATCCCGCCGATCTTCGGCAACGCGGTATTTCTGAGGACGACGCAGTAATCATCCGGTCTCGTCACGGTTCAATCCAGGCTGTCGCGGTTCCGGACGAGACGGTGCGGCGGGGCATCGTGTCTATGACGCATTGTTACGGATCGTTGGATTCGGATGCCGATCCCCACGACCACGGTAGCAACGTCGCAGCACTGTTGACGTGCGATACGAACGTCCAAACGATCAATCACATGCCGACGATGACCGCGGTCCCGGTCACGTTCGATGCCGTCAGCGACATCTGAATATCAGTCTGGCGCACCTTCGGTTGCGCTACGGGTCTTCCTGAAGGATAGATTGTTTCGGCCGTTTCCGATGCGGGGCATCGAGGCGTGCTTCGATCGGATCGAGCACGTCGCCTTGATGGAGGGCAATCGGGCATATCGTCGCCGCAAGGGGTCACCGACGTGGCGACTGGTCCGCGGCTCCGACAACTTCGCCGTCCTCGTTCATGGGACCGAGGACAACACCAGTGCGGTGCGCGAACAGGTCGACGAGGTCGTGGCATCTACGGGTCTGCGGCTCTCGCCGGAGAAAACCCGGGTGCGGCACCTCAAGCCCTGCACGCCTTTCCGATTCTCAGACACCGAGACGCGTTGACCGTGCTCACGGCGGCCCCGACGCGACGGTGAGACAGAGACTCACGCTTGATCGACTCGCGCTGCGTGGCCCGACCATTGGTGTCCAGGAAGAAGCATGCCGTGCAGGTCACTCCATTACTGCAGCCAGTCGTTGCGCTTCCAGAGTAGTACCCGTATAGGAATCAGCACCCGGTGACATGATGATCCAAGCCACGGCCGCTGCGACGACGTCCGGTGACGCCGCCTTGAGATGTCGTGCCCCATGTCCTCGGAAATGACCATGTTGCGTTCCGTGGCGACAAAACCCGGCTCCACGTTGAAAGCTCTGGTCCCGCAGTCTGCGAACTCGACGTGAAGCGTCGGGACCAGCCAGTGACCGGATGCCTTGCCCACCGCATACGCGTGCGCCCATCCGCCCTTCCCTGCAGCAGCGGACGGCGACATTGTTGCTGCGCTGGAGGTGATGTTCACTATTGTCCCGTGACCGCGATCAAGCATCCCGGGAAGCAGGATCTTGGTGTCCACGAGTTTCTAGGTCGGCAGGCTCGAAAGCAGTCGGTCGAGCCGTTCGACTGCTCGTCGCGCCGCAGGAATCAGACCTTCTGGATAGTAATCTTTGCTCGGAGTGACCTCGATGTCGTACACGCCCTTGTATCCGGCATTTTCGACCTTGCTGATCAACGAGGTGAGCGGAATTATTCCGTCTCCAAGATTCGCTTTGACCTGGCTGCCGTCTCGGAAGATGCCGTCGCCCACCTGAACAAGTGAGATCCGGTCGTTGTCCTCGGAAAGAAATGAGTCCAGCCGGGGATCTTGCCAGGCGTGAAAGAGATCCAGACACATCCGAAGGTTTGTGGCGTTCATCAGATCTTGGGCCTCGGCAATGGAGGTCGCGAATGACACCCATGCGAAGCTGGGCAAGGTCGGTTCGAGTGACATGTGGATGCCCTTGTGCTGGGCATAATCGACGATGGGCTCGATGAAGTCGACGAATGCAGCAACCGATGTGTCGCGCTGCTCGATGAGAGGGCCGGTCACCGAGTACACCGCGGTCGCCTTCAGTTCGGCGGCAGCGTCGATTGTGGTGCAGAATTCCTGCCTCATGTCTGTCCACGTGCCCCTGTCCCCCAGCGATTTGGGGAACGGTGCGATCAACGCTGCGGCGGATATGTCCGAGTCATCGATAAGTTGTAATGCCCTTACCCAACCGTGGTTTGCCAGCAGCGTTCCCGGGACAGTCGTCCTCTTCACCCCCAGTTCGGCCAGTGCATTCAGTGTCTCCGGGAGGGTGAACGTGGGGAAGTTGAGACAACTCAGAGAAATCCTGTCGTGCACTGTGATCCTTACGTTTTTCTAGATCGGTGGTCACTCGATGCACATCAGCGCAGGCATTACCCGGGTCTCATTTGGCGATGCCCAGGTAGCGAACGTCGAAGATGCTCTGGAAGTGGGAGATTCCCATCGTGTCGAGGCCGATCACCTTGTCGGTGGCTGCGAACTGGCCCGGGACGGCGTAGATGAACACGTCGAACGCATCCGCAGTGACGATCGACGTCGCTTGACCGACCACCTGTGCGCGCTCCTCGTCGCTCAGGGTTGGATCGTAAGAGCGCTCGACAGCGTCGATGAACTCGGTTGGCGGCGTGCCCGGGAAGCTCCTCGGGTTGAGGTAATTGCGAGCGAGCGCCATGGTGGGCGTTGCCTGGCCGACTCGGGGCTGGATGAATCCGTCATACTGACCCGATGCGTAGTCCACAACTGAAGCTACAGAGTCGCCTTGGTGGAATTCGACCTCGACGCCGACTTCTCTGAACTGCGCCTGCACGGCCGAGGCGATACCTTCCTGAAGTGTGAGTCCGTTCGGTACGGCTATCCGGAACGATGGATTCCCGATGCCGGACTCGGCGAGGAGTTGGCGCGCGCGGTCGGGATCGTAGGAGTACTCGATCGGTGGTTCAGCAAGATGACCAGGCTGGCCTTCACCGAAGAGCTGTGTGGCAGGGACGCACTGACCGGAAGTGAGGGACTTGCTGATCCCTTCGCGATCGACGGCAAAGTTCAGTGCTTGACGTACTTTTTCGTTGTCGATTCCAGGACGTGAGGTGTTGAGATAGATCGAGTATGTGTTGGCGACCGGGTAGGAGACGAATTGGTAACCGGTACCGAGCCGGCTGGCCTGGTCGTAGCCGGTGACCATCGTGTAGGAAATGTCGAGCTGCCCGGACTTGAGTGCGTTCAATCGCGCGTTGTCGTCTGTCATTCCCTGGATGGTGATCGTTTTTGCGAGTTGAGCGTCCTTGTCCCAGTAATTGTCTCGTCGCTCGTAGGTGACGGCATCGCCGAGCTTCACCGATGTCGCGACATACGGCCCTGAGCCACTGGTGCGACATCGAGGTCTGGATTGTCGAGTGCAGCCGGGGAGACCAGGGAGCCGGCAGCGCCGGAGAGGACGTAGGGAAGGTCTGCAGCGGGACGGTTGGTGTTGATCCGGACATGCTGTGGATCGACAGCTTCCACCGATTCGACCATGGACAGGTACCCCGACACCGTGGATCCTGGTCCGATCGCGCGCTTGAAATTGGCTACAACAGCCTCCGCGTCCAGACTTTGGCCGTCGACGAAAGTAACGTCGTCGCGTAGAGCGAAGGTGATCGACATTCCGTCCGGGGCGAATTCCCAATCAGTGGCGATCATCGGCTCCAGGCTGGCATTCTCACCGTCGGACTTCAGCTGGGTCAACCTGTCGTACACAGGAGTCAGGTAGGAATAGGCGCCAACATCGGATTGCACACGGTGCGGATCCAGCGGTGACGGTGGAATGACATAGCCCACGCGTAGGTGTCCGTCGGGGTCGGCAGTAGTGACGTCCGGCTCGTCGGTGTCGCCACTGTCGGAGGTACCACCCCCACATGCCGTGAGGGCAAGGCTCAGCGCGATGGTAACCGCCGCGAGCGATCGCTTCCGAAGTCGTATTTTCATGTTGGTGGCTCCTGGGGATCGTCCGGGTCGGCCGGTCGGGGGTTCGCGAGAGCCCGACGGGCTCATGGACCGAATTGTGATTGCGGGTATGGGTATGCCGCATGCCGTGCAGGCTCTCGGATGGCGCCTTCGGAGAAAGTGTGTCGAGGTCGCCACCATGACTGTGTCATCAGTTGTCCCAGAGAAGGGTGATGTCTTTGTTCGGTCCGAGTTGGCCACCCGATTCGGTGGGCGCCGAATCGGGATCGAGCCGGTATACCGGAATACGCTTGTGCCATTCCTCGAGTGCGATCTTCAGCTCACGCCGGGCCAGGTGTGAGCCGAGGCAGCGGTGAGGACCGGCACCGAAGCCGATGTGGTTGTTCGGCGTGCGGGTGATCTCGACGGTTTTCGCATCCTCGAACACAGCGTCGTCCCGTGTAGCGGCGTTGAGCGGGACAGCGACCATGGAGCCTGCTTTGACAGGACACCCGCCGATCTCCGTATCTACGGCTGCCTTCCGGGCCGGGATGACGATCGCGTAAGCGCGGATGAACTCCTCGATCGCCGCAGGAATCAGCGAAGGATCCTCGACGATCCGCGTGCGGTCTTCCGGATGCGACGCGAGGTGCATGAAGCTCAGACCCAAGGTCGCCGAAACGGTGTCCAAGCCGGCCATGAACATGAGAAGACAGAAGTTCTGCATGTCTTCGTCCGACACAGGCGTCCCGTCGACCTCGAAGGTCAACGCCGCACTGATGAGATCTTCGCCGGGAGATTCGCGCCGCGCCTCGATGACCCCGCTGAAATACTCGATCACCGAGGCCATCGCGATGCCGCGACGACGGGATGCCTCCTCGCCCGAGCCCGCGACGTGGAGGATCTCGTGTTCCCACTCCATGAATTGGGGGAGGTCGTCGATCGGAAGTCCCATCAGGTCGAGAAAGATCGAAGTCGGGTACTGGAAGGCGAATTCGTTCATGAAGTCGCACGATCCGGTGCCTTTGGCGAGGATCCCTTCCACGAGTTCAACGGCCCGGCGGCGAACCTTGTCCTCCATCTGTGCGACGGCCTTCGGCGAGAAGCGCGGACCGAGTTGTCGACGCCACTGAAGGTGCTCATCACCGTCCAGCATCTCGGGGATCCACTTGTAAGTGGGATTCGGGTCGAACACGGTGACCGCTCGGTTCGAGAACGTGTCGGGATTCTGGAGAACCGCCAGCATCTCCTCGTGCCGGGTGACGACGTAGTAGCCGGTCGCGAACTCGTTCCAGATGACAGGCGCTTCATCTCGAAGTCGGTCGTATGTCGCGATTTTCTCGCCCGCGGGCAGTTCCTCGAGGGGATTGAAGTTGTGAACGGGGCACTTGCTCGTCGGTTCGGTCGTGGTCATCGTTGTTCCTTCGGCTGCGAGGACATGGTCAGGGTCAGAACTGGGTTACGCCTGCGTCCACGGCAAACTCGTGTGCGGTGACGAATTTGCTCTCGTCGGAGGCGAGGAAGAGCACGGCGTCGGCGACATCCTCGGGTTCGGTGGAGTCAACCGGAAGCAGGTTGGTGAACATGGCGCCCAGACGCGGGTTGGCTTCCACACTCCGTCCGATCAGCGTCTTGATGTCGCCTGTTCCCATCGGCGTGTTCACGCCTGTGGGGTGAACACTGTTGACACGGATCTTGTCCTTGGCCATCTCGGCCGCGAACGCCTTGGCCATTCCCCGCACCGCGAATTTGCTGGTCGTGTAATGCACCATGAACGGCTGGACCTTCAGGCCGGCA
Organism: Rhodococcus sp. JCM 9791; assembly: GCA_001312645.1. Lineage (GTDB taxonomy): Bacteria > Actinomycetota > Actinomycetes > Mycobacteriales > Mycobacteriaceae > Rhodococcus. The sequence continues at coordinate 25,421 of BBEG01000035.1, forward strand.
GCCGAGCTGATGAGCACGATCGAACCGCCTCCCGAGTCGGCCACGTGTGGTGCCGCGGCCATCACTGTGTTCCATGTGCCGGTCACGTTGATGTCCAACGTGTTGGCGAACATCTCGGGTGTTACTTCTTTCCATGGGGCGGGTGAACAGATACCGGCGTTGGCGACGACGATGTCCAGCCGTCCGAAGTCCGCTACGGCTGCATCGACGAAGACCTGCATCGAGCCAGATCGCGGACGTCGCATTCGGAGACACGAATTCGACGCCCCTGTGCTTCGACAAGACGGGCGGTCTCCTTCAGGTCTTGCGGTAGAGCGGAATCGTAGGAGACATCGGGCAGTGGCGCGCACAGGTCGAGAGCCACGATGTCGGCGCCCTCGGCCGCGAGACGAACAGCGTGAGCTCGGCCCTGGCCGCGCGCAGCGCCGGTGATGAAGCAACTTTGCCATCCAGTTTTCCCACGAGGTTCTCCTGTCGAGGATGTCGCCGAAGCCATGCGACACGGATCGGGTGATGTGAACGAGAATGCCGGCATCCGGCGCCCGGAACTCCCTCATCGAGGGAGAGGTTCACTAGTCATACTATGTGTTGCGGGTCACGGTAACCTGAAAGATCTGATCCGTAAAGTCCGAAATTCATTCGCGCGAGGGGTATCCCGCGCCCTCTGCGTGCCGGCCCAAGGAAATCCATGACAGATCTGCCCGCTGCATCAGTGCCCACCGCTCCTCAGGGAGACTGGTTGGGTTCTCCCTATCTGCGGTTCTCCCGGGACGGATCGTTTGCCCACCTCGTGGTGGATAGGCCCGAGGCGCGCAACGCCCTCACGAATGCGATGTACTTCGGAATCCGCTATGCCTCCAAGCGCGTCGACTCCGAGACCGAGCTGGACGGCCTGCTCATTACCGGGACCGGCGACGTGTTCATTCCCGGCGGGGACCTCGGTCGCCGGACACCCGACAGCTGGATGGACTTCTCCGTGCTGGGTGGCGACGCCCTACCCTTCGACACCCTTCGGCAGAGCGTCAAGCCGGTGGTGTGCGCAGTCAACGGAATCTGCCAGGGCGGTGGATTCATGATCGCGTTGTGCTCGGACGTGGCCGTTGCTGCAGAGAGTGCGACATTCCGGGTTCCGGAACTGTTCCGGGGTATTGCCGATCTGTACTACGCCCAGATGCTCCCACGAATCGTAGGACCGATCCGAACCCGAGATCTGATGTTCACGGGTCGGACTCTCACTGCACGCGAGGCCGTTGATTGGGGACTGATCGCACGTGTCGTTCCAGATGAGGAGCTACTCGACACTGCGACGGAGGTGCTGCGCCAGTGTGCGACGACGGCCCCTGACGCGCGGCTGCAGACCAAGCGCGTGCTCGACGCACATATGGGCCTGTATGACCGGATCGGGATGGCCGCAAGTATCCGTGGGCCCGAATTCGTGGAGGGTTGGCAGGCATTCTCGGAACGCCGTGCCCCGGAGTGGGTTTCGCCGGACCTCCGGAGACCGGGACGGCTGTAGAGCGAGGCCCGGTCAG
>BBEG01000036.1 GCA_001312645.1 Rhodococcus sp. JCM 9791
GCTGCTCGGCCGCACTGCCCGCAGGCCTGCTGCGGCGCAGTGCAGCCGCTGCCGTGTCGTTCGACCTCACGCAGCTCACCCGCGCAGACTTCGACGCGGTGGGCGAACTGCTCGATTCGGGCACGACCCTGCTGCTGGGCCTGATCCCGGTGACCGCACCGGAGCAGTATCCGACCTGGCGGGAGCTGGCGTCACCGGCCGTGGCGCTGATCGACCGGCTCGGATTCGCGCGCACCACGCTACGTTCGGTATCGGTCACCCCGACGTGCGGTCTGGCGAACGCCGATCCCGACTGGGCACGGACCGCGCTCGGATTGGCGAACGACATCTCCGCGGCGTTTTCGGAAGACCCCGAATCACTCTGACGAAGTCGGTCGGTCCCCTCGACTACGCTTGCAAGCTGTGAGTGAACCGACGGACGTGGCCCCCACAGCTCCAGCAGAAGTGCGCGAGCGCTGGCAGCAGCTCGCGGAGGAAGTGCGCGAACACCAGTTCCGCTACTACGTGCGCGACGCCCCGATCATCTCCGACGGCGCGTTCGATCAGTTGCTCGGGCAACTCAACGCGCTCGAAGGCGAGTACTCGGACCTTCGCACCCCCGATTCGCCGACACAGCTCGTCGTGGCGGTTTCGCCACCGATTTCACGGCTGTGGATCACCTCGAGCGGATGCTCAGCCTCGACAACGTCTTCGACGAGGACGAACTGCGCGCCTGGCTCGCCCGCGTCGAATCCGAGGCCGGATCGGATCTGCACTACCTGTGCGAGGTGAAGATCGACGGTGTCGCACTGAGCCTCGTCTACGAGGACGGGCGGCTCGTGCGCGCGGCCACGCGCGGCGACGGACGCACCGGGGAACTGGTCACGCTCAACGCCATGACCATCGACTCCATTCCGGAACAACTCACTGCCACAGACGAATACCCGATTCCTTCGGTCCTCGAAGTTCGCGGAGAGGTGTTCTTCCGGCTCGAAGATTTCCAGGCGCTCAATGCAAGTCTCGTCGCCGAGGGCAAGGCACCGTTCGCCAATCCTCGGAATTCGGCGGCGGGGTCGCTGCGTCAGAAGAACCCCGCAGTAACGGCGAAGCGCCGGCTCGGCATGATCTGTCACGGCCTCGGCCGGATCGAAGGCTTCCGTCCCGAATCTCAATCCGATGCCTACGATGCGCTCGCTGCCTGGGGCCTACCTGTTTCACCGCACACCCTGCGGGTCACCGGCGCCGACGCGGTCATCGACCGGATGAAGTACTGGGGCGAGCACCGCCACGACATCGAGCACGAGATCGACGGACTCGTAGTGAAGATCGACGAGATGGCCCTGCACCGCCGCTTCGGGGCGACGTCGCGGGCCCCACGCTGGGCAATTGCGTACAAGTACCCGCCCGAGGAAGTGACAACCAAACTTCTCGACATCCGGGTCAGCGTGGGGCGCACCGGTCGCGTGACTCCCTTCGCATACATGGAACCGGTGTCGGTCGCCGGGTCCACGGTGTCGCTCGCGACTCTGCACAACGGTTCCGAAGTGGCACGCAAGGGTGTTCTCATCGGCGACACCGTCGTGCTGCGCAAGGCAGGCGATGTGATCCCGGAAGTGCTCGGACCCGTTGTTGATGTCCGCGACGGCAGCGAACGCGCATTCGTGATGCCTACCGAGTGCCCCGAATGCGCGACCCCCTCGCGCCGGCGAAGGAAGGCGACGTCGACCTGCGCTGCCCGAACCAGCAGTACTGTCCGGCCCAGCTGCGTGAGCGGGTGTTCCATGTCGCGGGACGCGGCGCATTCGACATCGAGGCCCTCGGCTACGAGGCGGCAACGGCCCTGCTCGAATCCGAGGCGATCGGCGACGAAGGTGACCTGTTCTCGCTCACCGCCGACGACCTGATGCGCACGTCGATCTTCAAGACCGCCAAGGGCGTGCTGTCGAAGAACGGGGAGCGACTGCTGCAGAACCTCGCGAAGGCGAAGGAGAAGCCGCTCTGGCGGGTCCTCGTGGCTCTGTCGATCCGGCATGTCGGGCCCACCGCGGCGCGCGCTCTGGCCACCGAATTCGGAAGCCTCGACCGTATCCGGGCGGCGTCTCTCGAGGAACTCGCCGCGGTCGAGGGTGTGGGGGGCACGATCGCGACCGCCGTCGTCGAATGGTTCACCGTCGACTGGCACGTCGTGATCGTCGACAAGTGGGCCGCGGCCGGTGTGAGTATGGCGGACGCGCGTGACGAATCCATCGCGCGCACCCTGGAGGCATGTCCATCGTGGTCACCGGCACGCTGGCCGGGCTCTCCCGCGACGAAGCGAAGGAAGCGATCCTCGCCCGCGGGGGCAAGGCCGCAGGCTCGGTGTCGAAGAAGACCGCTTTCGTCGTGGTCGGCGACAATCCGGGCTCCAAGGCGGACAAGGCCTCGGACCTGGGTATTCCGATTCTCGAGGAGGACGCGTTCCGTGTCCTCCTGGAACAGGGACCCGACGCGGTTCTAGGCCCACCCGAGTCCTGACGCCGCGCGGAACCGCGGCGGCGACCGTCGGGTGCACAACGGCCATCAGGACGCGGCCGAAGGCACCGGTTCGGGCGCGCGCTGTCTGCCGAGATAGACGGCCGATGCGAAAAGGAAGCACAGCGCCCCGACGAACGTTCCGACATTCGCGAGACTCGGATCGAGCGTGTTGCCGGTTGCGAGGACGAACGACCCGACGGCGGACACACCGAAGGCGATGGACCCGAGCATGTTGAGCCAGACGCTCTGCCAGTCCTTCGAGCGCGGTGCCCAGTACGACTTCGCGCGCCACAGGATCAGCACGGCGAGCGCACTGGAGACGAGAAAGCACAGGGACCCCTCGAGATTCGGGTTCCACACCAAGTGCTTCTCACCTTTGACGGTGTGTGCGTGCAGAGCTGCTCCGGTGCTCACGTTGAACAGAAGCGTGCCGATGAATTGGACCAGTGCCGAAAGCCACTCGGCACGGATCCCGATCCCCTGCTTGTCCGCGACCGTCGGGGCGCCGCTCAACATCAACTGTACGAATGCAGCGCCCGTGAAAAACCACGAGCCGACGAAGAACGACGTATTTGCACCCGCGGTGCCGAGCATGCTCGAGATTCCAGGGGCCGAACCGAGTGCGAAGAGGAAGGCCCCGACAACGAATCCCCAGGACTGCATACGCAAGGTCGGGCGGATCACCATGGCGGCAGTGTAGAACACCGCAGGGCGTCTCGTATCCAATACGGATACGCGTGGCAGAGGGTGAAATCCCCTGCTCGGGAGCATCTTTTCACCGACATCGGTACGAGGGTGAAACCGGAGGGTGAATTCTGTCGACCGGCCGCGGGATCGGGCGCGCGCGAGAATATCCGGATTAACGTCCGGCTCATGACGGCAACCCCGGATTCGAGCAAGCGCCTGTTGTTCCGAAACGTTCGCGTATTCGACGGTCACTCCGGTGATCTGGTCGGTGGCGACGTGTTGATGGATGGGGACAGGATCGCCGCGGTATCGACGTCGCCGATCGGCGACGAACCGGGCCGCGAGACCGTCGTCGTCGACGGTGCCAACCGAGTACTGATGCCCGGCATGAGCGATGCCACGTCCACCTGGTCGGCAACGCCAATTCCTACGTCGACATGGTGATGGGCTCCGAGTCCCACATCGCGCTGAACGGCTCGCAGAGGCAAAGAACATGTTGCACCGCGGGTTCACGGCGGTGCGCGACATGGCCGGAGATACGGCCAGCATCAAGTCGGTGATCGACCGGGGACTGTTCGAAGGCCCACGGATCTACCCGTCACAAGCCGCCCTCTCGCAGACGAGCGGGCACGGTGATTTCGGATTCGTCTACGACTGCCCGACGGTGTTCGGAGGCGACCAGAGCCGTGCCGAACAGATCGGGTTCATGCGGGTCGCGGACGGGGAAGATCAGGTCCTCGCCGGTGTGCGCGAGCAGCTGAAGAAGGGTGCGTCGCAGATCAAGCTGATGGTGGGCGGCGGTGCGGCGTCGATGTACGACCCGCTGTACACCGTGCAGTTCATCGACAAGGAACTCAGAGCCGCGGTGAACGCAGCAACCGATTACGGCACCTACGTGGCGACCCACGTGTACAACGTCACCGGGATTCGGCGCGCACTCGCGGCGGGTGTTCGGTCCATCGAACACGGCCATCTTGCCGACGAGGAGACCATCGCGCTGATTGCGGAGAAGGAGGTGTGGCTGTCGATGCAGCCCTTCGCTCTCGGCGACCACCACTATCCCGACCCGGATCGCGCGGAGAAGGACCGGGAGATCTGCACGGGTGTGGACCACGTCTACGAGTGGGCGAAGAAGCACGGCGTCAAGACTGCATGGGGTACCGATCTTCTGCTCGAGCCGCAGATCGCGCCGCGGCAGAGCGAGATGGCCGCTCGTCTGGGCGACCATTACACCAATCTGGAGTCGTTGACGATGCTCACGTCGGGCAACGCCGAACTGTTCAGGCTCGCAGGTGAACGGGATCCGTACCGCCAAGCCGAATTCGGAGTGATCCGACAAGGGGCCTGGGCCGATGTGCTCCTCGTCGATGGCAACCCGCTCGACGACCTGAACTTGCTGGCGGACCCGGGCAAGAACCTGTCGGTGATCGTCAAGAACGGTCGAATAGTCAAGAACCAGCTCTGATCGCGTCGCCCCGACAAGTGACGCCGCGCGCGATGTCACCCGCTGGGGCGTGCCCGGATGTCGTCGCTGAAGCGACGAGGAAGTGTGGGTGACCAGTGGCCGATACACATCTCGAAGAGTATGAATCCGAGGACTACGAGACCTCCGAGGCCTCCGATAGACCCGAATCCGGGTGGCGTCAGATCCCGGGCAGCCTGGTGTCGGCCCGAGGCATCGAACTTCACGGCCCGTGGGGTCCCGTGTTCGGTCCACTCGACCTCGATATCGACGAGGGCGGTGTGACGGTCGTGTCGGGACAGGTGGGTGCAGCCCGTACCGCGCTCATGATGGCGCTGTGCGGCAGGATGCGGCTGACTCGGGGATCGCTCACCGTCCTCGGTTTCAAGAACAAACCGACGAAGGTGTTCGCTCAGTCGGCCATCGCGTGCATGAACGAGCTCGACGACGTGCTGCCGTCGGTCACCGTGCGCGACCTAGTGACCGAGCAGAAGCGCTGGGATTCACCGTGGTACAAGATCGTTCCGCGTGTCGACGAGGGCGGGGTCGCCGACATGTGTGCCGAGGTCTTCGGCGAGGTACCGCTTCCACGGCTCAACGCATTCGTCGACGATCTGCCCGAGATCCAACAGTTGCTGCTGCGCATTGCGGTTGCGAACACGCGCCGGCCTCCGCTGCTGGTGGTCGGGCGGATCGACAAGATCGCCGACGACAGGGAGCGTGCCACATTGCTGGGAAGGCTGGTTGCGCTCGGAGAGCAGCAATCGGTGATCACCGCCGACGTGAACCCGCTCGAACCGGGTACGGGAGTGCGAGCGGTGGTCGACATGCACGGACTTCTCGGCCCCGGAGACATCGGTGTCATGACCGAGGTGAGGTGACCCATGCTGCAGGAATCTCTCTCGGTAGCGATTCGAAACGCTACTTCCGCGGCACCATGCCGCGCATCGCGATCGCCACGATCATCCTCATGCCGCTTCTGTACGGCGCTATGTACCTGTGGGCTTTCTGGAATCCGTTCGGTGCGGTCGACAGGATTCCGGCTGCGATCGTCAACAACGACACCGGTCGATCGTCGACCGGCGAGCAGGTCGATGCCGGCGACCAGGTCGTCAAGTCGCTCATCGCGTCCGGTCAACTCGATCTGGACGAGGTGTCGGAGAGCGAGGCGGTCGACGGTCTCGCACACGGAAAGTACTACTACACGATCACCATTCCCGAGAACTTCACCGAAGCGGTGGAGTCGCCGAACGGTGACAACCCCGAGAAGGCGAATTTGACCTTCACCTTCAACGATGCGAACAACTACCTCGCCACGATCATCGGGCAGGATGCGTCGGAGCAGGTGATCGGCCAGGTCAACTCGACGATCGGTGCCCAGGGCGTCGGACAGGTGCTCACCGGTCTGGAGACCGCGGGCTCCGGCTGAAGCAGGCCGCAGACGGCGCGACAACTCTCGCGGATGGAATCGACACGGCGAAGTCGGGTGCCGACCAGCTCAGTTCGGGCGCGACCGAACTCTCCGACAACATGGTCACCGCGCGCGACGGGTCGGCTCAGCTCGCGGCCGGTGCGGATCAGCTCGCCACCGCAATCGACGGTGTCACCGGTCCACTCCTGAACGCTCTCGACAGCGGGCAGTTGTCGAGCGTCGGAAGTCAGGCCTCGGAGCTTCGGGCATCGATCGTCGCGCTGGAAGACCGGATACCTCAACCGGCGCAGGCCTCGGCGGGGATCGCGGTTCAACAGGTCATCGACATCCTGGGACGGAGTTCGGACCCGATCGTCCAGCAGGCCATCACCGCATTGACGCCGTTCACTGCACAGGAGGTGGTCTCCGATACGGAGGCGTTGCGCGCCGAGATCGTACGACTGCAAGGGGATGCGCGAGCTCTGGAGTATGAGTTGAACGATCCGAGCAGCCCGCTCCAGAGCGGTCTGGCGATGCTCCAGGGCGGCGGGCTCGCGGCCGAAGTCGGCGAGCTGCAGAGCGGTGTGAACGAGCTGAACTCAGGTGCGGCAACTCTGCATTCGGGCCTGATCCAGCTGACCGACGGCAGCTTCCAACTGTCGGACGGCGCCGGCCAGCTTTCCTCCGGAATGGTCGAACTGCAGTCCGGATCCCACGAGTTGGCGGATGCGCTCGCTCAGGGAGCACAAGAGGTCCCCAGCTGGAACGACCAACAGCGCACCGCGACTGCAGACACTTTGTCGACGCCCGTGGCGCTTCAGCAGAACACGAACAACGAGGCATCGACGTTCGGTACCGGATTCGCTCCGTTCTTCCTCTCGTTGGCCCTGTTCGTCGGCGGCATCATCACCTGGATGCTGCTGACACCGCTGCAGTCCAGGCCGACGGTGAGCGGGCTCGGACTGTATCGAACCGTTCTGGCGTCGTACTGGCCCGCGCTTCTGGTCGGTGTTCTCCAGGTCATCGTCATGTACACCGTCGTGCATTTCGGAGTGGGTCTCGACGTCAAGCACGTGGCCGGGACGATTCTGTTCCTGATGCTGGTCTCCGCGACGTACCTGGCGATGATCCAAGCATTCAACGCGGTGTTCGGCGTCGCGGTCGGACGTGTCGTCACGCTCGCGTTCCTGATGCTGCAGCTCGTGTCGGCCGGTGGCATCTACCCGGTGCCCACCACCGCGAAGCCGTTCCAGTACATCCACCCGTTCGATCCGATGACCTACACGGTCAACGGACTCCGTCAGCTCACCGTGGCTGATCAGATCGACTCACGGTTGTGGATCGCGATCGCGGTGCTCACGGGAATCCTGCTCGGGTCACTGACCGCGAGTGCCCTCTCGGTCCGGCGAAACCGTCGCTACACGATGGAAAGGCTCTACCCGCCGATCGAGGTCTGATCGGAAGTAACCCAATTCAGCCGAAAGTCAGTTCATAGTTGTCATCGGATGGGATGAGTGTTCGATGCACCAAGTATCGGAGGAAGAGATGTCAGACCCCATTGCCGCCCCTACAGAGACACTCGCGCCCGCATACACCGGCAGGCTCGGAACCGACCCGATTCCTGCGCTGCGGCTGCCCAAATCGGAAACCGAACCCGAAGCGGCCTACCGGTTCATCCACGACGAGTTGATGCTGGACGGAAGCTCGCGCCTGAACCTGGCGACGTTCGTGACCACCTGGATGGATCCGCAGGCCGACCGCCTCATGGCGGAGACTTTCGACAAGAACATGATCGACAAGGACGAGTACCCGGCCACGGCAGAGATCGAGACCCGCTGCGTCAACATGGTGGCTGCGCTCTTCCATGCCGAGGCTCTCTCCCCTACAGATCCGACATCCGCGACCGGTGTGTCGACCGTGGGCTCGTCCGAAGCAGTGATGTTGGGGGGCCTCGCCCTCAAATGGCGGTGGCGGCAGGCTCGCGACGCCGCAGGCAAGGACTCCACCAAGCCGAACTTGATCATGGGCAGCAACGTTCAGGTGGTCTGGGAGAAATTCTGCAGGTACTTCGACGTCGAACCCAAGTATCTGCCCATGGAGCACGGACGGTATGTCATCACTCCGGAGCAGGTCCGCGATGCTGTGGATGAGAACACCATCGGTGTGGTGGCAATTCTCGGGACGACCTTCACCGGCGAGTTGGAACCGGTCGCGGAAATCGCTGAGGCCCTGGACGAGATTGCTGCCGGCGGGGGTCCGGACGTCCCGTTGCATGTGGACGCGGCGAGCGGGGGTTTCGTCGTACCCTCCTGCACCCGGAGTTGAAGTGGGATTTCCGGATTCCTCGGGTTGTATCGATCAATGTCAGTGGCCACAAATACGGTATGACCTATCCGGGCATCGGATTCGTTGTGTGGCGTTCGAAGGAACACCTCCCCGAGGAACTTGTGTTCCGCGTCAACTATCTCGGCGGTGACATGCCGACCTTCACGCTGAACTTCTCCCGTTCCGGCAATCAGGTGGTCGGCCAGTACTACAACTTCATCAGGCTCGGGGTTGCGGGCTACACCCAGATCATGGAGTCGTTGCGGGACACCGCTCTGATGCTGTCCGAGCAGATCTCGAAGATCGACAACATGGAGATCATTACGGACGGGTCTGCGATTCCGGTGCTGTCGTTCCAGGTGGTCGGGGATCCAGGGTTCACCGTCTTCGATATTTCGCACGAACTGCGCGCCCGTGGTTTCCAGGTTCCCGCCTACACGATGCCGGCAGATGCGGAGGACATCGCGGTGCTTCGGGTGGTTCTGCGCGAAGGCTTCAGTCGCGACCTCGCGTACAAGTTGTCCGAAGCAATCACGGATGTCGTCGATCGACTGCGCGCAGGTGTGGGCACCGGGCATACTGCGCGGGGATTCGCGCACTGACGATTCACGCTGGATCGAGTTTCCGAACAGCGAAGCAGGGCGGCCGAATCGGTGTGATCGAATTTCGGCCGCCCTGCTCTCGGTATCGGTGCGGTGCGAAGGATGGTGGGCAATTCGCTCGGTGATTTCGGCGCCTCCGGCTTTGTCTCTTTTCCTCACCTCGCTTTCATAATGCTGTTAAAATTCACGTAAGTCTGATTATGGTTGTTCGGGGGGGGGACGCGAAACCTGTGGTGGTGTCGCGCGTCCTTGGAAGCGGAGAGGGCGTCGCGTCGGTGCCGAAGAAACTGCCACTGTTCCGAGGTCGCCTGTTTTCGATTCTGTCGGGCTCGGACGATCTGGTGGTCGTCCACGGGAGTCGGTTCTCGGGAAAGACCACGCTGGTCCGGACCTGGCTGATGACGGATCCGATTCCCGCCGCCGTCCCGGTGTTCGTCGAGTTGCCCCCGGGGGGCATCACGAGCGACCAGTATTGGGGCAGGGTGCTCTCCTGTGTGTGCGCATGTGCGGGAATCACGGTGATTCCACACGGCCGCAACAACTTCGACACTCTGAGTTCGGCTCTCGCCGCGCAGAATGTTCCCATCGTTCTCATGCTCGACGGGCTCGATGCTGTCGAGTCGGCCGAGGATCGTGTCGGTGAACTTCTCGAGTGCGGTGCGCAGCTACGGATCATCGTGACCACACGCATCGGGGGTAGGTGGCATCGATGTATTCGTGGGCGGCCGGATCGGACGATGATCAGTTCGGATGCCCTCTCGTTCACCGTGGAGGAGACGGAAGCCTTTCTCCGCGCTTCCGCGGTACCCCGAAGCCTGAGAGTGGTCGACCGGATCACGCGACGGACCGGAGGGCTGCCGGCTCTGATCGCGGCCGTGTGCGAGGCGCTGAAGGCCGAAGGTGTGCAGACGTCGAACGAACCCGAGCGGCTCGACGTCCTCGTCGACTCCACCGTCGACACTCTGGTCTTGCGGACGGTAGCCACCGATCCCGTCCTGGACCCATTGTTCCGGGCAACTCCGGTGTCGCCCGACGTAGTGCCTCGATGGTGTCGTCTGCCGTCGCCTTACCGCAGGTGACCGACCCGATCGGCTTCGTTGACACATTGGAATCCGCGGGTTTGGTGGAGTCGGAACCAGGAACCGACGAACCGACGCGGAGGTATCCGGTCGCTGTCGAGGAGTCGTTGCTGCGTTCGGCCGCCATCGAGTGCCCCGACGAACTACAGGCTGCCCGGGTCACGTTGGTCCGGTACTCGCTGGATCGGGGAGACGCGCGCTGCCCCGGGCGATTTCTTGCGCCGCTCGGCGACGCGTCGATCGACGGGATTCCTGCCGAGGTGGTCGACAGCAATCCCGCAGTCGCAGCGATCCGCCGGCTGCACCGCAAATGTGCTTCTCCCCGTGATGTTCCCACCGCGGTCGATAGTTCCGGCATGGCTGCCGACGCCTCGCGCGAGCCCGACGCGACGATCATGCACGCGATGAATCTGCGCGTCGGCGGGCAATTCGACGAGGCGGCCGAGGTCTGCGATGCGCTCGCGTCCGAGCCGGTCCCGGTGTTCGAGAAGCTCGACGACACGGCGAGGTATGCCCACGCATTCTGCTACCTGCACATCGGCATCTCGTACTTGCTGGCCGACCGAACCGGCGAGGCCACGATCATGCTCCGTCGCGCTCACATCAGTGGGGCCGGCACGTCCGTCGAACGCGACGCTGCCGGCACACTTGCTCTCACCCATGCGGTGCGCGGCGCAACCTACGACGCTCAGCTCTGGATCGATGCCGAGCGGGAGCAGCGTTCTCTGTTGTCCGAGACCTCGGGGGCGCAGGCGAAGACGGCGGGCCTCGTCGCCTCCGCACTTGTTGCGCTGGACCGACTCCTTCCTGATCGCGCATTCGGATCGCTCGTCGAGCTCGGTGTTCCCCGCGAGACCGAGGAGCTGTGGGCTTTCGTGCTGTATGCGAGTGGGCAATATGCGCTTCTTGCCGGCCTGCCCGCCGACGGTCTCCGCTACGTGGAGTCGGAGATGCGGACATTCTCCCGGGCGTACGGCGGCATCTCCGGACAGCTTCTGGATGCCGTCCGAGCCGATCTCAATCTGGCACTCGGTCATCCGGACCAGGCGGCACAGTTGGTGGGTCGGTCGACCGACCCGCTCACCGCGGCCGTTCGTGCCCGGATCTGTCTGCTCACGGGAGACTTCGTCGGAGCCGAAACGATCGTCTATAGCTACGGAGAAGATCCGCAGTGCCCGCTCCGGGTGTCCATGGAGCTGTTCGTGATCGGTGCGGCCGCCGCGTGCTCACTGGGGCGGCGAGCCGATGCCCGGCGCCACATGTCCCGTGCGGCCGCGCGGTCTCGACAGACCGGGATGCTGCGGCCGTTCACCGGTCTCGCTCCTTCGATGACCCGGGAGGTCGCGGCACTCGGCGTGGAGCTGCCTGTGGATCTGGCGCAGATCGCGGCCGAGTTCGTGACTTTCCGCCCGTCTCGCCCTGTCGTGCGGCTGACCCCACGCGAGCGCGCCGTTCTCGATGGGCTGCTCGCGGGAGCAGCGCGGGAACGATTGCCGAGACTCAGTTCGTGAGCCTCAACACGGTGAAGACTCAACTGCGTTCGCTGTACCGCAAACTGGGCGTGCACTCACGCGGGGATGCAATCGCCGCCGCTCGCCTGGTGGTTCTCGACTGAGTCCGTCAGCCGAGAACCGTGCCGATGATGCCTGCGAGATAACCCATCCGTGCCACCTCGGACGGCCGGAACTCGGGCCCGCCGGGTCTGCCCAACATCAGGACCCGATCCGATGAGCCGAGGGGTGCCGCCGCGAGCATCGTGTCCATATCCCGCCACAGTCGGGGCACCCAGTCGGCTTCGTGATCGAGCAGCATCGGCTTCTCGAGGGGCATCCATGGAGTTTCTGCCGGCCGTGTCTCCGGGGCGCCCGGACTGCCGACGACTCGATACGCGCCGTGCGGGCCGATCCCGAGGATCGTCGCCCAACTCACGCGCAGTACCCGGGGAGCTCCGTCCACGAGGACCTGGAGGCGGTCGTCGCGCGCCGCAGAGACCTGATCGATGAGTTCGAGTTCGCGATGAGTGTCGAGGATGCCCGCGTAGGGACGGATCGAGTCGACAGTGACACCGTCCAGGGCTTCGGCCGCGGTGATCAAGGTGTCCGGGAGCCTTCCCGGCTCCACGTCGACCACGAGATCGTCGATAGCGAAACCGGCTCCACGATCGACCACGTCCAGCGACAGGATGTCCGCACCCACCGAGCCGAGAGCCAACGCGAGCGCGCCGAGCTTCCGGGACGGTCGGGAAGCTGGACACGCAGCAGGTACGACACGTGCGTCCTTTCCCACATTTACTGCCGGCGAGTGCACACCCGCCGGCCCAGGGGCGACAATGAACCCCCGGCGTCGTTCATCTTTTCACTCTCGGAGGGTCTGTTGTGACCTCCCGACCACGAATCGTGATGCAGTGAAGGAAAATGCCCGGTCACCCGCGGCGTATTCACATGAATGCAACAAGGGTTTCGCACACACGCAACGCGGCGTGCCCACCCCGGCGGGGATCGAACCGAGTACACGGCCCTCACCGCGGGGCATTACCCTGGACAGGACGTTCGATCGCCAGATGTTCCATCACCATTGGAAAGGGGCCACCTACGGTGCCTGCCATTTCCCGTGACGAGGTTGCGCACCTCGCCCGGTTGTCCCGTCTTGCGCTGACCGACGCGGAGCTCGATGAGTTCTCCGGCCAGCTCGATTCCATCCTCAGCCACGTCAAGGCGGTCTCCGAGGTTGCCGCGGACGACGTGGCGCCCATGGCGAACCCGAACGCAGTCACCAATGTGACCCGTCCTGACGTCGTGCTACCCGGGCTCACACCCGACGAGGCTCTGTCCGGCGCTCCCGCCGTCGAAGAAGGACGCTTCGCTGTCCCGCAGATCCTGGGGGAGGGCGAATGAGCACCGATCTCACCAAGCTCGACGCCGCCACGCTCGCATCACGCATCCACGCCGGCGAGGTTTCCTCCGTGGAGGTCACGAAGGCGCACCTCGACCGGATCGCCGAGGTCGACGGTGAATACAACGCGTTCCTGCACGTCGGCTCCGAGCAGGCACTTGCCGCCGCAGCTGACGTCGACCGTGCGGTGGCTGCAGGCGAGAAGCCGGCGTCGGCCCTCGCGGGCGTTCCGATCGCGCTCAAGGACGTGTTCACCACCACCGACATGCCCACCACGTGCGGATCGAAGATCCTCGAGAACTGGGTCTCGCCGTACGACGCGACACTCACGACGAAGCTCCGCCTGGCCGGCATCCCGATCCTCGGCAAGACGAACATGGACGAGTTCGCGATGGGATCATCCACCGAGAACTCCGCGTACGGACCCACCCGCAACCCGTGGGACACCACGCGCATTCCCGGTGGATCCGGTGGCGGTTCCGCCGCGGCACTCGCGTCGTACCAGGCACCGCTTGCGATCGGCACCGACACGGGTGGTTCGATCCGTCAGCCCGCGGCCGTGACCGCGACGGTCGGTACGAAGCCCACGTACGGAACGGTCTCCCGGTTCGGTCTCGTGGCGTGCGCATCGTCGCTCGATCAGGGAGGCCCCTGCGGGCGCACCGTGCTCGACACCGCGCTCCTGCACGAGGTGATTGCCGGTCACGACCCCCGGGACAGTACCTCCGTCGTCGCCGCGGTCCGGCCCGTGGTCGACGCCGCACGACAGGGTGCGGCGGGTGATCTGAAGGGCGTGAAGGTGGGTGTCGTCAAGGAGTTGCACTCCGACAGCTATCAGCCCGGCGTGATCTCGTCGTTCGATGCGGCCGTGGAGACCCTCACGAAACTCGGTGCCGAGGTCGTCGAGGTGTCGTGCCCGAACTTCGAATATGCACTCGCGTCGTACTACCTGATCCTGCCGTCGGAGGTGTCGTCCAACCTCGCTCGCTTCGACGCGATGCGGTACGGCATGCGCGTCGACGACGGTTCGATGAGCGCCGAGCAGGTCATGGCCGCGACCCGCGCTGCCGGGTTCGGCAAGGAAGTCAAGCGCCGCATCATGATCGGCACCTACGCACTGTCGTCGGGCTACTACGACGCCTACTACGGCCAGGCGCTCAAGGTGCGTTCGCTCATCGCGCGGGATTTCGACAAGGCCTACGAACAGGTCGACGTCCTGATCTCGCCCACCAGCCCGTTCACCCCGTGGAAGCTCGGTGAGAAGGTCGACGATCCGCTCGCGATGTACCTGTCCGACCTGTGCACGCTACCCACGAACCTCGCGGGGCACTGCGCGATGTCGGTGCCGTCGGGCCTGTCGGCCGACGACGGCCTTCCCGTCGGGCTGCAGATCATGGCTCCGGCACTGGCCGATGAGCGGCTCTACCGTGTGGGCGCTGCATTCGAGGCTGCGCGCGGACCGATCCTCGCCTGACGCCTGATTCACCGACCGGCGGTGCCGTGGGCAAATGCCTACGACACCGCGGTTC
This sequence comes from Rhodococcus sp. JCM 9791, assembly GCA_001312645.1. Lineage (GTDB taxonomy): Bacteria > Actinomycetota > Actinomycetes > Mycobacteriales > Mycobacteriaceae > Rhodococcus. Next base: position 14,481 of record BBEG01000036.1, read on the forward strand.
GCACTGCGCCTGCTCGGGCCCATACCGGTGCCCATGCCCCGCGGCCGAGTCGAGTGAGGTGAACAGATCGACGGTGGTCTGCAGGAACCCGACCACCGGCAGCCACGTCGGTACGGGCGCGTCCTGCACCGCACGCGACAGATCCGGCGGCGACCACAACAGCGACGGCTGCCACCACACGACGGGTCCGACGTGTTCGCCAGCACCGTCCGCCCCGTCGGTGCGCACCGATCCGGCCGGCGGACCCGCCCACAGTGCGTCGCACAGGCCCGGTTGGATGTCGTCGAACGCGGCGCTGCCACCGATCGAACCGAGGCTCTGTCCGTATACGTGCAGGTCGGGTCGCTGATCGGGCGGCATCGTTGCGATGTGTTCGCGCACGGCCGAGACAAGCGCCCGAGCGGACCGGGAGGCTGCGTCGCGGTCGAAGACGAACGTGACCCAGCTCGGTGTGTCCGAGTACTGCTGTGCCGCGATGGCGACGTCGTCGCCCCAGCGGTCCTCGAATCCCTGCACAGCATTGGCATCGACCCACCCCGACCCGGTGGGAACCGCAACGACAAGGTGGTCCCGTTCGAACCCGCCGGTGCGTTCGAGTTCACGGACCGCGAGGTCCGCGCGCGACTGATCGTCCGGGGCTGCAGCCAACCCGACGTAGACCCGCACGGGTGATCCCGAGGATTCGATCGATACGAATCGTCGCCCTTGCGTGCCGAGATTGTTCCAGTTCACCAGTGAGATGGGGGAGCCGGACATCCCGGGGTCGAGCGTGGCTACCGGAGTGGAGGCAGATGCCGTATCCGGCGACGGAGAGACAACCGAGGTGATTCCCCACGCGAGAAGGATCGCTGCCGCCGCCAGCGCCGCGACCGAGCGCGCACGACCGGCCATTCGGATCAGGGCACGGATGCCTGTGGCGCCTCCCACGAGAATCGTTGCCGTCACGACGGATCCGGCGAGGACTTCGAGCCAGTAGTGCAATCCGATCGGTGCCACCTCCATCGCGGCACGAAGTGTGTTCTGCCAGTGATGCGCCCACGTCGCACTCGCCGCGACCATCGCAGTCGCGACTGCTGCTGCGAGCCAGCGGGCCTCCGCCTCGCGTGGACCGTGCTGCGCTCGAACCCGCTGGGGTACAAGGCGTCGACCCAGCGCAGTGACGGCCAGTGCGACTGCGATGAGGACCCCTGAGAGAACCCCTTGGATCAGGGATGCTCTCGGTAGCAGCGACGGTGCGAGCGAGACGGCAACCGCGATCGCCACGGTCGCCGTCGAGCCGAATCGTGGGCCGAAGGTCTTGCGGGGGAGGAGGATACGAGAGTGTCGGGTATTCTCGTCGGGGTCATCCGACGTCGGTGCGGGGTCGACCAGGTGGATCGTCATCGGTTCGTTCTCCTCAGGAAAGTGCTGCCCGCGACCACTGCAGCGCCGGCTGCGGCCAGATACGGCATCGGCGATTCGGATTCAGGCAGGCGGTAACCCTGGCGCCACGAGTTGATCTGCACCGCCGCGGACGCGATTCCCGCCATCACGTCGCACCGGGGTTCCGTGCCGGCATCAGTCATGCACGCGGTATTGAGGTTTCGTTGCAGGTGCGCATCGAGGTCGCGCCGGGCCTGTGGCCCGAGCTCGCCTCCGGTGTCCCGTGCATACCGGAGCAGGTCGTACCCCAGATCGTGCATACGGCACGCGGGCTCGAATGCCGAGGGGAGAGAGACAGGTGACGAGCAGTCGCCGTCCGGTCGGTGAGTACTCCCTCGGCCGTGGTGCCCGGTTCGATCAATGGTTGATACCCCATCACCGCGGCGAAGCGTCCGGGAACGCCGCGAGCGCACCGGCGGTATCGTCGGCGACCAGTGCGGTGACGGTGGCCGCAACTGCCGGGTCCTCGGTCGTTGCGGTACTCGCGGGAGACGCGGCGCCGACGCAGAGGGCAGCTCCGGCGCCGAGCAGTACGGCGGTCGCCACGCGGCGTGTTGCGGGTCGGTTGATCATGGTTCAGACGCTATGAACGGCACCCACTCCGCGGGATCACGCGCCGGAGTGGTTCCGTGAGGGCGCTCTCGGACCGGAGAGCGGCAGTGAACTCACTCTCAGGTATGAGGACAGTCGAGAGACAGGCTCCTAGCGTGGTGGATGTGAAACCGATGATGCGTGCCGGAATGACCGCCGCAGTGAAGAGCTCCGCGAAACAGGGCGCGGCAGGTGGCCGACCGTCGTCGCGGTGGTCGTGACGCTGATTCTGTATTCGATCGCGTGGCCGACGCTACAGGTCACGCACGACGTGTCGGCGCCACTGATGCCCCTCGTCGCCGGATTCGCGGTCTTCCCGTTCGTGTTGGTGTTCAGCCGCCCTGCGCTGGGCTGGGCCGTCACCGCGCTCGCTGCGCTGGTGATCCCGCTGGCGTTCGACCGGATCGGGGACTACACCTATCCGTGGCAGGTCGTGCACATCATCGTGCTTCTCTCGCTCGTCCTGGCCGTGGCCATTCTGGAAGAGATCCGCGTCGTGCTGGTGGTGTGGGTCGCGACTGTGTTGCTGTTCTTCGTGTACATGCCGGGGGACGACGGGTGGGGATGGATGGTCGGGCTCACCGCCCTCGTCGTGTTCGGTCTGCTGGTGCGCTGGCTGGTGATCTCGCGACGGCAATTGGCCCACGAGGAGGAGATCAGTGAACTCGAGCGCGCCCGTCGCGCTGTACTCGAGGAGAAGGCACGCATCGCTCGGGACCTCCACGACATCGTCGCCCACCACATGTCGATGGTCGTCGTCCAGGCGCAGAGCGCCCCCTACCGGCTGACCGACGTCTCCGACGAGGTACGTGCCGAATTCGACTCCCTCGGCGCGACCGCCCGCGAAGCACTCAACGAGGTACGCAGCCTGCTGGGCGTGCTGCGCAGCGACGGATACACCCCGGAGAACGAACCACAACCCGGCGTCGAGCGAATCGGTGAACTGCTTGCCGCGACGCAACGTGCCGGTGTCCTGCTGCACACCGAGATCGCGGGTGAGCCGGTGGGCGTCAGCGACGGTGTGGGCCTGGCGGTGTACCGGATCCTCCAGGAATCGTTGACGAACAGTACTCGGCATGCGCCGGGCGCAGCGGTCGACGTCCGCATCCGATGGAGCCCGGGCACAGTGGAGATGGCAGTGACCAACGGTCCGCGTACGGAGGCTGCGTCGGCGGTGGTGCCGTCGGATCGGAACGGGGGCAGTGGTATCAGGGGTATGGGAGAGAGGGCAGCAGCGGTCGGTGGGCGGCTCGTCGCGCATCCGCGGCCCGACGGCGGATTCGAGGTACATGCGGTTCTGCCGACGGTCGTCGCCGTATGACCTGTCCGCCGTCCTACCTGAACCGCGGCTCACCTTGATCACTGTCGTTCCCGCTGCGAGACGATGGCTCCGACACCCACGCGTGCGACGCGAGGTGTAGGACACCTCCGAGCTGGGTACCTGCACCAGGTGCGACGTCGTCGGGTTTCGCGGCGGCGCAGGCCAGTGCAGGGAGTGGGAGGCGAGATGTCCACCACGGACGAGCTGTGCACGGTGGGAGTCGAGGAGGAGTTCCTGCTCGTCGACGCCGAGACAGGGGCACCGACCGTCAACAATGCCGTCGTGGTCGCGGAAGCTGCGAAGCACGGCCTGGAGCTGCAGTACGAACTCGACCGCTGCCAGGTCGAAACGGCCTCGGCGGTCTGTTCGGACGGCGAACAGCTCCGCGTCGATCTTGCTACCACCCGATCGATCGCTGCCGACGCCGCACGCCGGCACGGATCACGGTTGCTCGCCGTCGGAGTTCCGGTCCTCGGATGGCGGGAACTGCCGGTCACTGCGAAGCCCCGCTACCTGCGGATGGAGCGCGAATTCGGGCTCATCGCACGCGAGCAGGGCATATGTGGATGCCATGTACATGTGGGTGTGCCCGATCGGGAGACCGCGATCCAGGTGAGCAACCACCTGCGTCCATGGCTACCCACACTGCTTGCGTTGTCGGCCAACTCGCCGATCCATCGCGATATCGATACCGGATATGCGAGCTGGCGAACACTGCTCTGGTCCCGGTGGCCCAGTGCCGGACCGCCACCCTATTTCGAGTCGGCCCAGCACTTCGACCGAACGGTCGAGGCCATGCAGGAGACCGGGAGCATGCTCGACGACGGCATGGTCTATTGGGACGTACGTCCTTCGGCGACGTTCCCCACAGTGGAGGTGCGTGTCTGCGACGTCCCTGCCACCGTGGCCGAATCAGTGCTGCTCGCGAGCCTCATACGGGCCCTTGTTCTCACCGCGCTGCGCGATCTCGACCGCGGACACACAGCGTTCCCGGTGTCACCCGAACTCCTGCGCGCGGCGTACTGGCGGGGCGCACATGACGGTCTCGACGGCGACGGGATCGCGTTACCGAGGTCTGAGCGTCAGCCCATCGCGCACCGGCTCGAATCATTGGTGGAGCATGTATACCCGGCGCTCGAGGACCTCGGATCCCGACTGCTCGTCACCGAGGGGATCCGTTCGGTGATGTGCTCCGGGAACGGGGCGATGCGTCAGCGCCGCGTCCTCGCTGCCGGTGGTGACGTACAGGATGTGGTCGCCGAACTCACCGCCTCGACCGTGTCCGGATGTGCCGCCGTGAAAGAACCGGGCGACCCATGCTCGACGGGATAGTCGACACGACTCGGCGCGGCACGAATTGAACGCGAACTGATCTGTCTCACAATGCTGTTCGCGCGTAGGTTCGCGTGTCGGACACGTCGGAAGGTGACAGCCGCACGGCAACCGGTCGAGGTGCCCGCCTTCGGGACGAGATCTCGCCCCCGTCGGCCCATCTGCGGTCTACGCTCAGAGGGTGCCAGGTCACAGCCCTCGGAAGGTGGGGGTCGAGGAGGAGTTCCACCTCGTCGACCTGAAACCCGACGCCTGGCCCCTCGCGCGCCGGAACTGTTGGTGCGGTTACCGGATGAGGTCCACTTCGGCGAGTTGCAGCGGTGCGTGGTCGAGGTGAACAGCGGTGTATATACCGACCTCGCCGAACTGCGGTCCGGCCTGGATCGGCATCGGAAACTGCTCGCTGCTGCAGGCAGTGCCCTCGGGTAGGTGTGGTTGCCGCGGGCGCAGTGCCCCTTGCTCTGCCCACTGAGATGGAGGTGACCGGCTCGCCGCGCTCTCAGCGCATGCTCGCCGATTACCAACAGCTCGCACGGGAACAATTGACCTGCGGTACACAGGTGCACGTCGACCTCGAGAATCGGGACGACGCCGTGCGGGTCGCGACACGTATCGCGCCGTACCTACCGGTCCTGCTGGCCTTGAGTGCCAGTTCGCCGTTCAGCGCCGACGGTGCGGACAGCGGCTACGCAAGCGTCAGGTCGTTGTTGTGGCGACGCTGGCCCAGCAGCGGTCCGGCAGCCCCTGCTTCCTCGTCGGCCGAGTACGACTCGATGGTCGACGATCTGGTATCGAGTGGCGTGATCGGCGATCCCGGGATGGCGTATTTCGACGTACGCCCGGCAGTGAAGTTGCCGACCCTGGAATTGCGCGTGTGCGACAGCTGCCCACAACTCGACACGGTGCTTCTCGTCGCGGCACTCTTCCGGGCCCTCGTCGAACGAGAGGTGACCGGTCTGTATGCCGGTACGGAGGGAGTCGAGATCGCGCCGACACTCACCCGTGCTGCGCTCTGGAGGGCCGCTCGGTCGGGGCTCGAAGCGGATCTGGTGGACGTGACGGTCCCCGAACCCCGCCCGGCCGCGAACATCGTCGATCACCTCGTGCGCTCACTGCGCCCCCAGCTCGAGGAAGCAGGTGACTGGGCACTCGTATCGGAACTCGCCGCAGACGCGATCGCGCGCGGCACCTCGGCGGCGCGGCAGCGCCGTGCACTGGACCGACGAGGACGCCTACCCGATGTGGTCGATCTGCTGCTTGCCGAGACCGTCGGCCACGAAACGACTCTGCCGGAAACCGAGAAGACGATTCGGACGGGTGGCCGCCGCGTCACCGGGCCGCAGCATCGAATTCGCCACGGACGGCCACCACATCCGATGGCCCCGACCTCGATCGACGAGCAGCTACTGATCGCCTGGCGCCGGGATTTCCATGCGAATCCGGAACTGTCCTTCGAAGAACACCGCACCACCGACGTGGTGCGTCGACATCTGATCGGCCTCGGGCTGGCACCCGTCGTACTGGCGGGTGGCACCGGCCTGTGGTGCGATGTCGGGCCGCCGACGGACGAAGCGGTGGCGTTGCGCGCCGACCTCGACGCGCTTCCGGTCTCCGAGACCACCGGCCTGCCCTACGCGTCCACCATCCCAGGGATTTCCCACGCCTGCGGCCACGATGCGCACACCGCGATGCTCATGGGCGCGGCGACGGTACTCGCGTCGACGCCGCCGCCACACCGGGTGCGACTGATCTTTCAACCCGGGGAGGAAACCAGCCCGGGCGGTTCGCTCAACGCCATCGAGTCCGGAGCGCTCGAAGGAGTGTCGAGGATCTTCGCTCTGCACTGCGATCCGCAGCTCGAGGTGGGCTCACTCGCTACGCGCACCGGACCGATCACGTCCTCCAGCGCGTCGGTGACCGTGCGTCTGTGGTCGGCGGGCGGCCACACCGCGCGGCCGCACCTGACCGGTGATCTGATTCACGCGACCGCGGTGCTGGTCACCGGGTTGGCCTCGGTACTGGACCGGCGCATCGATGCCCGTACCGCGACAGTCCTGACCTGGGGCAAGGTGGACGCGGGGAAGGTCGGTAACTCCGTTCCTGAGGCCGGCGAACTGGTGGGCACTCTGCGTAGTGCATCCCGTGAGACGTGGGCGACCCTCGAGCCGATGGTGGAGCGCACGATCGGTGAACTGCTCGCCCCGTACGACGTGAGATACGAACTCGCCTACCAGCAGGGCGTTCCACCCGTCGTCAATGATCGGGACTGCTCGGCAGAGTTGCGGGAGGCCATTGCGTCGGCCGTCGGGCCCGAGAATCTCGCCGAGGCCCAGCAATCCAGCGGCGGTGAGGACTTCGCGTGGTACCTCGAACACGTACCGGGGGCACTGGGCCGGCTCGGCGTGTGGGACGGCACGAACGACCCGCATGAGTTGCACCAACCGGATTTCGATCTGGACGAGCGCGCACTTCTGCACGGCGTTCGCACTTTCCTTGCGCTCGCCCGCGGGAACGGGCAGATGTGAGAGCTGTCGTTCCACGTCCCACCTCTCACACGCACTGAAACCTCAACAAGATCAACTCGCGGCCGTGGTACTAGGCTGTCACCGTGCCCGAGTCGACCACTCTCACCACAGCATCCGCACCCACCACGGTGTTCATAGCCGACGACCAGGCCATGGTGCGGCAGGGCTTCGGCGCACTACTCGCGGCGCAGCACGACATCAGTGTCGTCGGCGATGCGCCCGACGGGCGCATCGCGGTCGCGGAGGTCGCGCGGTTACGCCCCGACGTCGTGTTGATGGATGTGCGGATGCCCGAGATGAACGGTCTCGACGCAGCACGGCGGATCCTCGCCGACACCCGCGAGCCGAAGACCCGCGTTCTCATGCTCACGACGTTCGACCTCGACGAGTATGTGTACGAAGCGCTCGGCATGGGCGCGAGCGGGTTCATGCTCAAGGACGCACCGGCCGACGAACTCGTCCGCGCCGTCCGCGTGGTCGCCGAGGGACAGGCGCTACTCGCGCCGACGGTTACCCGCAGGTTGATCGCCGACGTCACCAGTCGGCGTGCGCCTGCGCGTGGTCGCGCCCGTGCGCTCGACGTCCTGACCCCACGTGAACTCGAGGTTCTCGAGCTCATCGCCCACGGCCTGTCGAATCAGGAGATCGCCGCGAAACTCTTCGTCGCCGAGCAGACGGTGAAGACCCACGTCGAAGGTGCTCGGCAAACTGCACCTCCGCGACCGCGCGCAGGCCGTGGTCCTCGCATACGAGTCCGGCGTCGTCACCCCGGGCTGAACCTTCCCGCGCAGTCGTCGACTTCCCACATCAGCAACTGCAGTCGCGTGAAGCTGGTCAGCGCGCGCTCGACCGGGGTCGCGCTCGATCGGCATGCCGCTGCGCCTGATGCAGGCAGGATGGCGATACGGCACGAACGCACTCCAGCGGAAGGTAGCGGATGACGAGGATCGGCATTCTCACCAGCGGCGGCGACTGCCCCGGCCTCAACGCGGTGATCCGCGGGGCGGTCCTCAAGGGCACCGAGGTGCATGCGCAGGAGTTCATCGGATTCCTCGACGGCTGGCGAGGACTCGTCGACGGTGACGTGATTCCCTTGGACCGCAGTCGGGTTCGGGGCCTCGCCCAACAGGGCGGCACCATCTTGGGTACGAGCAGGTTCGGCCCCTACCAGGGACCGAACGGGGGAGCGCGGAACATTCAGGCCACACTCGACCGGCTCGGGATCGACGCCGTCATCGCGATCGGTGGTGAGGGGACGGCGTCCGCATCGAAACGTCTCTTCGAAGAAGGCATCAGGATCGTCGGCGTCCCCAAGACCATCGACAACGATCTCAGCCGGACCGACTACACATTCGGCTTCGACACCGCGGTCGAGATCGCCACAGTCGCGATCGACCGTCTGCGCACCACCGGTAACTCCCACAAGCGCTGCATGGTGCTCGAGGTGATGGGCCGCCACGCCGGATGGATCGCACTGCATTCGGGTACAGCCGGGGGAGCACATGCCATCCTCATCCCCGAACACCCCGAGAGCCTCGAGCAGATCTGCGCGTGGGTCACCAGTGTGCGCGACCGGGGACGCGCACCGATGGTCGTCGTTGCCGAAGGTTTCACCCTGCCGAGATGACGGAAGCGCACTCGACGAAGGGCCTCGACGGATTCGACCGGCCCCGACTGGGGGGTATCGCAGAGCTCCTCGCCCCACTCATCGAAGAGCACACCGGATCGAGACACGCGCGACGGTGCTCGGGCACATTCAGCGCGGTGGTGTCCCGACCGCGTTCGACAGGTCCTCGCCACACGGCTCGGTATGGCCGTCACCGACCTGGTGGCCGACGAGGAATGGGGGCACATGGTGGCCCTGCACGGAACCGACATCGCGCGGGTCGGATTCGAGGAGGCTCTCGCCGACCCCAAGTACGTGCCGGACGAGCGCTACCAGGAGATGCGGGTCATCTTCGGCTGAGGCGGTGCCGACGGGCGGTGGTCGCCGTCTAAAATCGTGGACATGACTGCCTCCGTGTCTGCTGACCTGCTCGCCTACGACGACGTGCTCGCGAAGTTCGAGCCTGTGATGGGCATGGAGGTGCACGTCGAGTTGCACACGGCCACCAAGATGTTCTGCCCGTGCCCCACGGAATTCGGCGCCGAACCGAACACCCAGGTGTGCCCGGTGTGCCTCGGGCTTCCCGGCGCATTGCCGGTGGTCAACCAGCAGGCGGTCGAATCCGCGATCCGCATCGGTCTGGCGCTGAACTGCTCGATCACCCCGTGGGGCCGGTTCGCGCGAAAGAACTACTTCTACCCGGACCAGCCGAAGAACTACCAGATCTCGCAGTACGACGAGCCGATTGCCACCGAGGGCTACCTCGACGTCGTGCTCGACGACGGCACCACCTGGCGCGTCGAGATCGAGCGAGCCCACATGGAGGAGGACACCGGAAAGTCGCTGCACGTGGGCGGCGCGACCGGCCGGATCCACGGTGCCAGCCACTCGCTGCTCGACTACAACCGTGCAGGGGTCCCGCTGGTGGAGATCGTCACCAAGACGATCTCCGGGGCAGGGGAACGCGCTCCCGAGGTGGCCCGTGCCTATGTCACGGCCTTGCGCGATCTGCTGAAGGCACTCGATGTGTCCGACGTCCGGATGGATCAGGGATCGATGCGCTGCGACGCGAACATCTCCCTCATGCCGATCGGCGCGAAGGAACTCGGCACCCGCACCGAGACGAAGAACGTCAACTCCCTCAAATCGGTCGAGGTCGCGGTGCGCTACGAGATGCGCCGGCAGGCAGCGGTTCTCGTCGGTGGCGGCGAAGTGATCCAGGAGACGCGCCACTTCCAGGAAGCCGACGGCACCACTTCGCCGGGGCGTCGCAAGGAAACCGCCGAAGACTACCGGTACTTCCCGGAACCCGACCTCGAGCCGGTCGCACCCGACGCCGCGTGGGTCGAAGAACTGCGCGCGACGTTGCCCGAGCTGCCGTGGCTGCGCCGCGCTCGTATCCAGGCCGACTGGGGTGTCTCCGACGAGGAGATGCGCGACCTCGTCAACGCCGGCGCCTTGGACCTGGTGATCGCGACCGTCGACGCGGGTGCCCCGGCATCCGAGGCACGCTCGTGGTGGGTCGCCTATCTCTCACAGCAGGCCAACACTCGCGGCGTCGAACTCGTCGAACTGCCCATCACCCGGCGCAGCTGGCGCAGGTCATCGCGCTGGTCGCCGAGGGCACGCTGACGAACAAGCTCGCGCGCAAGGTCGTCGACTACGTTCTCGAAGGCGAAGGCGAGCCCGCGCAGATCCTCGAGGCGCATCCCGAACTCGTGGTCGTGCGGGACGACAGCAAGCTCCAGGCCGCCGTCGACGAGGCGCTCGCCGCGAACCCCGACATCGCGACAAGATCCGCTCCGGCAAGGTTGCCGCGGCCGGCAAGATCGTCGGGGACGTCATGAAGGCAACCCGTGGTCAGGCCGACCCCGCCCGCGTCAAGGAACTCGTCATCGCCGCGTGCAGCTGATCCGGTGTCGCTAATGTAGCGATCCATGGACGCTGCCGTCGCCACCTCGCTTCTCTGGATCACGGTGGCGGCGGTCCTCGCACCGCTCATCGCCGGTGCGCTGCCGCGTCGACTCGTACCCGAGGTCGTGCTGCTGCTCGTCGCCGGTGTCCTGATCGGGCCGTACGTACTCGAGATCGCGTCGGTCGACAGCGAGATCGAGATGTTGCGCGAACTCGGGCTGGGACTGCTGTTCCTGCTTGCGGGTTACGAGATCGATCCCAAGGAACTGACAGCGCGGCGGACGCCGCGCCCTCGTCACCTGGATCGTGTGCTTCGGTCTCGCAGTCGGAGCGGTGGCTGTGCTGGCCGCACTGGGCGTAGTGCACGCCGGAGTCGCCGTGGCGATCGCGCTCACGTCGACGGCACTGGGCACGCTGCTGCCGATCCTCGCCGACCGCGGTCTCGTCGCGACCGGGTTGGGCCGTTCAGTACTCAACCACGGAGCGGTCGGAGAACTCCTGCCTGTGATCGCGATGGCAGTCCTGTTGGGAACCCGTGGAGCCGTCGGATCCTTGATCGTCCTGGGTCTGTTCGCGGTCGTCGCCGCGGTCGTCGCGCTGCTCCCTCGGTGGTTCATGCGAGAAGGATCGCAGTTCCTGCAGTTCGTCCGCAGCACCTCGGACACGACTGCGCAGACACCGGTCCGGCTGGTGATGTTGCTGTTGGTCGGTCTCATCGCGGTCGCGGCAGTATTCGATCTGGATGTCATCCTCGGGGCGTTCGCCGCCGGCTTCATCCTGCGACGGGCAGTGCCGCAAGGCGACGAGCAACTCGAGTCGAAACTGGACGGACTCGCGTACGGGTTCATGATCCCGATCTTCTTCGTCACCTCGGGAATGGCGATCGATGTACACGCTGTTGCGGATGCGCCCGGGGTGTTGGTCGCATTCTTCGTACTGTTGGTCTTGGTGCGCGGTGTACCGGTGTTCGTCGCATCGCGTCTCGACCATGCGCCCGACGGCACCCGGTTCGATACGTCGGAGCAGCTGCAGATCGCGTTGTACTCCACGACCGGCCTGCCGCTGATCGTCGCGGTCACCGGCGTGGCGGTGGCGGCGGGGCACATGTCCAACGCCAGTGCGTCGATCCTGGTCGCGGCGGGAGCGATCACCGTGCTGATCATGCCGACGCTCGCTGGTCTGTTACCCGAGCGTCGGGAAACGGTCGGCGCGGACGGTCAGTCGAATCCGCCACCACCGGCAGGGAACTGAATTCGGATGACTCGGTCGTCGTTGGGACCGGGTTCGTTGCCCGACTTGTTGACCGTCGAAACCCACAGCAGCCCATCGGGTCCGGCGGACGCACCACGCAGCATCCCGTAGCGATCTTCGAGCGTCACCGTCGGTGCAGCTGTCACAGCGCCGGTTCCGGGATCGATCGACAGCACCGCGACCGCCTTCCCGCCCGTGAGCGACACCGCGAGACCATCGGGGGCAGCGGCACAGCCGGCGACTCCGGCTTATCCGGCCAGGTCCAGGCGGGCCCGGAAGCGACCGCGCCGTCCATGCTCACCCGCTGCAACCGGTCTTCGAGCACGGTGCGGTCGTGACCCACAGGCTGCCGTTCGGATCACGGCACACGTCGCCGGCTTCACCGAGACCGGACAGCGTCACCGTCGGCGCCGCCG
>BBEG01000037.1 GCA_001312645.1 Rhodococcus sp. JCM 9791
CGCGCCGGCTTGCGGCGAGCCAGTCGGAGACGTGCGGTGTGCGCGTACGCCCGGAACCATCAGCGAGTTGTGGGTCGCTTGCCATGAGGAACCGGGTGCCGCGAATCCACAACCAGGTGAGAACGGGGGCGACGATTATCTGCGTCCGCAGGCGTCGCGCTTCACCAGGGTCGAAATAGCGCATCACGTCGTACGCGACGCTGCGGTGCTCGACTTCTTCCGCGCCGTGCCAACGCAGCAGATCGAGCATCGTGGGATCCGTTCCCGCTGCGTCGAGTCCTTGCGCGTTGAGCACCCAGTCGCCGAGGAACGCCGTGACGTGCTCGATCGCCGCGATGATGGCGAGACGCTCGACGAGGTAGTTCTCCGCGCGCAGACCGGTCAGGGGTCGCGGTCCGAGGAGTCGCCCGAACATCCAGTGGATCTGGTCGGTGAACGGCGTGGGGTCGAGGCCTCGAGCGTGGAGGTGCTCGAGAACACCTCGGTGCGCGTTGGCGTGGACCGCTTCCTGCCCGATGAAGCCGAGGACGTCTTCGCGGAGTTCCTCGTCGTGGATGTGGGGGAGTGCTTCTTCGAAGGTCTCGACGAACCACTCCTCCCCGGCGGGGAGGAGTAGATGCAGCACGTTGAGCACGTGGGTGCTGAACGGATCACCGGGGACCCAATGCGCGGGCAGCGTGCTCCAGTCGAAATGGACGTCGCGGGCGTGCAGGAGAACTCGATCTGGTGCGGTGGACGTCACAGTGCTCACGGAGGAAGCAGGACCGTGCACGCGGCTGCAGGTGTTCATGTGAGCGAAGGTTACCGTAACTCGAAGTCATATATAAGTGGGTTCCGGCGGGCCGACATTGACCGGACAGCCGTGGCCCGCCCGCGTTCGCCGAGGCGAAGGGGAAGTTCACCCGGGGCGGCGATGAGTTCCGGTTCATGCAGGAGTCTCAATGTGCATGACGATGACGACGGATGGTGAAGAGAGAGAAGGGGGCCGTCCACGATGAACACGAACACATCGGTGCCGTCCACCGACACGGCCGCCCTCGTCGCTCGCGATGGGATATTGCTGGCTGCACGTATCGGTTTGGGAATCTTGATGATCGCGCACGCGAAGCTCGAATACGACTTCGCCGGCGGCAGCATCACCGGTGTAGGGGAGCTGTTCGAGCAATCGAATATCCCTCTCGCGGCGATCACCGGACCGGCGAACGTGCTGTTCGAATTCGTCGGCGGTGTCGCCATGATCCTCGGGCTGGCTGTGCGCCTCGTCGGGGTCCTGATGGCGGTGAATATGGCGGGAGCATGGATTTTCGTGCATACCAGCGGGCTCTACGCGACTGATCACAACGGCCCGGAGCTGGTCATCGCGCTCGGTCTGCTCTCGCTCATGCTCGCCGCCTTCGGCTCCGGTCGAGTGGGGATCGATCATCTGATCGCCGGACGCCGCCGAAGCGGCCGGCCCGCTCGCTGACCGCAGCTGCTGAAATAATAGGTGACGCTCAGTGCCGTTCCGCCGGATCGGGCGGTAGTGTGCGCCCGCACCGGTGGGCTCCGACAGCAAACCGGCCCGGACTCGAATGAGTCCGGGCCGGTGGTGGTAGCGGGGACAGGATTTGAACCTGCGACCTCTGGGTTATGAGCCAGCGAGCTACCGAGCTGCTCCACCCCGCGTTGCATTGCTAACAGTACACGATGTTTCGGGGTGCGATTACCAGGCGGTTCTACCGGCGCGGAGAGCCGATCGTTTCGGAGTAGTACCCGCGGATATGGGACTCGATCCGACACCGTGCGAGATCAGGATCACCGGCACGCACCGCCTCGACCAGCCCACGGTGTTCGTGCCGCAGCCGCCCGCACGTCGTCGGCCAGATCGCGAGTGGCGCCCCGGCGAGAACGTAGCCTCGATCGACTCACGCAACCCGGCCATCATCGCCGCGATCACCTGGTTGCCTGCGGCGTCTGCCATCGCGATGTGGAACTGCGAGTCGAGCACCAGGAACTCGTTCGCCGCCAGCTCGGTGTCGTCCATCGCGTCGAGCAACTCCTCCGCATTGCCCAGATCCGGTGTGGGGTTGCGAGTGGCGAGCAACTGCATCACCTCGGTTTCGAGGACGAGGCGCGTCTGTACGACATCGGAGACCGGGAAGCTCTGGGCCGCGACCTGCATCCTCATGAGCATCGCCATCCCGCCCGTGGGCCGCGACACGATCATCGCGCCGGAGGTGGGTCCCGACCCGGTCTGAGATTTGAGCAGACCCATCGCTTCCATCACGCGCAGTGCTTCCCGCACCGACGACCGTCCGACTCCGAGCTCGGCGGCGAGCACACGTTCGCCGGGCAGGCGCTGGCCCGGGGAGAGCTCCCCGGATACCAGCATCTGCTCGAGATGGTTCAGCACGTGTTCCCACGCGCGTGGTTCGGACTGTGGCGACATGACTCGACAGCCTATGCTTCTGCGTCGGGGCAGGTCAGGGCAGCATCCAGGACAGCACCGGCGTCGACTGCAGGTACACCAGCACACACAGGATCGCGAGCATGCCGACGCTGTACCAGACGACCTTGCGCAACAGTTCCGGCTCACTGCCGGGCCGGTCGACGGCGGTCGCCGCGATCGTGAGGTTCTGCGGACTGATCAACTTGCCGACCACGCCACCGGAGGTGTTCGCCGCGACCAGCAGCGTCGGGTCGATACCGGCGGTCTGACCCGCGGCCTGCTGTAGGCGAGCGAACAGCGCATTGGCCGAGGTGTCGGACCCGGTGACGGCGGTACCCAGCCAGCCGAGGATCGGTGAGAACAGCGCGAAGATCGCGCCGGTGCCGGCGAGCCAGGTGCCGATCGCGACGGTCTGTCCGGACTGGTTCATCACGTACGACAGTCCCAGCACCGTCGCCACCGTGGCGATGGCCAGGCGCATCTTCCATGTGGTGCTGCCGAAGGTGACCACGGCGAGACGTGCGGTCATCGGGAACTTGCCGGCGTGGGTCCACACCGCGTAGACGAGGGTGACGATGGCGCCCGAGATGAGCAGGAGCGTGCCCGGAGTGGACAGCCACGGCAGGGTGTAGATCGCGCCAGTCGACGCCGAGCCGTCCTCGTTGAGCAGGTTTCCGTACAGGCCCGGCCATTCGATCTTGATGTCGGTGGATGCCAGCCACTTCGGGATGTCGACTCCGATCGTCCACAGCTTGGCGATGCCGAACACGACGATGACGAGCAGGTACGGGAACAGGGCGAACATCGTGCGGGTGGGGCCGATGGCTTCGGCCGACGCCTGCGAGAGCTGGTCGTCCGGGGTGCGAGGACCCCAGAAGCGCAGCATGATCACTGCGGCGGCCAGACCCACGAGGGAGGCGACGACGTCGGTCAGCTCGTACGAGAAGTGACTCGAGCACCAGAACTGGGCAAGCGCGAACGCGGCACCGGTGACGAGCGCGATCGGCCATACCTGGCGGAAGCCGCGACGACCGTCTACGAGGAACAGCAACAGCATCGGCACGAACAGTGCCAGCAACGGGGTCTGGCGTCCGACGACGGCCGCGATCTCGGTGGCGGGGATGCCGGTGAGGTTGCCGGCGGTGGTGATCGGAATTGCCATGGCGCCGAAGGCGACCGGTGCGGTGTTCGCGACCAGGACGGTGACGGCGGCGCGGATGGGGGGCATTCCGATCGCGATCAGCATGCGCCGGTGATGGCTACGGGTGCACCGAATCCGGCGAGGGCCTCGAGCATGCCGCCGAAGCAGAATGCGATGAGCATCGCCTGTACGCGCATGTCGCCGCGGCCGACCGAGTTGAACACCTGCCGCAGGTCTTCGAACCGGCCGCTGACGACGGTGAGTTCGTAGAACCAGATCGCGGTGACCACGATCCACATCACGGGGAACAGACCGAACGCGATGCCTTGCAGTGCCGACAGCCCGGCGAGCGGTGCAGGCATTCCGAATCCGACCACCGCGATGATCAGAGCAACGGCGAGCGCGCCGAGTCCGGAATACCAGGCCTTGAGCTTGAACCCGGCAAGTAGGACGAAGAAGGTCAGCAGCGGCACCAGGCCGAGCAGTGCGGAGGCAGTGAGGCTACCGGCGACGGCGGTCGTCGACGGTGTGAAGGTCACCGCGAGCAGGTCGGTTTCCACAAGAGGGCTCCTGAGGTCGCGGCCGCAGTGTGCGGCGACTGGCTGTGTGGTCTGACCACGTGGTCAGACCACAGGGAAGCTACACCATGATGCGGGTCACAATCGAGTCCCCGGTACGAAATCGGGAAATTTCGAAATCTTGTGACGGCGTCCACGGGGATCGGCTAGGGTGTGGTCAGACCACACAAGCCGATGCGGAGTTCCCCATGCGAGTCGCGCTGTTCGCCACGTGTCTGGGCGACACGTTGTTCCCGAATGCAGTCAAAGCCACCGCCCTCCTGCTTGCCAGGCTCGGGCACGAGGTCGTCTTCCCCGAATCTCAGACGTGCTGCGGCCAGATGCACGTCAACACCGGTTATCAGCCGACGCGCTGCCCCTCGTCGAGAACTACGCCGACACGTTCGGTGACGCCTCCATCGATGCCGTGGTCGTACCGTCCGGGTCCTGCGTCGGTTCGGTTCGGCACCAGCACGAGATCGTCGCGTCGCGATACGGCAGCCCGAGCCTGTGTGGTCGCGTGGACACGGTCAAGGCCAAGACCTACGAATTGTCGGAATTCCTCGTCGACGTCCTCGGCGTCACCGATGTCGGTGCCTACTTCCCGCATCGCGTGACCTACCACCCACGTGTCACTCACTGCGGATGCTGCGTGTCGGCGACAAACCCCTCCAGCTGCTGCGCGCGGTCCGGGAAATCGACCTGGTCGAACTCCCCGAAGCCGACTCGTGCTGCGGCTTCGGCGGCACATTTGCACTCAAGAATGCGGAGACCTCCACCGCGATGCTGGCCGACAAGATCCGTAACGTATCGACCACGGGCGCCGAGTTCTGCAGTGCGAGCGATTCGTCCTGTCTGATGCACATCGGCGGCGGTATGTCGCGGTTGCAGACGGGAACCCGGACAATCCATCTCGCCGAGATACTCTGCGCCACCGAGTCGAAGGTGGTTCCGGTATGACATCCACGGCACTCGGATTGCCGTCGATCCCGCCGCGCGGGTTCGGTAATCTGCGCGGAACCGAAACCTTCCCGGCCGCAGCACATCACGAGCTCGCGAACGGGCAGCTGCGGCGCAACATCGGCAAAGCGACCCATACCATCCGCACAAAGCGGCTCAACGTCACCGGTGAGATCCCCGACTGGGAACAGCTGCGCGACGCCGGTGCTGCCGTCAAAACAGATGTACTGAACCGACTTCCCGAGTTGCTCGAGCAACTCGAAGCTGCGGTGATCGCACGCGGCGGAATCGTGCACTGGGCTGCGGATGCCGCCGAAGCCAACGCCATCGTGACGCGGCTCGTCCGAGAGACCGGATCCGACGAGGTCATCAAGGTCAAGTCGATGGCCACGCAGGAGATCGGCCTCAATGAACACCTCGAGGCCGAGGGTATCCACGCATACGAGACCGACCTCGCCGAGCTCATCGTCCAGCTCGGACACGACAAGCCGTCGCACATCCTGGTTCCGGCGATCCACCGCAACCGCACCGAGATCCGCGAGATCTTCCTGCGCGAGATGGCCGGCGTGGACCCGGATCTCGATGACAACCCCGCGCATCTTGCCGAAGCGTCCCGCAAGTTCCTGCGCCAGAAGTTCATGACCGTCCCCGTCGCGGTGTCCGGAGCGAACTTCGGGATCTCGGAGACCGGCACGCTCGCCGTCGTCGAATCCGAAGGGAACGGCCGCATGTGCCTGACCCTGCCCGACACCCTGATCACCGTCATGGGTATCGAGAAGCTGCTGCCCACCTATCGCGATCTCGAAGTGTTCCTGCAGTTGCTGCCCCGGTCGTCCACAGGTGAGCGGATGAATCCGTACACCTCCATGTGGACGGGGGTCACCCCTGGCGACGGACCGCAGAACTTCCATCTCGTACTCCTCGACAACGGCCGCACCGCGGCGCTCGCCGACCGCGTGGGACGCGAAGCATTGCACTGCATCAGGTGCTCGGCATGCCTGAACGTGTGCCCCGTGTACGAGCGCACCGGCGGGCATGCCTACGGATCCACGTATCCTGGCCCGATCGGTGCGGTGCTCAGCCCTCAATTGGCCGGCATGAGCGAACCCGGCGACCCCAACGCGACCCTACCGTTCGCCTCGAGCCTGTGCGGAGCCTGCTACGACGCCTGCCCGGTGAAGATCGACATCCCTTCGCTCCTGGTCGAATTGCGGCATCAGAAGGTCGAACATGCAAAGTTCGGGCCTGAGGCTGCGGTCATGAAGGCCGCTTCGGTGGCGATGTCGACGTCTGCGCGTTGGACCGCGGCGCAGAAGGCTGCCGGAGCGTTGCGGATCGTCGCGGGGAAGAAGGGCAAGATCTCCAACCTTCCCGGCCCACTCGCGGGATGGACGGCAGCTCGTGACATCCCGGCACCCCCGAAACAGACCTTCCGGCAATGGTGGCAGTCCGACGAGGGCGCTGCGGCGATCGCGCAGGCGCGCGAGAACGGAGAGGCGCAATGACGTCGCGCGACACGATCCTGGGACGCATCCGCGATGCCAGTGTGCTGGCGCCGCCGATGCCCGTGGACATTCCACGTGAGTACCGCACCGGTCGGGTGCTTCCCGACGACGAACGCTACGAGTTGTTCGTCGATCGGCTCGTCGACTACAAGGCTCATGTGCATCGCAGCACTGTCGAGGAACTACCCGCCACGATCGCACGTGTGCTGAACGAGCGAGGTGTCCGCCGTGTGGGGATACCTGCGGGGCTGGATGCTTCATGGCTGTCCGAGTTCGACGGTGAGATCGTCGTCGACAGTGCCGACGTCCCTGCGCCCGACCTCGAGGGCCTCGACGGTGTCGTGACCGCGTCGACGGTGTCGTGCGCCGAGACCGGCACGATCTTCCTCGACGGCAATCCCGATCAGGCCGCCGGGCTCTGACGCTGGTGCCCGACCTGCATGTGTGCGTGGTGCCGATGAGCAGCGTCGAGGTCGGCGTGCCGGAGGCGCTGGCCAGGTTGGTGCCGGAGCGGCCCACCACGATGATCAGCGGACCCTCGGCGACATCCGACATCGAACTCGAACGCGTCGAGGGGGTGCACGGTCCGCGGACCCTCGATGTGGTGATCGTCTGAGTGCTCAGGACCGACCGATACGTAGGCGCAGCAGTTCGACGCCGTCCAATTCGTCGAGCACTGCGGCCCTGCCTACCATCGCCAGCGCGAGTGCCTCCCCGGGACCTTGTACGACGGGCCCGTCGCCGCGTTCCCACTCCAGGTCGGTCGCGACGAGCCGGAGTTCTCGGATATAGCGTCGGGGTCGGGCGAACGGATCCGGGTGATCGAGCACGAGCCGGAGCCGGTCGGGGTCGATCGTTCGTGGAAGCCCCAGCGGCCTGCGGATGTCCTGCTGGTGCACAAGATGATCGGCGAGGCA
This sequence comes from Rhodococcus sp. JCM 9791, assembly GCA_001312645.1. Taxonomy (GTDB): domain Bacteria; phylum Actinomycetota; class Actinomycetes; order Mycobacteriales; family Mycobacteriaceae; genus Rhodococcus. The sequence goes on from BBEG01000037.1 coordinate 7,509, forward strand.
CAGGCGAGGAAAGTATCGTGCGTCCAGCTATGGGAAGTCGAGGCCGACAACCTGTCGACGAGGCGATCGACGGGGGCATCACGTGCCGCGACGACGTAGTGCTCGTTGAGGCGATCGGCCGATGGATGGACGACACCGGCGAGAGCGTAGCGGTACAGGGGCACCGAATCGATCGTCAGGTGGCCCGCGACGTCACGCACCGACCACCCGTCGCAGAGCGACGGCGAGTCCCACTGGGCGGGCGTCAGTGAACGGAGGAGTTCGACGAGTTCCGCGCGTTCGGCCACGATCTGTTCTCGAATGTCCACGCTCTCACAGTACGACCGCTGCGGTGCCGTTCCGCCCGTGAATTCTCACAAGCGACGTACCCTGGACGTGGTGATCGTGTGACGAAGGCGCGGGTTCAGGACATTCACATTTTGGCGTCGGCCATGCCCGACGTCACGGTCGAGATCGGGCCCAAAGGCAACTCCGTTTATCAAGTGGGTCGTAAGTCGTTCGTCTTCTTCCGTACGCCACGACCGGACGCGAAGGACCCCGACACAGGCGAGCGATACACCGATGTGGTGGTCTTCTGGGTGCCGTCCGAATCCGACAAACTCGCACTGATCCAGGATCCCGACACGCCCTTCTTCACCACCCCGCATTTCGACGGTCACCCGTCGGTCCTCCTACGCACGAGCAGGATCGGCGAGATCAGCCGTCAGGAGCTGGCCGAGGTGATCGAGGATGCCTGGTTGGCGCAGGCATCACCGCGTCGGCGTCAACGGTGGCTCGCGGAACACGATATGTGACGACGCAAGGCACCGCACGGTCAGCCGTTCTTCAGCCGCCACTCCGCGAGGTCGATTGTGCTCGAGATGGATTCGATGAGCGAAACGAGTCTCTCCTCGGGACCTGGCGCGCTGAGTATCGCGTACCGGTCGGCCTCGCCCATCGGGATGTGCCGGGCGAGAGCGAAGAGGCGCGCGCCTGGGTCGGTCGGAAGATCGTCGGGCGGGGGCGCCGCGCGCCCGTCGGTGAGTTTGTCGAGCAGACCGTAGAGCCGGCCCAGATGCACGGTGAGTTCGGTCAGATCCACGGCGGCGGAGTCGGTGTCGGGCCACTCCTCGACCTCAGCGCGTGGATACGGATCGTCGGGAAGCCACTCGTTGATGCGAATGCGTTCTTCGGCAATGCATTCCAGGGTGTGCCGTCCGCCGCCGAGCTCGTTGTCGACCATGATTCGGGCGACGGTGCCCACGTCGGTGCGCTGATCGCCGCCACCTACCTCGTGCCCGCGGGAGATGAGCACGACGCCGAATCGCGGGCCGTCGGGTGCGGCCATGCAGTCGCGGACCAGTTCTTGATACCTCGGTTCGAACACCCGCAGGGGAAGGTGGTCTCCGGGAAGCAGTGCTGTACCAGTGGAAACATGGGGAGAATCGGCATCAGGCATCCTCAACCGTGGTGTCGGAGGTTCTGGGATCGGGTCGCCGCGTTCGATCTCGGTGAGCAGATGGTCGGCCCACGCGGAGAGCCCGTCGATGTCGAGACCGTGTGGTGGTTCGTCCTCGTAGTGACGTATTCGCGCTTGCCCCTGCTTCAGCACCGACGTAGCGCCTTTCACGTTGCCACGAAGCAGGTGGGTGAGCCCGACCGAGAGCTGTGCCAGTCCCTGCCACAGGGGGCGTTCCTCGGGCTCGCACGACTTCCAGACCGACTCGAACACCTCGTGGGCGTGGAACGGGTACCGTGGTCGAAGAGTCGTTGACCTTCGGTGATCGCCTCGTCGGGGTCGAATTGCGCGTCCTCAGGAATTCCCTCGACCCCCTCTTCGCCGTAGGCAGAGGGCGACCCAGTGCGTCGCGAGGTCGTGCGTTCTGCGGTTTCCCGTCCGAGGTCCGGTCCCGATCCGACATGGACCCAGGTTAGTCCACGGTGTGTCCCCGGCGGCACTCTCACGCGGAGCGGGATGCCCCGATGGTCGATTCGACGATCACGACGAGAGTGTCGGTGAGTAGCGTGTGCACCTGTTCGCGGGTCAGTGTTCGGCGTTCGATCCATTCCCGGCCGGTGGATTTGATCAGACCGCCGTAGGCACGAATCATCGGGTGGAGTGCGAGGGCCTCTTCTTCGGTGATGGCGGGTCCGAGTGCCTCGAGCAGGCGATCAGCGGCAAGGTCGTCAGCGTCGCTGAGGATCTTGCGACGTCCGGGTCGCTTGCCATGCCGCCGCCGGCGACTGCGACGAGCCAGGTCTTGCCGTGTCGTTCGAGGATGGTCAGGAACCAGCCGATGAAGGCGTCCGCGCGTTCGGCGAGGGTCCCGTCGGGGACGGTCAGGCGGTCCGGTGGTGGCACGGTGACCATCGCTTTGATGACCTCGAGATAGAGGTCGCGCTTGCCCCCGAAGTAGTGGTTGATCAGGCCTCTCGCGACACCGGCTTCCTTCGCGAGTTCGGTGGCCGACACGGATGCGTAAGGGCGTTCGCCGAACAATCGGATGGCGCAGTCGAGGATCTGGCGGCGACGTGCGTCGGGTTCGAGACGCTGTCGCCGGGGTTCGGCCTCCAAGCTCATGGAAATACCTTCTCACTCCTGATGGCCGCCATTTCGAGTGGGAGAAATTCCGGCGCGGAAATTGTTATTGACAGTGTGCCAACAAGCACATTACTTTAGGAGCACTCACGGGGACAGAAGCGAACCCGATCATCGCGCGACACCGGAGGAACCGTGTCCACAGCACTCATCACCACGCCCGATGCGAGCGAGTCGGCTGCCGTTCGCGAACTCGCCCGCGACTTCTTCACCAAGGAAGTGGCGCCGCTCGAGCCGAAGTTCATCGAGCAGGGTTATCCCGACCGATCCGTCTACCGCAGAGCCGGCGATCTGGGGCTTCTGTGCATGTCGATCCCGGAGGAATACGGCGGAGGCGGCGGCACCTTCGCCTACGAAGCGATCCTGTTCGAGGAGCAGATCCGCTCCGGTGACAGCGCGATGCAGCTCGGCGTGCACACCGGTATTGTTCCGCACTACATCCTCGCCTACGGCACCGAAGAGCAGAAACAGCGTTGGCTGCCGAAGCTGGCGTCGGGGGAGTGGATCGGTGCCATCGCGATGACCGAGCCGGGAACCGGATCCGACCTGCAGGCCATCAGCACGCGCGCCGCCAAGTCCGGAGACGGCTATCTCGTCTCCGGCGCAAAGACTTTCATATCCAACGGCCGCAACTGCGACCTGGTGATCATCGCCGCGAAGACTGATCCGGAGGCGCGGGCGTCGGGCCTGTCGCTGCTCATCGCCGAGGTATCCGACGACACACCGGGATTCGAGCGCGGACGCGTGCTGGACAAGATCGGGCAGAAGGGCCAGGACACCGCCGAACTGTTCTTCGACAACCTGCGGATCCCGGCGGAGAACCTCCTCGGACCCGACGAAGGCCGGGGGTTCGTCCAGCTGATGGAACAGCTCCCCAACGAACGCCTGATCTGCGCAGTGGCAAGTGTTGCGATGATGGAGCACGCCGTCGAGGTGACCACCGCATACACGAAGGAACGCAATATCTTCGGCAAGCCGCTCATGGCCATGCAGAACACCCGCTTCGAGCTCGCCGAGTGTGCCACCGTCACCCGCATCGCACGGACCTTCGTCGACGACTGCATCGCCAAGTTCCTCCGAGGCGAACTCGACGTCCCCACCGCCGCGATGGCGAAGTACTGGACCAGCGACCAGCAGTGCGCGATCGTCGACCGCTGCCTGCAGCTGTTCGGCGGCTACGGGTACACCAATGAATTCCCGATTGCGCGCATGTTCACCGACAGCGAGTGCAGAAGATCTACGCCGGCGCCAACGAGGTCATGAAGGACATCATCGCCCGTTCGTTGTAAGACCTCTCACCCTTCCCCGGAGATCCTGGAGCTTCGATGTACCTGACCCAAGGCCTGCACCGTGCCCTGCAGTGCACTCCCGAGGCGCCCGCCACCATCTACGGCGATCGCACACGCACGTTCCGCGAACACATCGATCGCATCGCTCGTCTCGCAGCCGGTCTGCACAGCCTCGGGGTGACCTCAGGCGACCGCGTCGCGATGCTCTCGCTCAACAGCGACCGCTACGCCGAATACCTCCTTGCGGTCCCGTGGGCCGACGCTGTTCTAAACCCCGTCAACATCCGGTGGAGCCCCGCCGAGATCGCCTACTCGCTCAACGATTCGGGCACGAAGGTACTCATTGTCGACGACGCGTTCGCGGCGGCCATTCCCGCTCTGCGCGGCGCCTGCCCTGACCTGGGCGTCATTATCCACGCGGGTGAGAACGATGCCCCCGAAGGCGCCGTGTCGTACGAAGAGCTGATTGCCACCCACGAACCGGTCGAGGATGCACGACGTTCCGGCGATGAGCTGGCCGGCATCTTCTACACCGGCGGAACCACCGGATTCCCCAAAGGCGTGATGCTCAGCCACACGAACATGGTGACCTCGGCAGCCGGAACGGTCGCCACCGGCGAACTCTTGTCCGGTGACGCACGTTTCCTGCATGCCGCACCGATGTTCCACCTCGCCGACCTGGCCGCGTGGGCAGGTCAGGTCATGCTCGGCGGACCTCACATCATCGTGCCGTTCTTCGAACCGGTCGCGGTACTGAAGGCGATCGAGCAGTATCGCCCGACCGATGTCCTGCTGGTCCCGACCATGTTGCAGCTCCTCGTCGATCACCCCTCGGTGAGCGAATACGATCTGTCGGCGATGCAGCGGATCCTCTACGGCGGTTCGCCGATCGGTGAAGGTCTGGCCAATCGGATCCTGACGATGTTCCCGGGTGTGCGAATGACCCAGGCGTACGGCATGACCGAGGTCGCGCCCGTCGCGTCGCTGCTGCTCCCGGACGATCACAGGGGAGCCACACTGCGCTCGGGTGGACAGGCCGCACCGCATTCGGAACTGCGGATCGTCGACACCGGCGGCAACCCTGTTCCTACCGGTACCGTCGGCGAGATCTGTGTGCGTGGTGGACATGTCATGCAGGGCTACTGGAACAAGCCTGCCGAAACCGCAGCCGTCCTGCGCGACGGCTGGTACCACACCGGCGACGGCGGCTACCTCGACGAGAACGGATTCGTCTTCGTCGTCGACCGACTCAAGGACATGATCGTGACCGGGGGAGAGAACGTGTACTCCGCCGAGGTCGAGAGCGCCCTGAGCAAGCATCCGGCGGTCGCGCAGTCCGCGGTGATCGGGTTGCCGTCGGAGACCTGGGGCGAAACCGTGCACGCCGTGGTGATCCTGGCGGCGGGCGCCGAGGTCACTGCCGAAGAGCTGCAGGCATTCTGCAAGGAGCACATCGCCGGCTACAAGACACCACGCAGTGTCGAGTTCGTCGACGCCATCCCGATGTCCGGGGCAGGCAAGATCCTCAAGCGTGAGCTTCGGGAAGCCCTGGCCGAGCGGTCCTGATGAGCTCTGAAATCCAGGTATCCGACGAGGAGTTCCGCTCCCTCGATCCGGCGACGGACGAGGAAGTCGAGCGGTTCCGCATCCACGACGAGCAGGCTGTACAGCTGCGGGTCGATCGCGCGCGGTCGGCGCTCCCGTGGTGGAAGCGCCAGGGTATGAGCGGCCGCGGCGCCCACCTGCGGCGGTGGCGGACGTGGATCTGGCGTAACGCCGACGAGGTCATCGACCTGATCCATCGGGAGAACGGCAAGCCGCGCGACGATGCCTTCATCGAAGTCGTTCTGGCCGTCGAACACATGCGCTGGGCGGAGGACAACGCCGCCCGCGCGCTGCGTCCGCCGAAGTCGGGCCCGGGGCTGCTCTTCGCGAATTACGCGACAGACGTGGAGTACACGCCGCTCGGGGTGGTCGGCATCATCTCACCGTGGAACTATCCGCTCTACGCTCCGAACAGTTCGGTCTCGTTCGCGCTCGCAGCGGGCAACACCGTGGTGCTGAAGCCGAGCGAGTACACGCCTGCGGTTGCGGCCTGGTACGTCGACGCGTTCTACCGGGCGAATCCAGCTGCGCCGTCGGGTGTTCTGGAGCTGACGACGGGTTTCGGGGAGACCGGCGCCCTGCTCTGCAACGCCGGCGTGGACAAGGTCGGGTTCACCGGGTCGACACGCACCGGCAAGAAGATCATGGCGCAATGCGCGCACACCCTCACACCGGTGCTGCTCGAGTGCGGCGGCAAGGACCCCGTCGTCGTGGCAGAGGACGCCGATGTGAAGGCCGCGGCGCGCGCCATCGCGTGGGGTGGATTCTCCAATGCCGGTCAGACCTGTGTGGGTGTCGAACGTGTCTATGTCGTCCGCGAGGTCAGAGACAGGTTCCTCGCGGAACTACGCGGTCAGCTCGATCAAGTGCGACCGGGCAGCGGTGACGACGCCACGTATGGGCCGATGACGATGCCCGCCCAGATCGACGTGGTGCGTCGCCACATTGCCGCTGCTGTGAAGGACGGCGGGCAGCTGCTGCTCGGAGGGCCCGAATCGGTGGGCGACCGGTACATCGAACCGGTCGTGATACTCGACGCAGACGAGGGCTCGGCCGCAGTCAGGGAGGAGACGTTCGGCCCGGTGGTGACGGTGCGGACGGTCACCGACGTCGACGAGGCCGTGGAGTTGGCCAATGCGAGCGACTTCGCGCTCGGTGCGTCGGTGTTCTCGCGTCGGCGCGGTGTCGAGATCGCTGAGCGGCTCCGCGCGGGCCAGGTCACGATCAACTCCGTCGTCGCGTTCGCCGGCATGGGTGCCGTCCCGATGGGCGGGGTCGGTGAGAGCGGGTTCGGGCGCGTCCACGGGGTCGACGGGATGCGCGAGTTCGTCCGCACCCGCAGCGTGGTGCGCCAGCGCTTCCGGTTACCGGGATTCGAGCTGATTGCGCTTCGCCGCAAGTCGTACGTGCTGCCGGTGCTGCGGCGCGTGCTGGGGCTGCGTCACGCCCGGTGAGGTACCACGATCGAAAGCAGATGTGACTGCGCGAACGACACCAGCTCGTCGCGTGATCCGAGGGGTATCACCGCCTGCGGCGTGAGAACAACGGAATGAGCAACCCGGACGAGGACCTCGGCGCGTGCGGCGAGGTCCTCGACGGCGGGCATCAGTCCGGATTTCACGGCTTCGTCGAGGATGGCGGCGGCCGCGTGCGTGGCGTTCGTGAGGAGTGCGCCCCCATCGGTCGTCAATCGGGGTAGCGAACTCGCGGCCTCGAGGGTGAGCATCCGATTCCAGACGGGGTGTTCGCGCATGCGAATGACGGTGGTGGCGAAGACGTTGCCGATCATGTCGTCGATGGTCTCGGCGGCTCGGGCCGTGGCGACGACCTCTTCGATCAGACGCGCGGCGCTCCGGGTGGTCACGGCGTGCGCGATCTCGTCCCGACCGCCGATTCGTCGGTAGATCGTCACCCGCCCCACGCCGGCACGTCGAGCGATGTCGTTGATCGTCGTCAGTTTGACGCCGACCTCGCTGAACTGGGCCTCGGCCGCATCGAGGATCGACTCGATTTCCGGCGGGTTGGTGGCGCCGACGGTGGACGCGACATCGGCGGCAGGCGGTTGTTCGGCTGGCATCGTCCTAGGCTATCCCGATCCGTCCGAATGAAACATTGATACACGCAACGTCCTAATGTATCTTCGCTGTATCTTCCAGTAACACGTAACAACCGAGGAGTCAGGCATGTCGTCACATCACGGTGTTCCGACGCCTACAGCGAAGAGGCGCTTGCGATCACCGCTCGCAACGTGCGCTTCGACTGGTCCGGGGTGCCACTGCAGTACGTCCCCGGCGACTCGTACGCCACGCAGTTCTGGAACGTCATGCACCTCGTACTCCCCGAGGGCGAACGCGCCATGGCAGACGTCTTCGGCCGATCCCTGGAGTACATCGACGACCCGCGCCTGCACGAAGAGGTCGTCGGATTCGTCGGTCAGGAAGCCACGCACGCGAGCTCCCATGAGAGCTTCCGCAAGTACCTCGCCGAGCACGACGTCGACATCGCGCCCGTCCTCGACCGCATCGGATACATCGTCGATCAGATCTTCGGCGACCATGGCCTCGAGGGCCGCGCGGGACGGATCTGGCTGCGCGAACGCCTCGGTATCTACGCCGCCGCCGAGCACTTCACTGCCGTCGTCGGCGAGTGGTTGATCGACAACGCCCCGTTCGACCGACGCGGTGTCGATCCGACGATGCTCGACCTGCTGCGCTGGCACGGCGCCGAGGAGATGGAACACCGCAACGTCGCGTACGACGCCTTCCAATATGTGGACGGCAGCTACGCACGCCGTGTGCGCACCGCATTCATCGCGTTCGCAGGCCTGGCGATCCTGTGGTTCAGCACCACCGCCTACATGTACCGCATCGACACCACCGAAACGCGTCGCGTGTGGTGGCCCCGCGCCTACCGGCGCTCGGCGAAGGCATCGATGATCCCCACTCTGACTTTCCTCGCGAAGCAGATCCCGCCGTACCTGAAGCGCGACTTCCACCCCTCGCGCATGGGCGACATCGACAAGGCCGTCCGCTACCTCGCCCAGTCGCCCGCAGCCCGGGAGGCCGCAGCATGAGCACCGTCACCACACCGTCGCCGTTCCTCGCGCGGTGATGCACGCGACCAGGGCCTACTCGAGGCTGTTCAGTGAGAGCCGCCTCGCTCCGATCCTGTCGCGACCTGCCCCCGTGCGGCACAGCGACTACGACCGGGTGCTCCACGTCGAGACCCGCACCGTGGAAGCCGACGGAGTCGTCTCCCTGACACTGGCCTCACCCGATGGTGGGTCGCTGCCCGCCTGGGTTCCCGGTGCGCATCTCGACGTCTTCCTGCCGTCGGGACTGCAGCGCCAATACTCCCTGTGCGGCGATCCCGCAGACCGGACCCGCTACCGCATCGCAGTCCGCCGCGTCGACGACGGCGTCGGCTCCGCCGAGATCCACGACACTGTCGACGAACGCAGCACGATCCGGATCCGTGGGCCCCGCAATGCGTTTCCTCTCGCCGTCGCGCCGTCGTACCTCTTCGTCGCCGCCGGCATCGGAGTCACGCCGATCCTGCCGATGATCCGCAGTGCCGCCGGCGCCGGGATCCCGTGGACGCTGGTCTATCTCGGCCGGTCCCGCGACACCATGCCCTTCCTCGATGAACTGTCGGCGCTGTCCGGTGGCGACGTTCTGATCCGGCCCGACGACGAGTTCGGCATCACCCCGATCACCGAGATCCTCGGTCATGCCCGGCCGAACGCCGCCATCTACCTGTGTGGTCCGTCGCCCCTCATCAAAGACGCTTACCAGCAGGTCCCGCACGTGGCACCGACCTGCTCGCTGCACACCGAACGTTTCAGCCCGCCGCCCGTGGTCGGGGGCGAACCGTTCGCGCTGCGTCTCGCACGGACGGGAACCACCGTCGAGGTCGCTGCGGATGAGACCGCGCTCTCGGCGTTGCGGCGTGCCGTCCCGTCCGCGGCCTATTCATGCCGGCAAGGCTTCTGCGGAAGCTGCAAGGTGCGTGTGGTGTCCGGCGACGTCGACCATCGCGACACGCGTCTCCTCGATGAGGAGCGATCGGGATCGATGCTCCCGTGCGTGTCGCGCGCTGCCGGATCCACACTCGAAATCGACCTGTGAAACGAGTCGGACCATGACTGATACACATTTGCGCGTCGCCATCATCGGTGCCGGTTTCGGTGGCCTGGGGACGGCAATCAGGCTTCAGCAGGACGGAATCGACGACTTCGCGGTCTTCGAACGCGCGGAAACTCTCGGCGGAACCTGGCAGGCCAACACCTACCCGGCGCCCAGTGCGACATACCCTCGATCCTCTACTCCTTCTCGTTCGCGCCCAAACCCGACTGGAGCAGGCTCTACCCGCTGCAGGAAGAAATCCAGCAGTACCTAGAGGACTGCGCCGACAAGCACAACCTCCGCCCCCACCTGCATCTGGGGACCGAAGTGACCTCAGCAGCCTGGGACGACGCGGCGCAGCACTGGCGCGTGGAGACCACCCGCGGGAACTACACCGCCGACATCCTCGTCGCTGCGATGGGCCCGTTCAGTGAACCTTCCGTGCCGAACCTTCCCGGCCTCGACTCGTTCGGAGGTGCCACCTACCACTCGGCCGACTGGAACCACGAGCACGACATCGACGGGCGTCGCGTCGCGGTGGTCGGTACCGGAGCGTCTGCCGTGCAGTTCATTCCGCGCCTGCAACCGCAGGTCGAGCACATGACGGTGTTCCAGCGGACCCCCACCTGGATCCTTCCGCACCCCGACCGGCCTGTCGCTCCCCGTGTGCAGCGGCTCTTCGCGAAGGTGCCGGCCACTCAGCGTGCCGCGCGCAAAGCCCTGGACCTCGTTCAGGAAGCCCTCGTCCCCGGCCTCGTCTACCGGCCGGATTGCTCAGCGGGGCTGCGGCACTCGGCCGGTGGCACCTGCGCCGACAGGTCGACGACCGGGCATTGGTCGAGAAGCTCACCCCCACGTACGCATTCGGATGCAAGCGGCCCACGTTCTCCAACAAGTACTACCCGGCCCTCGCGTCCGACAACGTCGACGTCGTCACCACCGGCATCGATCACGTCGAACGCGACGCGGTCGTGACCATCGACGGCACCAGGCACGAGGTCGACACCATCGTGTTCGGCACCGGATTCAAGCTCACGAACAACAGTGGCTTCTCCCGACTGCGCGGGCGCGACGGTAGGTTGCTGTCGGAGCAGTGGGCGGGCGGTGAGATGACTGCCTACCTGGGGACGACGATCGAGAACTTTCCCAACATGTTCATGCTGCTGGGCCCGAACTCCGTGGTCTACACCTCGCAGGTGGTCACCATCGAGACGCAGATCGACTACCTGCTCGCGGCCCTGCATGCCATGGACGCCGTCGACATCGACAGCATCGAGGTACGTGCCGATGTCCAGCAGGATTTCGTCGAGGACACCGACCGGCGCCTGACCGGATCCGTATGGAACTCCGGCGGATGCAGCAGCTACTACCTCAGCCCGTCGGGCCGCAACTTCACGTTCTGGCCCGGATTCAACGCCTCGTTCCGCCGGCGGATGTCGACGTTCGACCTCGCCGACTACCGGCTCGGGAAGGCTCTCGGCTCCACCGCACGGCGCGCTTCGAAGGAGACGACGGTATGACGCGCTCACTCGACCTTGCAGGCAGGACCGCCCTCGTCACGGGTGCAGCCCAGGGCATCGGATTATCGATGGTCCGTGAACTTCTCGGACGTGGTGCCCGAGTGGTGCTCGTCGACCGCGACGAGGCCACACTGAAGAAGGCAGCCGGCACGCTCGATTCGAGCGCGATCTTCGTCGCGGTCGCCGACGTCACCGACCGCGACGCGATGGCCGACGTGGTCACCCGCTCCTCGGAGGACTTCGGCCCGATCGACGTGGTCGTCGCCAACGCCGGTATCACCCCGCCGCCCGCGACCATCCGCACCTCGAACCTTGCGGAGTTCGACCGCGTCATGGCGGTCAACCTCACCGGTGCGCTGAACACCATTCACCCGACGCTCGACGGGATTGTCGAGCGCCGTGGGCACATCGTTGTTGTGTCTTCGGCCGCAGCGTTCAGCCCCGGGCTCGGTGGCTCCGCGTACATGGCGAGCAAGGCCGCCGTCGAACAGGTCGGGCGTGCCCTGCGCTTGGAGCTGGCCCACACCGGCGCGACCGTGACGGTCGCGTACTACGGATTCGTCGACACGGAGCTGGCACGCGACACCCTCGACCGGGATCCACTGGGAGCGCGGGTCGGTGAGCTGCTGCCGTGGCCGATGAACAGGCGTGTCAGCCCCGAACACGCTGCCGCCGTTACCGTGCGCGCAATCGAACGGCGGGCGCCTCGCGTAGTCACCCCGAGACTGTGGGGTGCGTACTCGGCTTCGCGGGATCGTGAACCCGGTGATCGACGAGTGGATCGTGCGGAACCGCACGGTGCACACCCTCATCGGTGACCTCGAGCGGCGCGAGTCGCAGAACGATGACCGGAGCCGATCGATGACGACAGTGAGTCGTCGCAGCACAGTGCTCGGCGCAACCGCCCGAACGTTCCTGCGCCCGATCTTCGAGCACGTGAACCCGGCCGGTCCCGGACGTATCGTTCTGCGCGGCACTGTTGCTGCCGGTTCGGTGCTCGGCGGGATGAGTGCCGCCGCGGGCACCAGGGTCGTTGACGACGTCGTGCCCGGCGAGATGATCGTCCCCGGCCACCTCCTCGACGATGCGATCATCCTGTACCTGCACGGCGGCGGATACGTCGCGGGGTCGGCGCGACTGGAGCGGGCGGTCACCTCCGACCTCGCTGCTGCCACGGGAATGCGGGTGCTGGCGCTCGACTACCGGCTTGCGCCCGCCCACCCGTTCCCTGCCGCCCGCACCGACGCTCTCGCGGCGTACCGGTCGCTGATCGCCCGCGGGTACGCTCCGGGGCGGATCGCGGTCGTCGGAGTATCGGCGGGAGCGCATCTCGCGATGAGTATGCTGACCACCCTGATCGAGATCGGGGAGACCGGGCCCGGCGCGGTCGTGTTGTTCTCGCCGCTGCTCGACACGTCGTGTGAGGAAGCTCTGCGCGCCGACTCACTCACCCGCGACCCGTTCCTGCCGCCTGTCTTCGCTCAGCGCTGTGCGGGTGTCTATGTGGGAAGCCGAGATCGCGCTCGGCGCACCTCGACGTGTTCCAGGCGCCGACGTCGTTGCTGGCCGAGATGCCGCCCATCGTCAGCTTCGTCGGTTCCACCGAATGCTTCGCATCCGACGCTGTGCGCCTCCACACGGCGCTGCTCGATGCGGGCGTCCCCAGCTCGACGTTCACGGTGCCGGGACAGGTGCACTCGTTCGTCTCCCTGTGCCGGAGGCTCCCCGAGGCGCGCACCAGCGTCCTCGACGCGGCCGCGTTCCTGCGCCGGCGTCTGTCCTCCGACTCCCCAGAACTCACCGAAATGCCAGAACTTGCCGACTCCCCAGATCACTCAGAAGCGGACACTGCCATGACCGGCCTGCATTCACTCACCCCGACCGACGATTCGTTCTTCGACACGGCGCCGGTGCGCGGCTCCCACACTGTCTTCGTTCCGGTCTCACCCGCACGGCTGTGGCGGGAGCTGTCCGCCGATGACGCCGTCAAATCGTGGAGTCCGGGTGTGACACAAACGAAGTGGGATGTCTCGACCGTGCGCGGGGTCGGTGCCGTGCGCAACGTGACGCTACTCGGCGCAGCGACCGTCGAGGAGCGCTTCTACCGGTGGGACGAGAACCGACGCATGACCTTCAGCGCCAGCGGTATCAGCCGGCCGATATGCCGTGCATTCGCGGAGGACTACATCCTCGAGCCCGAGGGTGCGGGAACCCGCTTCACGTGGCGTGCGGCGATGGATCCGGTGGGGCCGGTCTTCGTGCACAAGGTCGCCGGTTCGGGCCTGAGTGCGGTACTCGCACATATGACGAAGGGCCTGGTGCGCCGCAGCATGGACGGATAGCGGGTTCGAATGCTTCCCGGAAAAATGTGAGCCGTTGTTCTGTCGACTTCCTTACGGAATGGTATACGGTATGGGTGTCCGGGCCCGCGCGGATGAGCGCGGCCCGACGCTCCACCCGTAGCTTCGTCGCCATAACCAACCGGTATCCGGAGGTAGCATGAGCAACGTCTCCACTGCGTCGACTCGGCCGTACCACTCGCTGGACATCTCTGCGTCGTCGTTCTGGGACCAGGACTTCTTCGAGCGTGAGCGGACATTCGCGCAGTTGCGCGCAGTCGACGGGCTCACCTGGCACCGGCCGACGGAATCGCTCTTCCCGCACGAGGAGCAGGGGTATTGGGCCGTGACACGGCACGCCGATATCCGTTATGTGAGTGCCCATCCTGAACTGTTCTGCTCCTCGGCGGGTATCAGCATGGACCCGATGCCCGCCGAGATCCAGAAGGGGATCAGTTTCTTCCTCACCATGGATCCGCCGGAACACACCCGCTATCGGCGATTGATCAGCCTGGCGTTCACGCCCAAACAGGTGCGCACGATAGAAGAGCAGATCATCGCGAACGCTGCGGCGATCGTCGACGAATTCCTCCGCGAACTGGGCTCGGGTGAACCCGTCGACTTCGTCCAGTCGGTGTCCAAGAAACTGCCGATGCGGACTGTGTCGCAGATGATCGGGATCGATCCGGCGAACCACGAAGCGGTCGCCTACGCCGCGGAAGCGCTCTTCAGCACCAGCGACGACGAATACGCAAGCATCGAAGAGCGCGCAACACACATGATGACCCAGCTCGGTGTGCTTACGCGGACGGGCGTCGAGCTCGCGCGTACACGCAGGGCCGATCCGCAGGGCGACCTGATGACCAACATCGTGCAGGCCGAAGTCGATGGCCACCGCCTCACCGACGACGAGGCCGGATCGTTCATGGTCCTTCTGGCGTCGGCCGGCAACGACACCACCAAACAGGCGACCTCACACGCATTCAAAGCGCTGACCGACAATCCCGAACAGATCTCGTGGCTGCTCGACGACTGGGACGAGCGCGGCCCGGAGGCCGTCGACGAGTTCGTCAGATGGTCGACCCCGGTTATCGAGTTCGCGCGGCATGCGGTGGTCGACACCGAGGTGTCGGGTACTCCGATCAAAGCCGGCGAGAAGCTCGTACTGTTCTATTGCTCCGGCAACTTCGACGCCGACGTCTTCGACCGCCCCCTCGAGTTCGATGTGGGGCGAACACCCAACCCGCACGTCGGATTCGGTGGCGGCGGCCCGCATTTCTGTCTCGGCAAGCAGCTGGCCGTCCTGGAGCTGAAGCACCTCTTTCGAGAGCTCCTGTCACGGCTCCCGAAGGTCGAGGTATCCGACCCCGAATACGTGCACAGCGATTTCGTTCACGGCATCAAGAGGATGTCGGTCAGAAGACTCTGACCCCTGGTCGATCGGCTTCGACAAACCGGGGTGGAGCACAGCCACTCCCTGATCACACGAGGTTCACCCATGCCACAACCCGTAATCGTCGGTGCGGTCCGCACCCCGATCGCACGTTCCTTCAAAGGTTCTCTGGTCAACACGTCGGCGGAGGAACTGGCAACCGCCGTCCTCCCGGAGGTGATTCGCAGATCCGGCCTCGATGCCGCAGACATCGACGACATCATCCTGGCCGAATCCAACTACGGCGGTGGCGACCTCGCTCGGCACGCAGCGGTCGCTGCTGGGCTGGAAAACGTTCCGGGACAGGCCGTCAACCGTCACTGCGCGGGCAGCCTGACCGCGATCGGAAACGCCTCCGCGCAGATCGTCTCCGGCATGGAACGCGCCCTCATCGCCGGAGGTGTCCAGTCGCTGTCGACGGGCCCGCTGATGAAGTGGCGGGTTCCGACACGTGGGGGCAGCAGCGTCGACGGACGCGCCGAGAGCGCAGCATACGTCGAACCGTGGATTCCGCCGAGTCACCCGGAGACTCCCGACGCACCGGTCCTCGACATGGCGGTCACGGTGGGCTGGAACACCGCAAAGTCCGTGGGGATCTCCCGCGAGGACATGGATGCGTGGGCAGCCCGGTCGCATCAGCGAGCCGTGGCGGCGATCGACGCCGGAAGGTTCGTCGACGAGATCCTGCCGCTGAAGGTCGCAGGTGCCGACGGTTCGCTCGTCGACTTCAGCGTGGACGAGCATCCCCGACGCGATACGACAGCCGAACGGCTCGCCGCCCTGCCCGTCCTGCATCCGGAGATCGAGGGGTTCTCGGTGACTGCGGGCAACAGCAGTGGCATCAACGACGCCGCGGCCGTCATCGCTCTTGCGAGCAACGAGCTCGCGCGCGACAAGGGACTGAAGGCCCTCGGGACCGTGAAGGCATGGGCAGCATCCGCAGTGCCGCCGCGCGACTGCGGACTCGGCGCAGTGGCGGTGATCGGCAAGGTCCTCGACCGCGCCGGGCTGGCCGCATCCGACGTCGACCTGTGGGAGATCAACGAGGCATTCGCCTCCGTCCCGATTGCTGCGTGTCGCGAGTTCGGCATCGACGAAGACATCGTGAATGTGTCGGGAAGCGGTTGCAGCCTGGGACATCCCATCTCGGCGTCGGGTGCACGCATGGTGACGACGATGGTCTACGAACTGGCGCGCCGCGGCGGAGGAATCGGCGTCGCAGCGATGTGCGCCGGGGGCGGCCAAGGCGGCGCCGTGGTATTCGAAGTCGAAGGCTGAGAGGAGCCGCAATGTCCGACGAAGTACTGCTCGAACGCCGAGGGCGAATTCTGATCATCACGATCAACCGCCCGGAGGCACGTAACGCAGTGAACCGGGCGGTGAGCCAGCAGCTGGCCGACGCGATGGACGAGCTGGACGGAAACCCTGAACTTTCCGTCGGTATCGTCACTGGTACCGGTGGAAACTTCAGCGCCGGAATGGATCTGAAGGCGTTCGCGGCGGGTGAGATTGCCGCTGTCGAAGGTCGTGGTCTCGGGTTCACCGAGAAACCTCCGAAGAAGCCGTTGATTGCAGCCGTCGAAGGTAACGCCCTGGCCGGGGGAACCGAGATCGTCCTCGCCACCGATCTCGTCGTCGCGTCGAAGGACGCGAAGTTCGGTCTGCCGGAGGTCAAACGCGGTCTTGTCGCCGGCGGTGGTGGACTCCTCCGGCTGCCCGACAGGATCCCGTATCAGAAGGCCGTCGAGCTGGCCCTGACCGGCGACACGTTCAGCGCGGAGGAGGGCGCCGGCTACGGGTTCGTCAACGTGGTCGCGGAACCGGGACAGGCCCTGGACGAGGCGATTCGCCTGGCCGAACGCATCACCGAGAACGGACCGCTGGCCGTGGCCGCAACCAAACAGATCCTTGCCGAGTCGCGGAGCTGGTCGGACGAGGAGAAGTGGAAGAAGCAACTCGATCTCCTCATCCCGGTCTTCATGTCGAAGGACGCCGCCGAGGGCGCGAAGGCTTCGCGGAGAAGCGGAAGCCGAACTGGACCGGCAGCTGACACCGGGCGCGAACCAACCGAACAACAGGAGGGGAACACATGTCTTTCGAAGGTGAAGTCGTACTGGTCACCGGTGGTGCCGGGGGTCTGGGTGCGGCGACGGTGCGGAAGCTGCACGCCGAGGGGGCTGCGGTGGTGATCGCCGACATCGCCGATGAGCAGGCACAGAAGTTGGCCGACGAGCTCGGCAACAAGGCCGTGTACGTGCGGACCGACGTGCTCGACGACGACTCCGTGGAGGCGACGCTGGCGAAGGCCGATGAGCTCGGCACACTCAGGTACGCCGTCATCGCTCACGGCGGTATCGGGGTGCTGGAGAAGGTGGTCAACCGCGACGGCACACCGCACTCGCGCAAGGGATTCACCGACACGATCTCGCTTTACCTCACGGGCACGTACAACGTGCTCCGACTGGCGGCAGCCAAGATCGCGAAGCTGGAGCCCAAGCCGAACGGTGAGCGGGGCGCCATCGTCATGACCAGCTCCATCGCCGGCTTCGAAGGGCAGATGGGACAGTCCGCGTACTCGGCGGCCAAGGCCGGCGTCATCGGCCTGACCTTGACGGGCGCCCGTGACCTGAGCTCGGTCGGTATCCGGCTCAACTCCATCGCACCGGGCACTATGCGCACGCCACTGCTCGAGCTGATCGGCGAAGAAGGCTCGAGAAGTTCGCCAAGAACATCCCGTTCCGAAGCGCCTCGGCACACCCGACGAGTACGCGTTCCTTGCCCAGCATCTGCTGGAGAACTCGTACATCAACGGCGAGGTCGTGCGACTCGACGGGGCGCAGCGGTTCCAGACTCGTTGACGCGAGAGCTGTGAACGGCATCGTCCCACCGGGGTGCGCCACGTCGACAATCGAGGCGGCACACCCCGGTGGGGCGAGGGTCACCCGGCCTGTTCCCGGAGGTCCGCTCCAGTAGCCGGAGCGGGCATGCGCCACACCACGACCGCACCGATCACGAGCCCGACGGCGGCCAGCAGGGTGGCAGTCAGGAACGGATCGAAGGAGTGCAGGGCGGGAGCAAACCCGATCCCGACGCAGATCGCGACCCCGGTCGCACCGCCCAGCTGGTCGGCCGCGCGCTGGACGCCCGACGCGATCCCGGCGTCATTCTCGGTGACGCCGCTGACCGCGAGGTATTGCAAGCCCACGATGCCGAATCCCATCCCGGCCGAGATCAGGAGCATGGCCGGGATCATCGCCACCCCACCTGCATGCAGGGACGAGACGAGTGCGATCGCGGCCATCGCGGCAGCGGTGAACCCGACGCCGGCCAAGACACACGCGCGTGCTCCCACCGGCTCAGCAGACGCGGTACGAGCATGGAGAACACGACCAGCGAGACCGCCAGAGGCAGCATCGTCAGTCCCGCGCCCATCGGACCGATGCCCAACCGGTCCTGCAGATAGAAGGTGAACAGCAGAAACGACGTCGACAATCCCCCGCTCAGCAGCATCGTGGTCAGGTTGGCTGCCACACGCGTGCGGTTGGCGAAGAAGCGCAGCGGCAGCAGCGGGTTGCGTGAGCGTGCCTCGACACGCACGAACCCGATCCCGGCGGCGACCGACCCGGCCAGCGCCCCCGAAACTACCCATGCGGACGTGGCGGGTTCACCGGCCTCGACCACACCGAAGATGAACAGCAGCGGGCAGGCGGTCAGCAGCAGCGCGCTGGGAAGGTCCAGCGGCGGGACGTCCTCGGCCACTGGCCGGTCACTCTCGACAAGGAAGACGGCCGCCAGCAGCACGATCAGGATGAACGGAACCGAGACCAGGAAGATCCACCGCCAGCCCAGGTGGGCCGTGATGAGGCCGGACAGGACGAAGCCGAGCACGAGGCCGCAGCTGGCCACTGCTGCCCACACACTCAGAGCCCGCGACCGGCGCGGGGCCTCGGGGAACGTCAGGACGATGATGGCCATCGCGGCGGGCAGCGCAATGGCCTCACCGGCACCCTGCAGCAGGCGCGCGATCACCAACAGAGCAAAACTG
>BBEG01000038.1 GCA_001312645.1 Rhodococcus sp. JCM 9791
TCGGCCCGTCGTGGTCGCGTCGACGGCAGCCCGCTGAGCGAGAACGCCCTGGCCGCGGCGTTCGAGGAGGCATCGTTCCGCGACGTCGACCTCGTGGCCGTGCACATCTGGAGCGATCTGAAGGTCGGAAGCCTCGAAGCGATGCCCCTCGACTTCGAGCCGCAGGCGCTCGAAGACGTCGAGCGCGTGCTGCTCGGTGAGCGACTGGCCGGCTACGGTGAGCGCTATCCCGACGTCACCGTCGTCCGCAAGATCTACATGGACGGACCACGCACCCATCTGCAGGCGTGGAGCGAGAGTGCGCAGCTCGTCGTGGTCGGCAGTCGGGGCCGAGGTGGATTCAAAGGCTCGTCCTCGGTTCCACGAGCAACTCGCTCCTGCGTGAGGCCCATTGTCCGGTCATGGTCGTGCGCCCGGACGAAACCTGACGGCGGTAGTGTTCGGGGCACGGTCCACCAGCGTGCCCGCACGCTGCAGAGTTGAGGTGTGCGCATGCGAATCGGAATGGGTTTGAACTACAGCGGCGGATTCGCCGAGACCGTCGCGGAGGTCGCCGACCTCGAGCGCGCAGGCCTCGACATCGTCTTCGTCCCGGAAGCCTATTCGTTCGACGCAGTGAGTCAGATCGGTTACATTGCTGCCAAGACGTCGCGCGTCGAACTCGCGTCCGGCATCTTCCAGCTCTACACCCGGACGCCCACGCTGACCGCGATGACCGCAGCCGGTCTCGACTACGTGTCGGACGGCCGCTTCGTCATGGGCATCGGCGCATCGGCCCGCAGGTCATCGAAGGTTTCCACGGCGTCCCGTACGACGCACCGCTCGGACGTACCCGCGAGATCATCGAGATCTGCCGCAAGGTGTGGCGCCGAGAGAAGGTCGAGTACCAGGGCAAGTACTACCAGCTTCCGCTGCCCGAAGAAAAGGGTACCGGCCTCGGTAAGCCGCTCAAGCTCATCAATCAGCCTGTGCGCGAACGGATCCCGGTGGTCATCGCGTCGATCGGGCCGAAGAATGTCGAGCTGACGGCGGAGATCGCAGAAGGTTGGGAGCCCATCTTCTACTACCCGGAGAAGGTCTCCGAGGTGTGGGGCGACGCGCTGGCCAAGGGTAAGGCCAAGCGCGACCCCGCTCTGGGGGAACTGCAGACCTACGTCCAGGTCGCGCTCGCGATCGGAGACGACGTCGACCACATGATCGACTGGGTCCGGCCGATGCTCGCGCTGTACATCGGCGGCATGGGCGCGAAGGGCAAGAACTTCTACAACGATCTCGCTGTCCGCTACGGCTTCGAGAAGGAAGCAGCGCTCATCCAGGAGCTCTACCTCGACGGCAAGAAGGAGCAGGCCGCCGCGGCAGTTCCCGAGGATCTCGTGCGCGCGGTCTCATTGATCGGTCCAGAAGGTTATGTGCGTGAGCGTGTCGCAGCGTTCGAAGAAGCGGGCGCGACAACACTGAACGTCACCCCGCTCGCCGGCGACACCGCCGGTCGGGTTCGTCTGATCGAGCAGATGCGGAATATCTGCGGCTGACCACTCGCCGGGTCGGCGTCACCATCACGGAGAAAGGTTCCGGACATGAGCGAGATCAAGCCGATCGTCGTCGCGGTCGATGGGTCCGATGCGGCCTCGAGCGCGGTGATCTGGCTGCCCGCGCGGCAAGCGCCCGATCGCTGCCGCTGCGCATCGTCACGGTCGTCCATATTCCCGCGTTCTACTATTCGGAGCCCTACCTCGCGCAGAGCTTCCACGACGAGATGAAGGCCACGGCGCGCGACAGGCTCGCCAATGCCGGGGTCCTCGCTCGTAAGGTTGTCGACGACAACGACGGCTCGGTGCAGATCAGCACAGAACAGATCGAGGGCAAGGTCGCGCCCACGCTGGTCGAACTGTCTTCACATGCCGACCGGCTCGTCGTCGGTTCGCGTGGGCTCGGTGAGGTGAAGGGCTTGCTCGCGGGTTCGGTGTCGACATCCGTGGCCGCACACTCCCTCGCCCCCGTGGTGATCGTGCGCGGTCGCACGCTCGACGGAGCGCCCCCTGTGGAAGGGCCCGTCTTGGTCGGTGTGGACGGGTCGGAATCCTGCAGGGCGGCCGTCGAGGTCGCGTTCGAAGAGGCTGCTGCACGGCGAGCGATCCTCGTCGCGGTCAATGTGTGGAGCGATGTGAGTGTGCAGCCGTCGCTGGGTGCTGTCCCCGAGGACCCGCATTGGAGCCGCATCCAGACCGGCGAGGAGATCGTGCTCGCCGAACGCCTGGCCGGGTACCAGGAACGGTATCCCGACGTCGTCGTCGAACGGGTGGTCGCGCGCGACCGGCCCGTGCGGGTGCTCAGTGAATATGCCGAGAGCGCACAGCTTCTCGTGGTGGGTTCGCGCGGGCGCGGAGGATTCAAGGGTCTGCTGCTGGGGTCCACCAGCAATGCTCTGATCCAGACCGCCGACTGCCCGGTGTTGGTGGCGAGGTCCGAGGTGGGCGGGGAGTAGGCGCCCGCATCAACAGTCGAGAGTGACGTAGGGGTGAGGAACTGAATGGTCGCGGTATCGAAGGGCTCGAAAACCGATCTCACCGATGTTCGGTACGACATCGGCCTCGGTGCTGGAGCAGCGGGCGTAGCCGACCTGATGGTTGTTCTCCTCGCCGACAACGGGCGTGTCCGCAGCGACGACGACTTCGTCTTCTTCAACAACCCGAAGGCTCCCGGCATCCAGCTCACGTCCGATACCTCCGCGGTCGTCGTACTGTCCGAGGTGCCTGCAGATGTCCAGCGGGTGCTCGTCGCTGCGAGTACCGAAGCGCAGGGACGAAGGTTCGGGGACGTGCAGGGAGTGGGTGTCGAAGTGCGAGGGCCGGGCCAAGCCCTCGAGTTCGCCCCGCCTGGATTGACGACCGAAACAGTTCTCCAAGTCGTCGCACTGTACCGACGTGGTGACGGATGGCGCCTCGACGCCATCGGGCAGGGATATCAAGATGGGCTTGCAGCGTTCGCGACCGATCACGGTATCTCTGTCGACGACCCAGGTGACCAACCGGCACCCGAGCCCGCGAGCACCTCGGCGCCTGTGGCTGTGGAGCGTCCGATCTCTTTCGAGAAGGTGCAGGTCTCACTCACCAAAGATTCGCCCACCAGAGTGCCCGGATCGACCTGCGGAAATCACAGGGCGATCCGAACTGGGTGCTCACCGTCGGTCTGGAATGGGATGGCGCGGTGCGACCTATGACCGGAACGGCAAGGTGAAGAAGTTCGGTACCGGCGACCTCGACGTCTACTTCTACTGTCGTGACGAGGAGACCGACAAGTACGTCGTCATCAGCGGAGACCCCGGACATCGCGGCGATCTTCAGACGTGGCCGTACATCCATCACTACGGCGACAGCAAGTCCCGGCCGTGGGAAGAAGCCCGCGGTCGAGCAGGTTCGGGTGCTGCCGAACGAAAACGGGGATCTGCTCGTCAACATCTATCAGAGCGTCGACAACGGAGCAGGCGCGATCGACACGTTCGGAAAGCCGCGCGTCGCAATCCGATACGGACGCGCGGGGCGCGATGGTCTGCCCGGCCCGGACGCCGACGAGATCCTTGTGTACGTGGGCAACGGCAAGGATTCGTACTGGGCGACGGTCGCTCACATCGACGTCCAGGACGGCGTTCTGACCGTGGACGGCGAGACCCGATATGGCGATCGCGGGAGTGAGCGCATGCCCGGGTTGGACTCGAGCAGTAAGTGGGTTCGCAAGCCGAAGGGCGGGCCCACCGGTCGGAGCAAGAAGCGGAACAAGGGGCTCGGTCTCGACCGGTACAGCGGAACCTGCCCGAAGTGAGAAGAAGCGGGCGCTGCGGGCGGCTGCGCCCGACCGAACGGAGACCCTACGTCCCTGAGTTGCCTTCGGCCCCTTCCCCAACGCTGCCCGGTCGCCATACCCCGATAGACCGTCTCGGCCAGCACTTCTGGCCCCACGTCGGAGGTGACGTGTGGCTTGTACTGGACCCGGTCGGTTGTGTCGACCCGCGCGATCGGGTGCTCCACCGCCAGCTGTGGAGACGAAGGATACTGGCGCCCAGTCGGTTTCGTTCCGGGGAATAGCACCCCGGCACGCAGCGTCGATGCGCTGACGTCGGACTGTGGGAGGCGAGCGACGATGCCTCTCGACGTGCCGTGGTTGCCGAAACGGCCCTTGCGCACGCGGAAGCAGGCGAACACCTCGAGCCCCTCGATGCGCACTGCCGAACCGGCAGGGATCGAGGGGCTCGAAGATCAGGACGTCAGTGAAGAACCTGGTGACCAGGTGATGTGTCGGCCGACGCGGAAGAATGCGCTCGCGGCTCGTTGCTGATTTACGCCTCTGACGGGCGTGTGGATAGAATCCACCGTACGGTGCATGACAGTCCGTTCTGTCTTGTGCCCAGACCCCGGTTCGGTGTTAGCGCACCTGCCGGGGTCGACCTGTATTCAGGCCGGTGGAGCGATGATCTCACGTGGTGTGGTCGGGGTCAACTCGAACGATTGTTCGGTTCGCTGTGGAGTCTTACCTGGTCACGGCACATGTCTACTGATCGGAGCCGGTGAGTATGCCGGTGACGAGGAGTTGAACGAGTCGGTCGGCGTCGTAATTGGGGTCGCCGGCTACTCCGATGCAGAGGTTTCCGATGCCCCTCATCAGGTTGTATGCGTCGACCGGTGCGATGTGTCCGGCGCCGCGATGTTCGAACGTGGCCTCGAGGAGTGAGTTGCAGACCGGTACGAGGCGATCGATGAAGTAGGCGTGTAGTGCGTCGGATCCGGCGCTGTCTCCTTGCAGTGCGCCCGCGAGGCCATGCTTGGTGACCAGGAATTCCACGAACAGTGCTACCCATGCGCGTAGGGCGGCTTCGGGTGTCGGGCTCTCCTCCAGCAGTCGCGGACCGGCGTCGGCGCATGCCTCGACCTGATGGCGGTACACCGCCACCACGAGTTCCGGCCGAGTCGGGAAGTGCCGGTAGATCGTTCCCATTCCGACCCCGGCTCTCGCCGCGATCTCACGAACCGGTGCGTCGACCCCGGAGGTGACGAACACCGCCGCTGCCGCGTCGAGGAGCGCCTGCTCGTTCCGCCGCGCGTCGGCGCGCTTCGTGCGGCGTCCACTCTCATCGATCACAGAACACACTCTTTCATGCCGTCACCGGTTGCCATCCGGAACGTTGCTCCGTATTATTCGGAACAGTGCTCCGATTATGATTCTTGCAGAGAGTCGACCATCGAAAGGACCCCACCGTGACCTCTTCCGTCCTGACTACTCCACTTGTGTCCACCCTCGACGATCTCGTCGGTGACGGCACTCCTGTCGTGTCCGTTGCCCCCGTCGAACTGTCCGCCCATGGTCGTGCGCTGCCGCTCGACGTGCGGATTTCCGCGCCTGCCACCGGCTTCGACCTGCCGATCGTGCTGTTCTCGCACGGCAACGGGTGGCACCACGACGGCTATGCGCCTTTGGCCGCGTTCTGGGCCTCCCGGGGCTTCGTCGTGGTCCAGCCCACCCACTTGGACTCCCGGCGCTACGGGATCGGATTCGACGACCCCCGCTACCCGAGCATCTGGACCGAGAGGATCGCTGACTTCGGACGCATCCTCGACCAACTCGACGTCATCGAGGCCGCCGTCCCGGGCCTGGGCGGACGGGTCGACCACACCCGCATCGCCGTCGCCGGTCACTCCTGGGGTGCGCAGACCGCGCAGGCACTCCTCGGCGCCCGGATCCTGGGTAAGGACGGGCAGGTCGGGAAGGACATGTCCGACAGCAGGGTCGCGGCCGGCATCCTCCTGTCTGCGACCGGTGTCGGCGGCGAGGAGTTGCATCCCTTCGCGCAGGCCAACTTTCCGTTCATGTACCCGTCGTTCGGGGAACTCACCACGCCGACGCTCGTCGTGGCGGGCGATCGCGACCAGTCCCACATGTCGAGCCGCGGCCCCGACTGGTTCACCGACGCCTACACCCACAGCCCCGGCGCCACCGATCTCATCACCTTCTACGATGCTGAGCACGCGCTGGGCGGGATTCCCGGGTACGAGGTCGCGGAGACCACCGACGAGAACCCGGAGCGTGTGGCCGTAATACAGCGGATGAGCACCGTCTACCTCCGCGCCGCGCTCGGCATCGACGACAAGTGGGCATCCGCCGTGTAGCCCTGAACGGCAGCGCCGAACCGATCGGCCGCGTCCACAGCAAGTGATCCGCCCCGGAATACCAACGCGACACCGTCACACGTACAAGACTCCGTCGACAGCACGCGAGGCGGGCGGATACGCACCGGTGCCGGCTTGCTCCATCAATCGCGCAGGCACGTACTTCATGATGTCTTCGAGCCGCGCTCCTTGCTCGTCATACAAATTCAACCGGGCCACTAGAGTCAGATCCGGATATCGGGTGTGCATGAAACTCAGATGTATTCGGCCGTCAGGCCACTGCCCGACATATCGAGCGTGCACATTGCTCACCGAATCGGAGAAGTGCAACCCCTCCAACCGGCGCAGGCAATACCGCACATACGAATCATGATCGAGCGGCTCAGGTTCGATCGGCCAACAGTGCGCGGAAATGTCGACGGCGTCGACGGAACCGACCCGATGAACCTCCTCGCTGTCGACGTCGCAGATGAACACCTGCGGCCCTTCACCCGCCCGGTTTTCTGGCGAGCCGATCAGCCAGAGTTGTCCAGCCGCGACCGCTCCGTCAGAAATCCGCATGCTGTCGAGTTCGAGAACACGCGCCGGGGCAGGTGCGCCATCCCGGTACGCCGCGATCACGGTGATACCGGGTCGAGTGCGGTCCTTGCCCCAATACCACCTGATCCCGTCGCCGAATGCTCTCTTCCGGCGGTGGTCCTCGTTGTAGGAAACGCGCCGCCGCAGCCGGTAGTCGGCCTCCAGCGTGGAATCCTCGAACGATTGGTAATGCTCGGGTAGCGGGCCTACGAAAGTCAGCCAACCGCGAGGATCATCGGGCCGCTGCGCCGGCATGCCGGTGATAGTTGTCATTCGAGGGCCTCCGCGATATCCGCCTGCTCCTGGAGCCGCTCATTGCGTTCTCGGAGCTCGTCCCCGGTCAGCCCGTGTACTTGGATCGTTGGCATCGCAACACGGCTCGGGTACTGCTGCTCGTCTCGTCATCGGTCATTTCGTGCCTCCTGGGCAACGGGGGAAGGAAGGGGGTGAGCGGAACTGGGGGATGGTTGGGGGTTCTTGGCTCCGGCGCAGCCGGTGCACCGCTGTGATGGAGAGAAAAAGATGGCTTGGGATGAGATGAGGAGCCACTCTTTCTCGTCATCGGAGGTGGCTAGCTCCGACATGAATGTCGGTGTTGTCGAAGTCACATATTCCTTGTGGGAACTCGACTTCTTCCCGGCCGACGCTCGTCGCATCGAGGTACTGCCAGAACGTGGAGTCCCACGTTGTGCGGTGCTCGAAGTGCATCTGCTCCCGGAACTTGTGCTCGACGATGTTGATGTCCAAGCCGAGTTGACTCGCTTCTTCTCGATGCCGCGTCTTGACCTTCCAGAGTTCGAGTGGCTGGTCTGAAGAGTTGTCCTCGGACCAGTTCTGCGCCATCGGTCCGGGAAGCTGACCGCTTTCTATACTCGGATCTGATGTAGTTAAGGATCTGTTAGGGGTCGTGGATGACCCTGTTTTTCGATTCCAGGGTCACCGGTGGCCCTGTTTTCCGGTGACTGCTCAAGTTCTCGTCGTTTTTTTCGCGGGAGTGTATGGTTCCCACATAGCGGGCACTGCGAGGCGATACACGTTGGCGAACTTCACTCCGTTGCGCTTCCCGCCACGTTTCGTGAGGACCAGCCACCCCAGTGCGACGAGCGTGCGGATCGCTCTCTTCGCCGTCGACTCCGACACGCATGCTTCGCCCTGCACCTCCTCCAGCGACGGGAACGCTCGTGTTCCATCACTGCCTGAGTGGTCGAAGAACACCATCAGGACGCGGTACTCGGTCCCGCTCAACTGGTTCTGTCCGCCCAGCTTCTTGTGCCAGGTGAACTTGCAGAACTTCTCAGATGCAGCTACCCCGGCCGATGAATTGTATTGATTCTTTGAGTAATGTTGTGTTGCAAAATCATTGGTCACGTAGGCGTTGCGTATCTGTTGAATTCTCGTCGAGTTCGTACTCGACGAGGATTCGCGATTCACGGGAAATTCTGTCTCGGTACGGGGCCGGTAGGCAACCTCCTCGGCTTTCGCTGACCGGAGTGTGCCCGTCTGGATCGGTTCCGTCGCAGATCACAACCTCATTCTCGCCATTCGGTGCTGTAACGCCCCCGGACTGATCGAGGATTGATGAGTCAAGCGGTTATTTACCGATACAACACCATTGAAAGAGGAAGCCATGGCCAATCAATACGGACCCACCGGTCAGTACCCTGGCGGGCCCAGCGGCCATCCCAAAGACCTGCCAGGCAGCCAGGAGTCGGGAAGTAAGGCCAAATGGCTATGGATTGGCGGCGGTATCGTCGTCGCGATCATCGCCGGCATCGTCTTGGACGTTACCGTCGGTAACCCTAAATTGACTGCGTCAGAGACTACTTCCACTACGAGAGGCTCCGTCGCCACCTTGACGCCCGAGGAAGTGGAAGCTGCGCGACAGCGTGGTGCAGCGTCAGCTGCCCCGACATCAACCACTACGAGAGGCTCCGTCGCCACCCTGACGCCCGAGGAAGTGGAAGCTGCGCGACAGCGTGGCGCAGAGTCTGCTGCACGTCAGGAAGCGGCCCGCGCCGCTGCCGAAGCCGCCGAAGCAGCGCGCTTCGACCCGAACACCTATGAGCACGTAACCGATCGCGAATTAGCGCTCATTGCTCGCGACCCCGATGCCAATAGAGGCCGGAAGATCGTTATCTACGGTGATGTGACCCAGGCTGACGCGGCGACTGGCAAATTCCAAATACTTGTCAACGCTGCCGGGTCGCAATACTGGAACTGGTATGACTTCGACGAGAACGCCATGATCAGCGTCACCAACTCGCATCTTTTCTCGAACGTAGTCAAAGACGACCTGGTCCAGCTCTATGTCGAAGTCAAGGGATCCCGGTCGTACAGCACCACCTTGGGTGGGAGCACAACAGTTCCCGAGTTTACCGCGCTTATCGTCAACGTCTACGGATCTAACTAGGAGCCTCGTGTCTGGAACGGGGGTGCAGGGGCCCGCGAGGACAGCAACATGACATGCCCGTGGACATAGATCTGTCCTTCATGGTCGGTCACTGTCGGATCAGCTTCGGATCAGTGTTGCCGGTGCGCATCAGGGAGCTAATGAGGGCGATCTGCGCTTCGTCAAGGGCGGCGCCTCGGCGACGATGCGGTCGATATGCTCGGCGATCCGGGTATCGAGGGGGATTCGCATTATGGTTCTCGGGTTCAGGATGCAGTCGGTGTAGACGTTGCATCGCGAGCGGGTGCCCTGCTACTTCACAGGGCGCCGGAGAGGGGTCTCCGGTTTCGTGGATGTGGGAAGTTGTTGACTAGGCGCTCTCGTGCACGGGCTGGATCAGCTGCCACACGTCGTCGGGGTTGATGTAGAGCCGGTTGCGCCCGAGGCGGATCGCGGGAAGGGCTCCGCTTTTGATCCAGGCGTACACCGTACTGGGTGGCAAATTGTATGTCTCCCATACATTTCGCGGGGTAAGCATCGTCGAGAGATCGGGGAACTGCGATTCATTGTGCATGCATCAATCTTCATTCGGGAAGTCTCCTCCGTCTACCTATTGCGAGGCATTGAGGCGGCAGGAAAGTTGGAGTGCGCCAGAGCAGCTGACTTTCTTGTCGTTGGATGTGGGCACTGACCATTCGGAACTCAATCTTCGACGCCTGCTGGGAACCAAACTTTTCGGAGTGGTGGTCTCAATCCATCGTTGCAACACGCACCTGAAATTCTGGAGGCCGTGTTGTCATCGACTCGACGTATCAAGAAGGGCCCCGGCCTGCGCCCACTGTCCGCCAAACGACGACGGTTCATGGAACTACGCGCCCGCGGTTGGGGCATCCGCGCCGCCGCCCGAGGAGTCGGCGTCTCACCGGCCGCCGTCCAGAACTGGGCCAGCGGCTACACGATCTACCACGACGGCAAAGCCGTCAAGACCGTCGCACCGCTCGACCGGCTCGCTGTCCGCGAGATCAGTCCGCGCTACCTGTCCGAAGACGAACGCATCCAGATCGCCGACCTACATCGCGACGGTGTCAGCGTCACGAAGATCGCAGAACAGTTGAACCGGGCACCGTCGACGATCTACCGCGAACTCAAACGAAACGCGTCCTCCTCCGGCGCGTATCGACCACACGAGGCCCACAAGCAAGCCGTCGACCGACGCGCCCGCCACCACCGGAGGCGGATCGACGCTCACCCCGAACTGTTCGACGCGATCGCGGAGTTGCTGACGCAGCGGTGGAGCCCGGAACAGATCAGTCGTCATCTTCGAGTGCGCTACGTCGACAACCCGGCGATGCAGTTGTGCCACGAAAGCATCTACCAGGCGCTTTACCAGCCAGGATCACTGTTGATGCGCCCCTCACGGTTGGCGCCACACCGTCGATCACCCCTGCGCACCGCACGCGATCATCGCCGCGCTCACGTTGCTCAGAACCGCCGTCGGCCGCGATTCGAGCAACCGATGCTCACCATCCATGATCGTCCTGCTTCGGCCGACGATCGGAGGGAAGCAGGGCATTGGGAGGGCGATCTCGTCATCGGAAAGGAGGGCCTGTCCGCGATTGGAACCCTCGTCGAACGATGCACTCGCACAGTCAGATTGTTGCACCTGCCTCGCCGCGACGGAGTGACAGTGCGCCAAGTATTGACGGAGCGGCTGAAGGACCTCCCACCGGAGTTGTTGCGGTCGATCACCTGGGACCAGGGAACTGAGATGGCACGGCACAGTGAGGTGACTGCGGCGTTGGGCGTGCCGGTGTATTTCTGTGACGCACGATCTCCGTGGCAACGAGGTTCGAACGAGAATATGAATGGAGTGCTGCGGGATTATTTTCCGAAGGGCACCGACTTGAGCGTGCACTCGCCGGAGCATCTGCTGGCTGTCGAGAACGAACTCAACCACCGACCACGCCGTGTGCTCCAAGACCTCTCCCCGGCAGCACTGTTCGGCGCACTGCTAGCCTCTCAATCACCCCGAGTGTTGCAACGTTGACTGGAACCCGCCCCGGAAAACCTGCTCAGACTTCAACCGGAGCCGACACAACGAATCGATCTGGAGCTATTTCGGAAATAGTATGGTGATCGCTTTGGCTGTGCCGGCAATGGTGTGTTTGATTCCGGCAGTGGTGCCGCGCCCCTCTGCCGCGTGGATGGTCGCCGGTTCGCTGATGGTGGCGTCGCTGCTCGGCTTTCCTGAGGGGATGTCGTCTACACCGTCGTTGCTGGGTGTATACGGTTTCTACCTGCCGATCGCGCTTCTTGCTGTTCTCTTGGCAATTCAACATCAGAGGATCATTCACCGCCAGCGCACTTCGAAAGCTCGGCACACCGTCAGAGAATGAGTGTCCGGCACTTGAAACAGATGAGAGCCGCCGGGACCGTGTGTCCGGCTGCCCGAGGGTTGGTCCTCAGCGAGGAATCCTTGAATTCGATGACCACAGGCCAGTGGCACTCGCCGGTGATGAAATGAGCAATACCATCGGATGCTGCAACGTTGATTGGAACCTGCCGTTTGTGTAACCAGTTGTACGCACCCTCTATCATGGGAAGAGTCCGAGCGGACGCTACTACTTGGAGTGGGTGAGGCAGATGTCGGTCGTCACGCCGAAGACTCTGCGTCAGCAACTCGTCCAGTCCGCGGTCTTGGACAAGATCATGCGAGAAGGCCTCTCCGTTGATACCGAGCGGGTACGTCGAAATCTAGAGACGACGCGCCGCAGGTGGGCAGTAGTCCGTTGATGGATCGCTACCTGGACCGCTGGGAGAAGATCCTCCGCGACAACGATATCGACGGCATCCGTTTCATTGTCGAGAACGACGATGACACCAGTCGGGACATGCGCAATCTGTCG
Organism: Rhodococcus sp. JCM 9791; assembly: GCA_001312645.1. GTDB lineage: Bacteria > Actinomycetota > Actinomycetes > Mycobacteriales > Mycobacteriaceae > Rhodococcus. The sequence goes on from BBEG01000038.1 coordinate 12,033, forward strand.
CCGTTGTCAGCGCTTCTCAGCGACGACGAACGCCACCGCGTCATCGTTGAGTTCGGAACCAAGCTGAAGGCCGCCCCCGAGCGGTGAATCGAGACGAACTCGGACGGGCGATCAAAGCCGCATGCGCGAACCTCGACGAGCCACGTGTGATCGTCCTGGGATCGCAGTCGATCCTCGGCAGCTTCGACACCGATGAGCTGCCTCCGGCGACCTTCCTTTCCCGTGAAGTCGACATCTTGCCGTTGAGTGGGATCACGGACCCGTCATCTGTCGAGGACAAGCTCCTGATGCTGGACAGCCGGCTCGGCGAGGACTCACCGTTTCACACGTCGTTCGGTTTCTACGTCGAAGGTATCCACAAGGACGTCGTGGTCCTTCCGAAGCGTTGGGGCAGCCGACTGGTCCATTTCGTCGTCGACGATGATGCCTCGATCCTGTACGGACGGACGGGGCTCTGCTTGGACCCGGTGGATCTGTGTGTGTCCAAGACAATCGCCGGCCGCGAAAAGGATCGCGAGTTCGTCTCCGCGCTCGTAGCGGCAGCGCTGGTTTCTGTCGCTGACATTGGCGCCCGGATCGTTGGCGGAATCGAATGGCCCTTGACCTATACCGAGGACAGGACGCTCGCGCTCGAGAGGGCAACGAGCTGGCTGGCGAGTCTTCCCAACGCCGAAGGAGGATAGTCCCGCGATCATCGACCGAATCACATGCCGGTGGTCTACCACCGCGTGAACCGCGTCGACGGCGATGCCCCTCCACCAGTAGGGCGTCGGACCCGCCTCGGGACCCCTCCACAGACTTCAACTGGAGTCGGCACCGTCGGGTAGGTTCCGATCATGACGCCGACGTGGGAACAGGTCCGGGGCTCGAACTACGGCACGATGGGACGCACCGTTCGCGGAACTGTCCACCGGCCGGACGGATCGTGGAGCCGCGTGTGGCACGCGCCCGAGAACACCTGGCGTTACGAGAACGAGTCAGGTGAGCCCACTTTCATCGAGAACGCCACCGACAGGTGGTCCAATGACGGGAACGGCACGATGGTGCACGCCGTCAAGTCTCCCAACACCCTCTACGCAACCGTGGGCATTGCGTCGCCGTCCCTTCTTCTCCGCGCCTACGACATGTTTCCTCCCTCGGGAACTCGCGGGTTCGACGACCAACGATTCGTCGGACCGAGTGCGCCCAGGGCAGTCCGCGTTCGTGGCCGCGACGGCTGGGAGGTGAGCGCCCTCGACCAGCACGCGAACGACACGGTCACCTACGTGTTCGACGCAGAACTCGGCGTCGCGCTGCGGTGGCAGCGCGGTGAGGACTGGATGGAACTCGAAAACCCCAGTCTCGACGACGTATTCGAGCCTGCATTGTTCTCGTGGACAGGGCCGTCTCGCCCAGCTGAGGATGACTTCGCGAGAGTGCATCGGGAGCAGGAGGAACGTCAGCGCGCTCTGGCCGGTATTCCTCAGTCGCTTCCGACGTGGCTGCCGATGACAACGAACGTGCGGCCTCAATCCGGCGATGCCCGCACCGGCGAATTGAGTGTGTCGATCAGCGGGCACGCACCACAGTTCATGTTGCGACGATGGGTGAGCGCGATCGGCGAGCCGAAGGTCGAATGGCCGAACGATTCGACGCCGGAACGCTACCGTCAATCCATCGGCGACTGGACGTACGAGATCCGCAGTCACCAGGACATCAGCCGGGACGACTGCGCTCGGATCGTGGATTCGATCGTGCCGGTTGACCCACCGAATCGCGACCCCGCTGAGATCACCGCCGAACTCGCTGCCGAGGAGCACGATCGCCGCGAAGCGGAGGTGCTCGCCACCCTCGGCGCAGGACGGGTTCTCACCGATCATCTCGAAGGCGAGTCACTGCTCATCCGTACCGACTTCACCGACGACGCCGCCTGGCGAGACATTGCCGTAGCGGCCATGGCTCCGGTGCCGCAGGGAGACGGCACCGATTTCGCTGCTTACCTCACGTGCATCGACAACCCGGAGTACGACGGGTTGACCGTCGACGGGCTTCTCGAGGCAATAGGCGAGTCGCCCACGTACTACGCGTTTCTCGCCGACACCGAGACGGTGAGGGACCCCGAGATGCCCATCGTCGCCGCCTACACGGGGCCGGACGAACCGGAACGGCCTCGCGGAAGAACATTCCGCGTCATTCCCTCGGAGATGTGGGGTGTGGAGAACAACCTGTCGATCGCGAACATGGACTTCGAATCTTTCGCAGACAGCGCCGACGACGACGGGGTGTTTCGAGGCTTCCCGGAACCGGAGCGTCCCGTCGAGGAAGTGACCACCCGCGAGATCGCGCAGTGGATCGCAGACGAGCTCGATACCGACGCGCTCCGGGAGTTCCATGCCCAGATCGCCGGGCGGAAGTACCGCTATCCGGTGTCGTTGTTCGAGGTCGACCTGGCAGCGGTACACGCTCACACCCGCGACACCGAACACGGAACGCACGCCGAACTTCTCGGGTACGACGAGTTCTTGGACGCGACTTCGGCTGAGGGACCGGCGCTGCGCGGTACGGTGCCGACGCACAACGGCTACTGGACCTTCGTCCTCGACCGCGTCTCCCATCGACCGATCGCGGCGTACCGCATCACCTACGCACTACGTGCCTCCGGCACCTCAGGACGGTGTGCGGCAACCGATGAGGTTCGAGGTGCCGTTCGTATGCACTGAACCGGTCTCGTTCTCGACGCTGACCGATGATGATGATGATCTGATCGACCGAGATGTCGTGCAGCGAGCTGTTCTGGCCGAAGCTGCACGCCTGCACCCCGACAGCGACATCACGGGTGGCGAACCACTCCTTCAGCGGATCCCTAGCCTCGTGGGTTTCAATATCGGGTGCCACGTGCACATCGATGGCCGGCCGGTGTTCTATGTGGTCATCGTGACCGACGTCGACGACGAGTTCATCGTCCAGGAGACTCCACCGAGGGGATGCGCGTGGTCGGCCCGGGGGAAGCGTGAACGATGACCACGCCAGACATCTTGTTCACCCTCGAGGATTCTTCAGTGAAAGCTCAGGTAAGGGGATTGGTGGATATGGATCGAACTCGGCAAGGGTCGGACAGATCGCGCTTCATTCGGCACTTTCGAATCGATAGCCCTCCCGGTTCGAGTTCTTACCCGTTCTGTTTGCCGGTCGTGAAACATCTCTACGAGACGGGCGGTTTCTCTCTACGCGGCGGGCTGACCTTCCTCGTGGGTGAAAATGGTAGTGGGAAGTCAACTCTGCTTGAAGCTTTGGCGGTGGCTGCGGGAATGAATGCTGAGGGCGGAAGTCAAAACTATCGATTTGCAACTCGATCGAGTGAATCTTCCTTGTCGCAGTATCTCAGCCTTGCTTGGGGTATGGAAAAGCCGCGCAGCCGATTCTTCCTGCGAGCCGAGACTTACTACAATGTAGCGACCGAGACGGAGCGGCTCGGCCACGCGCAAATAGCAGCTCTTGGAGGGGTATCCCCGCACCTACGTTCACACGGCGAGTCCTTTGTAGATTTGATGGCGCATAGATTCCACGCGGGCGGCCTCTATTTCATGGATGAGCTGAGGCTGCATTGTCCCCTCACGCTTGCCTGGGGGTAATCGCGCGATTAGCTGACCTCGTCGAGCATCAACGATGTCAAGTCTTGGTCGCGACTCACTCACCGATGCTTTTGGCTGTTCCTGGGGCTCAGATTTGTGAGATCCACGACGACGGGAGCATTGTCGACACTTCCTACAATGATGCGTCGCCAGTCCGTCTGACCAAGGACTTTCTCTCCGATCCGGATCGGTATCTACGTCACCTGATCTGAACGTCGTAGCTATCGCGGGGATCGGCGACTCCCACAAGCCCGTGGATGCCTGTCAGCCGAACTCGTCGACGCCGTCCGTCTGCAGGCGACGCCACAAATCGGCCGGGTGCACACCCTCACGGATTGCATTGTTCTCGATGAGGATTCCCAGCATTTCCGTGCAGGTGTAGGCGAGATCCTCGAGCGGAAGACCGCTGTAGCGTGCCGCCAGCCAACCCGAGGTGTTGCCGGCTTTCGCTGCCTGCGCCATGTCCAGAACGACCTGGAACAACTCGGCGTTCGACGGCCCATCGACTTCGATGCGGGTGAGTTCTTGTGTCACCTTCGGGGATCCTTCCTCACGGGCGGTCAGTAGCCGATGCGCATGATCAATTGCGGCGGGGCGGCCATACCCAATCGTGCACCGAGTCGGTAGGCGGAGTCTTCGATTCGGAGCGGATGGGTGAGAACCGACGCCGAGAGCCGGGCATCGACGGCCGCCAGCCATGCACGTTCGGTGGCCATCCCGATCCGGACCAGATCGATCGGGTCGTCGGACGCGGCGTAGAACAGCAGTACGGTCTCGCGGTCGATCGCGGTGGCCAGCGCCGATGTGTCGGGCACATCGGTGGTGATCATGGCTTTGCCCGCGGCACCGTGCTCGTCCAGCGTGGCATCCCAACCCTCGACGACCTCGGCGTTGCCTTCCGGCTGCCAATGCGACGTCCACGAGAACATCTCGCGTTGATAGTGGGGATTGCGACGCTTGGCCTCGGCCGAGTAGGTGAGCATGTCGGCGAGAGCCTGGGCCTCGTCGGACGCCAGCAGGCGGATGCCGACACCGGGTACCTGGACGCCTGCGGCGACGACGTCGCCGATGGTCTCGGCGGGAACAGGGATGTCCGCGAAGGCGTCGCGGTGGCTCTTGCGATGTGAGATCGCGGCGTACAGCCGAAGGTCCGAACTGTCCGGAACGGAAGTCCCGAGCGTCTCGATCCGCGTGATCACGGCCGGACGTTCGGGACAGGGAAACAGGTCGGTGCATATTTGCCTGCCGAGGACGCGCATCGCGAGTTCGAGATGGGCCACGGCGGTTCCGCACGAGATGAGCCGGTCGGGGCGTAGGGGATCCGCGCCGGGCTCCGCGAATTCGAGGCGTTCCTCGAGCTCCGCGGCGGAACCGGGAAGCCTCAGGTTCCACGGCTGGGTGTCGTGCACCGAAGGCGCCTCGATGACGGCTCGCGCAATGATCTCCGTATCGCTGGGCGACCAGGTTTCGGAATCGACGGTCATCGCTACCTCCTCATCCGGCCGTCACCGGGTTCGGACACATGTCCCGGTGTATAGGGAGCGTCTCTCACAGGGCTCGGCGGTCGCACGGGGCGAAGGTCCCGAATCTGGCGTCGAACGGCCCTGGGGTGAATATGGTCGGAGGGAGCTGCGACGATGGCACGAAATCGAGCAGAACGAAAGGTGCGTGCAATGCCCCGCATATTTCTCGTCGACGACCACGAGATCGTGAGACGTGGACTGGTGGACCTGCTCAGCAGCGTCCCCGACTTCACCGTGGTGGGTGAGGCCGCGTCCGTGGGCGAGGCGCTCGCTCGGATTCCCGGCAGTGGCGCCGACGTCGCGGTCCTCGATGTTCGCCTTCCTGACGGCAACGGCGTCGAACTGTGCAGGGAACTGCGTGCTCGGATGCCCGAACTGCGTGCTCTGATGCTCACGTCGTACTCCGACGACGAGGCGTTGTTCGACGCCATCATGGCCGGCGCATCGGGATTCGTTCTCAAGCAGATCCTCGGCACCGATCTCGTGTCGGCGGTCCGCACCGTGGGTGAGGGCGGCTCGCTGCTCGACAGCCGCGCCACCGCCGCTCTGATGAATCGGATCCGCGCGTCGCGGAACGCCGATCCGTTGGCGGAGCTCTCTGATCAGGAGAAGGCCGTCTTCGAATTGATCGGCGAGGGCATGACCAACCGCGAGATCGCCGAGCGGCTTTTCTTGGCCGAGAAGACGGTGAAAAACTATGTGTCGCGGTTGCTGTCGAAGCTCGGGATGCAGCGCCGCACCCAGGCGGCGGTCCTTGCGACCGAGTTGAGGAAAGGTAAGGAGCAGGGACAGTCCTGATCCTGCTCGGCTGCAGGGTGATTCAGAGGGGGGTTCGCCACAGCACCCGGGTTCCGCCGATGTCGCCGGGGCCGATGGTGCACATCCCGCCACATTGTTCGGCCCGGCGTTCGAGATTGGCCAGCCCGCTTCGCCGCGCGGTGGTGGGAAGTCCGATGCCGTCGTCGAGGATTTCGATGCGGAAATCGGCGTCGGCGGTCACCGACACCGTGATGTTCTCGGATTGTGAGTGCCGCAGTGCATTACTCAGACCTTCGCGCAGCACGGCTTCGGCGTGTGGATGGATGCGGTCGGGTACCAATGTGTCGATCGGGCCGATGAACTGGACATTCGGTGCGACTGCCGAGTGGACGCTGAGATCGCCGACGACGTCGAGCAATCGCCGTCGGAGACTGGTGCCCACCGCCGCCCCCGTCGTGTGCAGATCGAAGATGGTCGTGCGGATCTCGCGGACCGTTCGGTCGAGTTGCTCGACGGCGTGATGGATCACGTCGTGACCCGTCCTGAATCTGGGCCGGGCACCATTACGCTCTGCAGACTCATTCCGGTGGCGAAGAGCCGTTGAATCACGTTGTCGTGCAGGTCTTGCGCGATCCGATCACGATCGGCGAGGACGTCGAGCAGTCGTTTCTTGCGTTGCTGCTCGGCGAATTCCAGTGCCACCGCCGCAAGATTCGCCATCGAGTCGAGTCGCGCGATCTCCTCGTCGTCCCACGGGTCGGACCGGGCCTCGCGGGTGACGATCAGCACGCCGGTGATGGTGGACGTCGCGACAGTGGAAGTACGATCGCGTTGCCCTCGTTGCCGTTTCCGGCCGACGGCAATCCCGTCAGTGTGTCGGTGAGAACCGCCTGCCGGGTCTTGAGTGCATGCAGCACCGGCGTATCGGTCAGGTCGATGCGCACCGTGTCGGTTGCGGGTGCGGTCGGTGACGCAGCGCGAAGCGCACCGTGCGATCCGTCCACGAGGACGACGAAAGCTCCGGCACCACGGGCAAGTTCGCGGACCTGGCCGGTGAGTAGACCGAGGGTTTCGTCGACCGAGCCGCCCACGAGTAAGCGCGCGTTGATCGAGGCCATCGCCGCGAGCCACCGTTCGCGGGTCCGCGACCCTTCGAACAACCGGGCGTTGTCGACGGCCATTGCCGCGGACGTCGCCAGCACTTTCAGGATCACCGCGTCTTCCTCTGTGAACTCCGGTTCGCCCAGTTTCTCGGTCAGGTAGATGCTGCCGAACACCTTGCCGCGGATCATGATCGGAGTGCCCAGAAAGGACTTCATCGGCGGGTGGTTGGGAGGGAAGCCGATCGACGCCGGATGCTTCGACAGGTCGGAGAGTCGGACGGGGCGAGGATCGTTGATCAGCAACCCGAGGATGCCGCGGCCCTCAGGAAGATGTCCCATCTTGCGGCGTTGAGCGTGGCTGATGCCCTCGTATACGAACTCCGACAGGCCGCCGTCGGCTGCGCGCACACCGAGTGCACCGTATCGGGCATCGAGCAGCGATACTGCAGACTGGACGATGCGTTGCAACACGGAGTCCAGTTCGAGCCCCGACCCGACCACGAGCACAGCCTCGAGCAGGCTGCGCAGAGTCTCCGGTGCAGTGGAAGTGTTGTCGAGACGGTCGCGCAGCTCGGTCAGGAGGGTGTCGATCGGCGCTTCGGTGACCGCGTCGGGCATATCGTTCACAGGGAGTCTCCCAGTAGGTCGAGTATCGCGGTGACCGCCGCGTCGGACGGGTCGGTCTTCGCACGGCTCAGATCGTGACCGGCGGCGGGCACCTCGAGAAGGGTCGTGGGTCCGGTCACCAGTGCTGCGGCGGCGCGAATCTCGTCGAGGGTGCCGAACGGGTCGCGGGCGCCGTGCACGAACACCGTCGGCACCGTGATTCCGGGCAGATGTTCGGTTCGGGCTTTCTCGGGCTTACCGGGGGATGCAACGGGTAGGACAGAAGCACCAGAGCATCGGCGATCCGGGGTTGCTCCGACACGAGCATCGATGTCTGCCGGCCCCCATAGGAGACACCGCCGACCAGGATCGGTCCGGTGTGCCGTTCGCGCAGCGCGGCGGCAGCGTCGGCCACTCCTGCCCGGTCTTCCCCCGCGCGGGCCGGTTGTGGCGGTCCCTTCGGTTTGCGTCGCCGGAACGGCAGGTCGTAACGCAGCGCGAGAAAGCCGTGCTCGGCGAAGCGGTCGCACATCAGCTGCAGGATCGTCGCGTCGCTGTTGCCGCCGGCACCGTGGGTGAGGGCTATCGCGCCACGAGGCTCCCCGTCGGGAAAATGCAGGTGGCCGTGCACCGTGCCGGTGTCCAGGAGTTCGACGCTCACCAGACCACCGTAACCGCGCTTAGGGAACATTCCGGTCGGAAGGAACTTTTGTGGGTGTGACGCGGGGGCGCAGGAGCGTCGTCCACAGGTGGCGCAGCATCGACGTGAACACGAGCAACCACGCTGCTATCGCCACCCACAGTTCGGCCTCACCGACCGCGCCGACGAGCGGCAGATCGTCGGCTCGGCCGAGGTAGATCCCGGCGACGGCGTACATGCCGAGGGGGAACACGATCGACCACAGCGACGAGTCGTAGGTCAACGGCACCTTGTGGACGCGGTGCCGCCACCAACCTGCCGCGATCAGAGGTGGGAACAGCCATGTGGCGAACGCCCAGATCACCACGGCCAAACCCGCGATCAGCCACGGGTGGCATCGACCATGGGTGCGTCGGCCATCTCGACGATCTGCGCGCCGGCCACGACCGTGATCGAACACGCTCCCATCGCAACCCAGTAGGGAGCGGTCAGGTCGGTCGGGCGCACTGGATACTGCAGCATCCGCGCGCCGACGAAGATCCCGGCCGCGGCGTACAAGAACAGGCCCACACCCCACGAGAACACCGCGACCGCAGACAGCAACCGGTTCAGGTCCTGGTAGACGGGCTGCAGCGCAGCTGCAGCGATGGCGACGGATTCGCTGGCCACCACCCAGATGAACCAGGTTCCGTTGGCCTTGGCGAGGACGGGGCGTTTCGTGGTGCCGAGGACCGCGGTCCACGGGATGACATATCCGAGTACCAACCAGGTCAGCGCGGCGACGAGGAGCAGCACGGCCGCGGTGGAGTGCCAGCCCTCCATCATCAACCGCACACCGAGCACGTTGCTCCCGGCGATGAAGGTGAAGAATCCGAATGCTCGCGACGAATCGGCCATGTCGTCGTACAGATCGCGCCGGAACTTGATCAGTCGCCAGGTCGAGAGCACGACCAGAACCGCGTACGACACGGCAGCGACGATCAACAGGATCACCGACGCGACGTCGAAACCTCGGAGATGAGTTCCGATCGAGATGATGCCGCTCGACATGACGAGCGCGAAGTATCCGGGTGCGAGCGTCCGGACCGCCGCGCTCGAACGGGTCGAGAGATCCACGTCGGCACACCCTACTTCAGCAGCCGGGACATCCTGCGATCAGCGAGGACCTTCCCGTCGGTCTGGCAGGTGGGGCAGTACTGGAAGGACCGTTCGGAGTACGACACCTCGCGGACCGTGTCGCCGCACACCGGGCACGGCAGCCCTGCCCGGGCGTGCACACGCAGACCCGAGCGTTTCTCCCCTTTGAGTCGGGCGGCGTCCTGACCCACCGACCGGTCGACGGCATCGATGAGGACCGAGCGCATCGCGTCGTAGAGTGCGGTGACCTGTTCGTCGGTGAGACGCGACGCAGTGGCGAACGGAGACAGCCTTGCGACGTGCAGGATCTCGTCGGAGTACGCATTGCCGACCCCCGCGAGCACCGACTGGTCGACGAGAAGCGTCTTCAGCCGCGCGGTACTGGTCCCGAGCAGCGTGCCGAACTCGTCGGCGGTCACGTCGAGAGCGTCCGGTCCGAGCCGTGCGATACCCCGGACCTGGGCGGGGTCGCGGACGACCCACACCGCGAGTCGCTTCTTCGTGCCGGCCTCGGTGAGGTCGAACGCGGGGGTGGTGGCGTCGGGGCGGAACAGGTGCACGCGCAGCGCCAGCGGTCCCTTGCCGAGCTTCGGTGGTGTCTGCGACGGCTCGTCGAGCCAGCGCAGCCACCCGGCCCGCGACAGGTGGGTGATCAGCGACAGTTCGCCGCAGTCGATGACGAGGAACTTGCCGAACCGGCGGGCACCGGTGATGTCGTGGCCCTGCAACGCGGTGATCGGCGGGTCGCGGTCTGCAGCACACTGAGGGCCGCCACGTCGATGCGGCCCACCACGGATCCGAGCGCGTGTTCACGCAGGAACACGGCGAGCGCTTCCACTTCGGGGAGCTCGGGCATGCCTCTCAGGCTACGACCCGTGCGCGCTTCGAGTAGCCCTGACGACCAGAAACGCGCACGCCGGCCGGCCGCATAGACTGCGTCGTGACTGTCCCGACGCCATATGAAGATCTGCTGCGCCTCGTCCTGACCACCGGGACCCCGAAATCCGACCGCACCGGCACCGGCACACGCAGCGTGTTCGGGCATCAGATGCGCTTCGACCTCGCGCAGGGTTCCCGCTGATCACGACGAAGAAGGTCCACCTCAAGTCGATCGTCTACGAGCTGCTGTGGTTCCTGCGCGGCGACTCGAATGTCAAATGGCTGCAGGAGCACGGCGTGTCGATCTGGAACGAGTGGGCGTCCGACGAGGGCGAACTCGGACCCGTCTACGGCGTCCAGTGGCGCTCGTGGCCGACACCCGACGGTAGGCACATCGATCAGATCACCGGCGTCCTCGACACGATCCGCAACAATCCTGATTCGCGTCGCATGATCGTCTCGGCGTGGAACGTCGCGGACCTCGACGACATGGCGTTGATGCCGTGCCACGCGTTCTTCCAGTTCTACGTCGCGGACGGCAAGCTCAGCTGCCAGCTGTATCAGCGCAGCGCCGACATGTTCCTCGGCGTGCCGTTCAACATCGCCAGCTATGCACTGCTCACCCATATGGTGGCGCAGCAGACCGGACTCGAGGTCGGCGAGTTCATCTGGACCGGTGGCGACTGCCATATCTACGACAACCACGTCGAACAGGTCACCGAACAGCTCACCCGTGAGGGGTACCCGTACCCGACGCTGAAGCTGGCGCAGCGCGACTCGATCTTCGACTACCGATTCGAGGACGTCGAGATCGTCGACTACCGCCACCACCCGGCGATCAAGGCACCGGTGGCGGTATGAGCGACCACGTCACGCTGATCTGGGCACAGGCCCACGGTGGTGTGATCGGCCACGACGGCGCGATCCCGTGGCACGTCCCGGAAGACATGGCGTTCTTCAGGAAGGCGACGATGGGCAAGCCCGTGGTGATGGGCAGGCTCACGTGGGATTCGCTGCCGGAACGATTCCGGCCGTTGCCCGGTCGCCGCAACGTCGTGGTCACCCGCAATCCCGACTGGGCTGCCGATGGCGCTGTCACCGCATCGAGCGTCGACGAGGCGCTGAAGGCGGCCGGTGACGGCGAAGTCGTAGTGATGGGCGGCGGCCAGATCTACGCGCAGGCGATGGACCGCGCGACGCAACTGTTCGTCACCGAGGTCGATCTCGAGGTCGACGGCGACGCCGTTGCACCGGCAATCGGGCCGGAGTGGATGCCGGGGGTCACCGGCGAGTGGGCGACGTCGACCTCCGGAACTCGATTCCGGTGGATCAGGTACATCCGAAGCTGAGTGTCGGGTCGTCCGGTGCGCCATACTGCGAACCATGGACAAGCTCTCGCTCACTGCGCTGGCCAGACAACAACTGAAACTCGCCGCCACCTCGAGTAGCGGACGCAGCTCGCACACCGTGTTCGGCGGACACGCCAAGAGCCTGCGGCAGACCGTCGTCGCGCTCCAGGCCGGGCGGGAACTGCGCGAGCACGACAGCCCGGGCGAGGCCACCCTGCAGATCCTCACCGGTCAATTGCAGCTGATCGCAGGAGAGAATTCGTGGAAGGGCTCGCCCGGGGATCTACTGATCATCCCGGCGGAGCGACACAGTGTCGAAGCGCTCGAAGACGTCGCATTTCTGCTCACGGTGTCCATGTGAGGGCAATGTTCACGCGAGGGGCAGGGGTTCACGTTCGGGCAGGGGAGTAGCCCCGATAGCCTCCCACGCGAGCCGGCGCTCACTACGGGGATCATGCTCCACGCGGGTCGGCACGTCGAACACCACAGTGGCGCGGTCGGTCTCGCCGTAACCGGGCCACGACGGCAACGGCTCGCCGTGTCGCGCGAACTGCAGCCAATGACGCTGCACCGATCCGGAAACAGTCCTCAGGTCACGACGCCCACCCACCGACGTCAACAGCTTGCCCAGTAGTTCGTCGGCTTGTCCGAACACGGCGAACAACTCGACGGCGTGCGTGGCGTCGAAGCCCGTCCACCGCAGCAGCCGGGGAGCGAAATCGTAGCGGTAGGCGAACGTCGGTGCGTGTCGTGTGTGGGCCTGGGCGATCTGCACCGTCGGATACCAGAATGTGGTGTCGCCGCCGAGGTCGATGGCTGCACGCTCGGAGGGATATCCGGGATACACCGCGGTGATGCGATCGTGCGCGTCGGGATCGGTACCGGCGAACATCCGCTCGATCCGCCGCGGATCGGTGGGGAGCGCATCGAGGAACCGCGGGAAGAGCGCACCCTCGCGGTCGTTCGTGCCGATGATCAGAGGAACCGGGTGCGCAGAGCCCGTTTCGTAGGCCTCGAGCGGTGGAACCGGCAGGTAGTCGCCGTCGACGACGGGACCGAACGGATGCAGCCCCGGCGTCGAACGCAGCACCGAGGCGCCGAGACGTGAGCCGGTACGACCCAGTTCGGCCGGGGTCGCCTCCGACAGTGCTGTCGCCGCGGTGTCGGTGTCCGCGCCGAGCAGTTCGACGAAGCGTCGACCCCACTCGCGGGTGCGGTCGACGGTGTTCACCAGTCCGGGTGCGGGACTCTGTGCGATCGCGCGCGCGAACAGCCCGCGCGCTGCAGGAGTCGCGAGAAGAGTCGTGATCGACGTGCCGCCTGCGGACTCGCCGAAGACGGTCACGTTGTCGGGGTCTCCGCCGAACGCGGCGATGCTGCGCTGGACCATTCGAGCGCGGCCACCTGGTCGCGGAGGCCGAGATTGGATTCGAAGGGGCGCGCGGCGTCGGAGTACTCGGTGAAGTCGAGATAGCCGAGCGCTCCGAGACGGTAGTTGAGCGAGACGTACACGAGGTCGCCGCCGCGGACGAGGGATTCTCCGCCGTAGAGCGACAACGCACTGGTGCCCATGGTGAAGGCGCCGCCGTGGATGAACACCATCACCGGCCTGGGTGTGTGGACGCGGCCCGACGGGGCGAGCACGTTGACCGTCAGACAGTCTTCACTCGAGGCGACCCGGCTACCGACGCCGGTGACGAGCGCGCGGATGCTGGCTCGCGGCGTTCCCGAAATGTGTCGCATCGAGGACACCCGACCACGGCTCGACGGGTTGCGGTACACGCAAGCGCAGCGGGCCGACCGGCGGCGCGGCGTAGGGGATACCTCGCCATGCGAGGAGGTCGCCGTTGCGGACTCCGCGGACCACGCCGTCCGGGATTGTGACGAGCGTCTCGGACGTCATGCTGGGCACTGTACGTGACGGGCGGTCACAGCAGGGTGAGCGCCCTGCGATGTCCGGTAATGCCCGATTTTCGCCTGTCCGATACTGTCGCACCCGGTGCAGGAGAGGAGGCGTTGGTGACCGGAACCGAGACCACACAGCCCGCGCAAACCACTGCAACGACCCCTCGTTCGGAGGCCGTCGACGTGGACGTGCTGATAGAGCGTCGGTGAAGGTGCTGCGCGCTTACGGTCGGAACGCCACGGCCGAGCTCGCCTTGGACAAATCGAAGGCATCCGTGCAGCGACGCACCGTCGTGGTCGTCGGTGAGGTGCAGCGCGGTAAGAGCGCGCTGGTCAACGCGCTCGTCGGGGAGCTCGATGCGTCGCCGTCCGCCGTCGAGACCACCACGTCCGCAGCGGTGCGGTTCGTGCCACCCGACGATCGGCACCCGCCGGGATCCGCCGAACTGCTGTACGCCGACCGGAGTGTGCCGATC
>BBEG01000039.1 GCA_001312645.1 Rhodococcus sp. JCM 9791
CGGGCCGCCCCCGCCCCCACCACGACTCACCGGACGGCCGGGCTCGGTCTTCATGACCGAGCCCGGCCGTTCCGCTGTGCGCCGGCACCCTTGCCCACCTCATTCCGCGGGCGCAGACTCTTACGAGAACGTGATTCTCTTCACATCCGCTCAGCCTAGCCCAATCCTTGCAAGGATAACAATACTTGTAGCGCTGGCGGGTTCGTGATTAACTGCCAGGCACCACCCGGGAGTGGCTTGCATCACTAAATTTCCATGAGAACCGGACATAGACCCACACACCGGCGCCACTCCCTCTCGAACACTGCGGAACATCGTTCTCGCTGAGTGCGGATCGGCGTTCTCATACAGGAGGAGACCTACCTTGACGCAAGGGTCGCGCTACACAGGTCCAACGACACACCTCGCCGAAGGGTGGAGTCTCACACGGCTCACTCCCCCGAGCCGCCTGTACGGCGCAAACGGCATCCGGGCCGGCGCGGACGGACGCATCTACGTCGCGCAGGTGGCCGGTAGCCAGATCAGCGCATTCGATCCCGACAACGGCGTAGTCGAGACCATCAGCCCGAAGGCAGCGCCATCGTCGCTCCCGACGACCTGGCCTTCCATCCCGACGGGGAGCTGTACATCACCGAGTACTACGACGGACGGATCAGCATCCGCTCCGACGACGGAAGCACGCGCTTGCTGCGCGACGATCTCCCCGGCGTCAACGGCATCACCTTCCACCAGGGACGCCTCTTCGTCGACGAGTGCCGCCCCGACGGACGCCTCATGGAGATCGATCTCAACGGTGGCGCACCGAAGGTGCTCGTCGAGGGCCTCCAGCTACCCAACGCCCTCGAGGTCGGACCGGACGGCAAGCTGTACTACCCGGCCCTCGGCACCAACGACATCTGGCGTATCGATCCCGACGGTGGCGAACCCGAGCGCGTCGCAGGCGATCTCGGTGTGCCGGTCGCGTTGAAGTTCGACTCCGAGGGTTACATCATCTCCCCGCAAGTCGCCTCGGGACAGGTCCTTCGGATCGACCCGCGCACCGGCGACAGCACCGTACTTGCCGATATCGGGTCGGGTCTCGACAACCTCACCTTCATCGGCGACCGCCTGTTCGTCTCGAGCTTCACCGGCCAGATCACCGAGGTTCTCGGCGGCGGCGAGACCAGAACCGCTCTCGCAGACGGCCTCACCTGGCCGTTGGACCTGACGGTGGGAGCGGACGGCACACTCTACGTAGCCGACGGAACATTCCTGCTCGCGCTCGAGCCCAATGGCGAACTGCGCACAGTGGGAATGCTCTTCCACCCCGGGTGGCCCGGGTACATCCGCGGTGTGACGTCTGTCGGGGACGGCGAGTTCATCGTCGCCGGCGACACGCAGGTCTCGATCTACCGTCCCGCGACCGGCGAGAGCGAACTGCTGTTCGGCGGACTCGAACAGGCCTACGGCGTCGCAGTGTCCGCCACCGGAACCATCGCAGTCGCCGACATCGGCACCGGCAAGATCCACTCGGTCCGGTCCGGACAGTCCGAGGTGCTGGCATCCGGCCTGCAGGACCCGACGGGGCTCGCATTCACCTCGGACGGCACTCTCCTCGCCTCCGAAGCCGGAGCGGGACGGATCATCTCGGTGACGAGTGCCGGCGTCGACACCCTCGTCGACGGTCTCGAGCGGCCCCAGGGAATCCTGGTACGCGACGGAATGCTCTATATCGTCGACGTCGACGCCAAGACGTTGATCAGCGTCGATCTCGAGACCAAGGCGCAGCAGGTCATCGCACGCCACCTGCCGGTGGGCGCACCCGAGGGCGTGGCCCCGAAGCCGCTGAAGGGCATCATTCCGTTCGCCGGCCCACAGGGCCCGTTCGCGGGCATCGCCGCCGGTCCCGACGGCACCCTCTACATCTCCGCAGACGCCGAAGGCAGCGTCCTCGCCATCCGCGAAGGGAAGTGAGCATCCGATGAGCAACGATCTGGTCGATCTGTCCGGGCGCATCGTCGTCGTCTCAGGCGCAGCAGGTGGCGGTATCGGAACGTCGGTGACCAGGATGGTCGCGGAGGCCGGCGCCACCGTCGTCGCGGTGAGCCGCTCCGAGGAGAACCTCACCAACCACATCGAACCACTGAGTGCCGCAGGCCTTTCCGTGGTTCCGGTCGCAGCGGATGCCTCGACGGACGAGGGCATCGCCTCTGTCCTCGACACGGTCCGGCGGACGGACGGCACGCTGTACGGACTCGTGAACGTCGCCGGCGGCGCCGCACCCGCCACATGGATGCCTGCCACCCGCGTGACGCGGGAGGACTGGCGCGCGCTGTTCACGCAGAACCTCGAAACGATGTTCTTCATGAGCCAAGCGGTCGCGGCGGAGTTGAAGGCACAGTCGCTTCCCGGATCCATCGTCTCGATCTCGTCGATCAGCGGCATGAACACCGCGCCGTTCCACATTGCATACGGCACCGCGAAGGCCGGTTGGTAGCAGCAACACGCACGATGGCGGTCGAACTGGCCGTCGACGACATCCGGGTGAATGCGGTCGCGCCGGGGGTGACCGCAACACCGTCCTCGGGTACCTACGTCGCCGAAGATCCCGAACGTGACCGCCGCGCCATCGCCATGGGCAGGCGCGGACGCCCCGAGGAACAGGCCGGGGCAATTCTCTTCCTTCTGTCCGATCTGTCGAGCTACGTCACGGGTCAGACGATTCTGGTGGATGGCGGCCTGAACCTCAAATGGACGCATATGGACGCCGACCACACCTCGCTCTTCCTCAAGGACGAATCGTTCCGCGCTTCTATCACCCAGTAATGCAGCAGCTTTCAACAGGGAGAAAGTCATGACCGACACCGTCGACAATATCCAGGACGCTTCCGCACCAACCGAACCACTCTCCGAACCTCTGACGATCGGCGTCGAGGCGTACCTCTCGCGGGACTATGCCCGCGCCGAAGGCGACAAGCTGTGGTCCAAAGTGTGGCAGCAGGTCGGCCGTGTCGAGGAGATCCCCAAGGTCGGCGACTACCTCACGTACGACATCATGGATGATTCGCTGATCATCACGCGCACGTCACCCGACACGATCCGCGCCTACCACAATGTCTGCTCGCACCGGGGCCGCCGCCTCGTCGACACCCCCGAGGGACAACGTCAGGCGCGCGGCTGCGCCAAGCAGTTCGTGTGCGGCTTCCACGGATGGCGCTACGACCTCGAAGGCAACAACACGTTCGCCGCGGAAGAGGTCGATTGGAAGAACCAGCTGACCGCCGACAAGACACGACTCAAAGACGTCCAGGTCGACACCTGGGGTGGATGGATCTGGATCAACATGGATCCGCACTGCGAGCCCCTGCGGGACTATCTCGAGCCCGCTGCGTCGCTCCTCGATCACTTCCAGCTGGAGAACATGCGCTACCGCTGGCGCAAGTGGCTCGTGTTCGACTGCAATTGGAAGGTCGCCCTCGAGGCGTTCATGGAGACCTACCACGTTCCGTACACCCACCCGGAGTTCATGAACTTCGGCAAGTTTCTCGGTTGGTCCAGGGCCCAGGGCAAGCACAGCAACATCGGTTATGACGCACCCAAGGGCATGGAGGAGAACCAGGCGAAGTTGCGGATCGGCAGCGGGCCGGACGCCCGCAAAGCGACGATCGAGATGCAGAATTTCACCTGGGAGAACGCGAACACCAACACCACGCGGACTCTCGTCGACGCCGCGCAGCGGCTCGTCGACGAACTTCCCGAAGGCACCCCGCCCGACCAGGTCCTACGGCACTGGCTCGATTCCGCTCGCCGTGACGACGCCGAGCGCGGCGTCATCTGGCCGACGGTCCCACCCGAGATCGTCGCCAAGAGCGGTACCGCGTGGCAGATCTTCCCCAACTTCCAGATCGGTCACGCCCTGAACAACATGCTCTGCTACAGCGCGCGACCGTACGGTGATGATCCCGACAAGTGCATCTTCGAAGCAGCCGTGTACGAACTCTTCCCCGCCGGCGAGGAGCCGAAGACCGAGTGGGAGTTCGCGCCGCCGGAAGATCCGGGCTGGCGCACGGTGCTGCCACAGGACTTCCACAACATGGCCGCTGTGCAGAAGGGCATGAAGACCCGGGGCTTCTCGGGTCCGGTCCCCAACCCGTACCGCGAGCGCAGCGTCGTCAATCTGCACCACAACCTGGCCACCTATATGGGGACCGGCGCTCCTCGCGATCTCGCCTGACTCCCGAAACCCCACTAACCGAGGACATTCACATGCAACCCTGCGCCCCATCGCAGACACCCGAGGTCGATCAGGAAGCCCTGCACCGGAAGTATCTCCTCGAACGCGACAAGCGTCTTCGTACCGACGGCCAGCAGCAATACCTCGAGGCCGACGACGAATTCGAAGAGTTCTACACGGGAGATCCGCACTTGCCGGTGGAGCCACGTGAACCGATCGTCGGCGAGATCGAGGTAGTGGTCCTCGGCGGCGGGTTCAGCGGCCTGATCACCGCGCACCGGCTCCAGCAACAAGGGGTGGAGGACTATCGGATCATCGAACTCGGCGGCGACTTCGGTGGCGTCTGGTACTGGAACCGCTACCCGGGTATCCAGATCGACTCGGATGCGTACTGCTACCTTCCGTTGCTCGAGGAAACCGGCTACATGCCCAAGGAGAAGTTCTCCAAGGGCGACGAATGCTTCGAGCATGCCCAGCGCATCGGACAGCACTTCGGGCTGTACGACAAGGCTCTCTTCCACACGCTGATCCAGTCTCTGGAGTGGGACGAAGAGATCAAACGCTGGCGTATCAGCACCAACCGCGGCGACGAGATCCTCGCCCGCTTCGTCGTGATGTGCCAAGCCCCTACAACCGGCCGAAGCTCCCCGGCATCCCCGGCATCAAGGATTTCAAGGGCCATACCTTCCACACTGCCCGCTGGGACTTCGACTACACCGGTGGTGACCTGCACGGTGGACTCGACAAGATCGGCGACAAGCGGATTGCCGTCATCGGCACGGGTTCGAGTGGAATCCAGGCGATCCCGCACCTCGCACGCGGAGCGAAGCACCTGACCGTATTCCAGCGGACACCGTCGTACGTCTTCGAACGCGCCAATTATCCGACCGACCCGGAATGGGTGAAGAGCCTGAAGCCCGGATGGCGGGCAGAGCGGCAGCGCAACTTCCACAACGCCGCGTTCGCGTTCTACAACCCGGGCGAGCCCGATCTCATCTGCGACGGTTGGACCGAGGTTGCGCGCAACTTGGCGGCGAAGCTCAACGAGACCAACGGCTGGGCCGCCCTCGCCGATCCCGCGAAGTTCCTCGAACTCAAGGAGATCGAGGACTACAAGGCGATGGAACGACTCCGCCAGCGGGTCGAGTCGATCGTCGAGGACCCGGAGACCGCGGAGAAGTTGAAGCCGTACTACCGCAACATGTGCAAACGCCCGGTCTTCAACGACGAATTTCTGCCCACCTTCAACCGGGACAACGTCACCCTCATCGACGTGTCCGAGACGAAGGGCGTCGAACGCATCACGGAGAAGGGCATCATCGCGGACGGTGTCGAGCACGAATTCGACTGCATCGTCTTCGCCAGCGGATTCGAGATCACCACTGCTCTCGAGCGTCAGTTCGATATCGCGCCGTTCACCGGCCGCGAGGGCACCTCGCTCTACGATCACTGGGGCAAGGGATTCCGCACCCTGCACGGAATCATGGCGCACGGCTTCCCGAATCACTTCGCGACCGGGTTCGTCCAGGGCGGTGTCACGGCGGCCACCACGCTGATGTTCGAGCAGCAGGCCGACCACATCGCGTACATCATCAAAGAGGCGCAGACCCGCGGTGCCACACTTGTCGAACCGACGTCGGAAGCCGAGGAGGGCTGGGTCCAGACAGTTCGCCAGTACTCGGTCGACAACAGCACTTTCACAACCGAGTGCACGCCCGGCTACTACAACAGTGAAGGCGAGCCGAACGGGCGGTCGTTCCTCGGTGATCCGTTCTGGGGAGGATTCTACGAACTCACCGAACTTCTCGAAAACTGGCGCAGCACTGGCGATCTGGAAGGTCTGGTGCTCGAGAAGTGACATATCGATTCGACGATCGCGTCGCCGTCATCACCGGTGCCGGACGGGGGCTGGGACGCGACTACGCACTGTTGCTCGCCTCGCTCGGAGCGAAGGTCGTGGTCAACGACCCCGGCGCCGCGATCAGCGGAGAGAACATCGACGCAGGACCGGCGCACGAGGTGGTCCAGGAGATCCGGGTCGCCGGCGGTGAGGCGGTTGCGTGTGTCGAGTCCGTTGCGACCGCCGAGGGCGGTCGGAAGATCATCCAGGCCGCACTCGACAACTACGGCCGCATCGACATCCTCATCCACAACGCGGGCAACAATCGCTACGCGTCGTTGTCGGAGATGTCGTACGACGATTTCGACGCGGTACTCGATGTCCACTTGCGAGGGGCATTCCACGTTGTCCGCCCGGCATTTCCGCTGATGTGTGAAGCAGAATACGGACGGATCGTCCTGACCTCCTCGATCGGGGGCATCTACGGCAACGCGAACGTCGCCAATTACGCGGCGTCGAAGGCCGGGATGATCGGACTGTCCAACGTCGCGGCGATCGAAGGGGCGGATCACGGGGTCCGATCCAACGTGATCATTCCCGCTGCGCTGACCAGACTGGCCGAGGGACTCGACACGTCCGCTTACCCACCGATGGGTCCGGAACTCACTGCGCCGCTCGTCGGGTGGCTCGCCCACGAATCCTGCTCGGCCACCGGCGAAATGTACGCCGGCATCGCCGGACGAATGGCGAAAGTGTTCATCGCCGAGACCCCCGGTGTGTACCGGCCGTCCTGGTCGATCGACGACGTCGCCGAGAACATCGACGCAATCCGTGACACCAGCGATCCGTGGATCCTGCCCGCCGTCTCGGGTCACGTCGACCACATCACGAAAAGCTTTGCGATAGCCATGGAGGGCAGTACGCATGTCGGTTAAGGTTTACGAACGCATGTTGGATCTCTTCGAGGCCGAAGGCATCAATACGCTCTTCGGCATTCCGGATCCGAACTTCGTTCATCTGTTCCGCCTCGCGGAAGAGCGCGGCTGGAATGTCGTCGCCCCCCACCACGAGGAGTCCGCCGGGTTCATGGCGGAAGCCGTCTCACGCATGACCGGCAAGGCCGCAGTGTGTATCGGTACGCTCGGCCCCGGTCTCGCGAACCTGTCCGGCGCCATCATGTGCGCCAAAGTCGAGAACTCGCCGGTGATCTTCCTCGGTGGCCAGCGCGCCCGCATCACCGAGCAGCGCGTTCGGCGTGGCCGCATCCAGTTCGTGCAGCAGATGGCGCTGGTCGAGAATTCCGTGAAGTACCACGCGAGTATCGAGTACCCCGAGCAGACCGACGAGATCGTCCGTGAAGGCCTGCGCAAGGCACTCTCTGGCACGCCCGGGCCGGTCTACATCGAGTACCCGCAGAACGTCATCCTCGAAGAGATCGATGCTCCTCCGGTGCTCCCACCCGAGAAGTACCGCCTTGTGG
The DNA here is from genome assembly GCA_001312645.1 of Rhodococcus sp. JCM 9791. Classification (GTDB taxonomy): domain Bacteria; phylum Actinomycetota; class Actinomycetes; order Mycobacteriales; family Mycobacteriaceae; genus Rhodococcus. The sequence continues at coordinate 7,534 of BBEG01000039.1, forward strand.
GGCAGACGGCCGGAGCCGACCTCATTGCCAAGCTGCCGAATTGATCGGCGCCGCACAGCAGCCCGTCCTCCTCGTAGGCCACGGTGTGCACACCTCCCGCGCCGGAGCCTCGGTGAAAGCTCTCGCCGACCTCATGCAATGCCCGGTCATCCAGACCTCTGGTGGCACCTCTTTCATCGAAGGTCTCGAAGACCGCACGTTCCCCTATGGCTTCTCGGCCGCATCGATCGATGCCGTCGTGAAATCCGATCTGTGTCTCGCGATCGGCACCGAACTCGGTGAACCCGTCCACTTCGGGCGCGGCAGGCACTGGGTCGCGAACGAGGCGAACCGCAACTGGATCCTCGTCGAGCAGGACCCCACTGCCATCGGTGTGAACCGCCCGATCGACGTGCCGCTGGTGGGCGACCTGCGGGCGATCGTTCCGCAACTCGTCGATGCGCTGAAGGATTCTCCGCGTACTCCGACCCCCGAACTCGAGGGCTGGATCAAGCAGGAGGCCGAACAGCTCGCAGAGCTCGCGGAGACCGCACCGTCCGGGATGTCCCCCGTTCATCCGGCCCGTCTGATCGTCGAGGCGACCAAGGCGTTCCCTGCCGACGGCATCATGGTCCGCGACGGTGGCGCCACCACGATCTTCGGCTGGACGTACTCGCAGGCGAAGCCGCACGACGTGATCTGGAACCAGAACTTCGGGCATCTCGGCACGGGTCTCCCCTACGCTGTCGGCGCCGGTGTCGCGGCCGGCGGTAAGCGCCCGATGATGCTGATCACCGGCGACTCGTCGTTCCAGTTCCACATCGCCGAACTGGAGACGGCCGCACGAGTGGGTCTACCCCTAGTCTGTGTCGTCGGTGTCGACTACGCCTGGGGACTCGAAGTAGGCGTCTACAAGCGCACCTTCGGTCACGACTCGCTCGAGACGGGTGTCCATTGGAGCAAGGAAACCCGCCTCGACAAGGTCGCGGAAGGCTTCGGATGCTACGGCGAGTACGTCGAGCGCGACGAAGACATCGCACCCGCCATCAAGCGGGCCTACGCCAGCGGTAAGCCGGGCGTCATCCACGTCGCCGTGGATCCCAAGGCCAACTCGGAAGAAATGCCGAGCTACGACGAATTCCGCACCTGGTACGCCGAAGGCCAGCAGTGACATCCGACAGGAACCAGACGAGAGAACCGGGTCGCCATGCGTGAATATCTGAAGTTCTACATCGACGGACAGTGGATCGATCCTGCCCAGTCGAACACCTTCGAGGTCGTCAACCCTGCGACCGAAGAGGTCGCAGGCACGGTGTCGCTCGGGTCATCGGCAGACGTCGACAAAGCCGTCGCTGCCGCACGGCGCGCCTTCCCCGCGTGGTCGGCGACCAGCCGCGAGGAGCGACTCGCACTGCTCGAGAAGATCCTCGATGTGTACCAGCGACGGATGGGAGACATCGCTGCAGCTCTGACCGAGGAAATGGGTGCACCGTCGTATTGGCGAGCGGCTTCCAGGTGAACCTCGGTCTCGGGCATCTCACCACCGCGATCGAGGTTCTCCGGAACTTCGTCTTCGAGGAGCAACGCGGCGGCAGCCTCGTCGTCAAGGAGCCCATCGGTGTCTGCGGCCTGATCACACCGTGGAATTGGCCGATCAGTCTCATCGCGGTGAAGGTGTTCCCGGCCCTCGCGACCGGCTGCACGATGATCCTCAAGCCCTCGGAACAGTCGCCGTTCAACGGTCAGATCTTCGCCGAGATTCTCGACGAGGCCGGCGTTCCCGCCGGTGTGTTCAACCTCGTCCAGGGCGACGGCCCCGGCGTCGGGCGCGCACTCTCCGGGCACCCCGATATCGACATGGTCTCGTTCACCGGGTCGACGCGCGCAGGCATCGACGTCGCGGCCAATGCCGCAGCCGGCGTCAAGCGAGTCACGCAGGAGCTCGGTGGCAAGGGCCCGAACGTCATTCTCGACGACGCCGACTTGGCTGCAAATGTCGGCAAGGGTGTGGCCACGATGATGATGAATTCGGGCCAGACCTGCAGCGCACCATCGCGAATGCTGGTCCCCGGAGAGCGCATGGAGGAAGCCGTCGCCGCAGCACGCGAGGCGGCATCGCAGGTGACCGTGGGCGACCCGACCGGCGATGCCGCGATCGGTCCTGTCGTCTCGAAGGCGCAGTTCGAGAAGGTACAAGGCCTGATTCAGAAGGGCATCGACGAGGGAGCCACACTCGTGGCCGGTGGTGTCGGGCGGCCCGATGGGCTGACGACCGGCTATTTCGTGCAGCCCACCGTCTTCGCCGATGTCAAGAACGACATGACGATCGCCCGCGAGGAGATCTTCGGCCCGGTTCTCACCATTCTCGGCTACGACAGCATCGATCACGCTATCGAGATCGCGAACGACACCGACTACGGCCTTGCAGGCTTCGTGGCAGGCTCAGATCTCGATCAGGCGAGAAGCGTCGCACGACGGATTCGCGCAGGGAACGTGGCAATCAACGACGCATTCGATTTCGGGGCGCCTTTCGGCGGCTACAAGAAGAGCGGAAACGGGCGTGAGTGGGGCGAATTCGGATTCCACGACTACCTCGAGATAAAGGGCATCCTCGGCTACACACCCGAAGGCGGCAGCTGACAATGGGTGACGCCGATATGAAAGTTCTCCTCGCTCATCATGAGGTCCGCGCATGCATAGTCCGACTCGCGCGTGGTGAGGACCGCCGCGACGGCAAAGCGGTCAGTTCTTCGTTCTGGCCAGACGCCACCGTGGATTTCGGAATCTTCGCCGGCTCGTTCGACGACTACCTCGCATGGGTCGTTCCGGGCGCCCCCGCCGTTCTGGTCACGCAGCATCTGCTGGGGCAGACACACATCGAACTGGACGGCAACACTGCCCTGGCCGAAACCCATGTCGCTGCGTACCACCGTGTCGATATGGGAACCGAAGAGCGCGACACGGTGCTCGGCGGGCGCTACCTCGACCGTTTCGAGGAGCGCGACGGACAGTGGCGAATCACGGAGCGCACCATGCTCTACGACTGGTCTCGCGATGACGGTGCGTCGGTCGATTGGTCGCAGGGCCTCATGGGCACACCGTTCAGCGGCAACCACTTCACAGGCAAGGCCACCGGTGATCACAGCGAGACCTTCTTCGGCACCGGACCCTTCGCGATACAGAAATAACTCACAACACAGTCAGGAGTCCGGAATGGGTGCGCTGTCGAGCAAGGTCGCCGTCGTCACCGGTGCCAGCCGCGGGATCGGCAAGGGCATTGCCCTTGCGCTCGCGGAGCAAGGCGCCACCGTGTATGTCACCGGGCGCACGGTGACACCCGACTCGCACCCACTTCCGGGCACCCTCGGTGAGACCGCGGCGGAGTGTGATCGCCGCGGAGGCACAGGTGTGGCAGTCCAGGTCGATCACGCTGATGACGAACAGGTTGCCGAGCTCTTCGCCCGCGTCGAACGCGACCAGGGCCGCCTCGACATCCTGGTCAACAATGCGTTCTCCCTTCCCGACGATCTGACGGATCCCGAGCCGTTCTGGGAGAAGCCTCTGTCGAACTGGGAGATGGTGGACGTGGGCGTACGCTCGAATTTCGTGGCCGCCCGGCACGCTGCCTCCATCATGGCGCCCCAGAAGTCGGGACTCATCGTGGCCGTCTCCGGCTACACCGGCGTCGCCTACACCTACGGTGTCCTCTTCGGGATGGCCAAGTCGGCTGTGGATCGGATGGCGCGCGACATGGCCGTGGAATTACAGCCGTACGACGTGGCGTCCGTATCGATCTGGCAAGGCCTCACCTTCACGGAGCGTGCGGAACGGAACCTGGCCGCCATCCCCGGGCTGGCGGAGGGTTCTGCCACTCGTCCGGAGAACGGCTGTTCACCGGAGTTCGCCGGTCGCGTCATCGCCGCTCTCGCAGAGGATCCCGCCGTCATGAGCCGATCGGGCGGCACCTTCATCACCGCCGAACTGGCGCAGGAGTACGGCATCACAGATATCGACGGCCGCGAGATCCCCTCACTCCGAGCAACCCGCGGCGAACCCATCTGGTCCCCGATCGCGGGAGCAGATCGTCCCGGGCTCGGTGTCGACCCGGCCCCCTCCTCTTCCTCCTCACTGCAACGGAGCACATCATGAGCACGCCGGTGACATCCCTCTCGTCCGACAGGATCGCCAAGCTCGAAGCACTACTGGATCGCCAGGAGATCCTCGATACGCTGACCCGCTTCAGCCGGGCAATGGACCGTTTCGACCGAGATCTGTTCCTCTCTGCCTTCCACACCGATGCGACGATCGCCGCGGGCAGTTTCGTCGGCGGACCGGTGGATCTCTACGACTGGTCCACCGCGATGCACGCGCAGGGACAGAACGCCACTCACCACAATCTGCTGAACCACACCTGCGATCTCGACGGCGACACGGCCCACACCGAGACGTACTACCTGTTCGCAGGCCGAAACATCGACGACAGCAACTGGATTGCCGGAGGACGCTACATCGACAGGCTGGAACGTCGCGACGGCGAGTGGCGGATCGCACTACGCACCAACGTGATCGAGTGGTCGGGAATGGTTCCGTCGATGGACATTCCTTTCGCGGACGTCCCCGATGTCTACGCCAACGGCACTCCGGCCCGGGATACGAGCGACCCCTCCTACACTCGTCCGCTGGCCAACGTCCGGCAGCCGAGCATTCCGAGCTGACCGCGCCCTACCGCACAACAGTCTCTACAGGTTGAACAACAGCGAGGAACGACCGATGGACACCCTCAACATCAGAAAGCTCAGCGACAAGGTCGGGGCCGAGATTCTCGACGTCGACGTAGACCGGCTGCTCCATGACGACGACCTTCCCGGCCGATGCATGGAGGCGCTGGAAGAATACGGCGTTCTTCTGTTCCGCGAACTGCACGCCGACGATGACGCCCAAGTGGCGTTCGGCCGCAAGTTGGGCACGTTGCGGAAGTTTCCCAATGTTCCTCCCGCCGCGGAGGAGATCATGGAGATAAGTTTCGATCGTGACAACGGAAACGCTGAGTATCTGGCGGCCAACATCTTCTGGCACATCGACGGCCTGACCGACGACGTCGCATCGAAGGCATCGATGCTCAGCGCCCGGATCATTCCCGGCGAGGGCGGCGAGACCGAGTTCGCCAGTACCTACTCGGCATACGACGATCTGTCCGACGAGGAGAAGGAACGCTTCGCCGATCTCCACGCGATCTACACGTTCGAGGCGATCCAGCGTCGGTCCTACCCGAACCCGACACAGGCACAGCTGGACGAGTGGGCATCTCGGACGCCTCGGGAGCATCCCCTGGTCTGGAACATGATTCGGGACGCCGCTCGCTGGTGATCGGGGCGTTCGCGTCCCACATCGTCGGAATGGACTTCGATGAGGGCCGGGCCCTGTTGGAGGATCTCGAGAAGCGGGCGACCACACCGGATCGGGTGTACCAGCACACCTGGTCTGTCGGCGATCTGGTGATCTGGGACAACCACGGCCTGCTGCACCGGGCCTGCGCGTTCGACCACAACAAGCCGCGCGTCATGAATCGCTCGACCGTCGCCGGACGGGAACCGATCAAATGAACGATCGCACCGCGATCATGATCGGCGTCAACGGCGGACGCAACACCTGATCTGCCGCCGCCATCCGCGCGAATCGAAAGGACACCCCCCGCACAATGTCCCGGATACCCCCTCTTCCCGAGGACGACTGGACCGAAGAGATCGCAACCTACATCAACGGTTTCCGATCGGCTGTAGCGAGCACCACGGACGAAGACGACAGACAACCGGGGACGAACCTGCTCGGAACCCTCGCGCAGCATCCCTCGCTGGCGATGGCGTTCCTGAGTTTCAACCGGCACCTGCTGGCACACTCCACCCTGTCGGTCCGGCACCGGGAACTTCTCGTTCTTCGCATCGCCCACCTCCGTCGCGCAGAGTACGAATGGGCCCAGCACGTCATCCTCGCCGAGCGAGCGGGCATCACCGCCGACGAAATCGCCCGCATCGAAGAAGGACCCCACACGGAGGGCTGGCCACCGATCGAGCGGGCACTGCTGACCTCCGCCGACGAGCTGATCAGCGACGGCGTGATCGGCGACGATACGTGGGTGGTGCTCGCGGGGGAATTCGATCGTCAGCAGTTGATGGATGTCGTGTTCACAGTGGCTGTTATTCGATGCTCGCGACCGCGCTGCGCTCGTTCGGAGTCGTACCCGAACCCGGTCTCGTTCCGCATCTACCCGACCATCCGGTCTCCTCCCGCGACTGAGTCGAGAAAGTGGGATCCACAGGTGAAGAAGCATCACATCGGCGTCATCGCTGCAGTTGCTGCACTTGCCCTTTCGTCATGCAGCTCGGACGGCGGGACCGACAGTGCCGGAGTCACTCCGACCGGTGATCCGATCGTCATCGGTGCGCTGGCCCCGATCAAGGGCGCGTCCGCCTACCCTCAGACCGCGTACGGGCTCGAAGCCGGCGTGCACTACGTCAACGAAGTGCTCGGTGGTATCGACGGACGTCCCCTCGAACTCGATGTGTGTGGTGGCGACGGCAGCCCGGAGACCGCGATCAGCTGCGCCAACGGTTTCGTGTCGAAGGACCTGCCGCTCGTCGTCGACGCGGTCGACCAGAGCATGGGTGCCGCGGTGCCGATCCTGGCGTCGGCGGGTATTCCTATCGTCGGTACCTCGCGGGCTCGTTCGTCGCAGATTCCGCCGAATACGGGCAGGCGTTCTACTTCACCGGCCCGGTCTCGTTCGCCGCACTCTCGAGCATGTCGGTCCTCGACACCATGGGGAAGTCGAAGGCCTCGCTCGCCGTCAACGAGTCGCCCACCTCCCACGCGTACGTCGACGATCTGATCATGCCGATCGCAGACCGGATGGGGATCGACGTCAGCGTTCAGTATCCCCCGCATCGGGTGCCAATTTGAATGTGGTGGCAGCGACACAACTTTCCGACGACCCGGATATGGCCGGGGTGATCGCCCTCCCCGAGGACGGCTGCACCGGTCTCTTCCAGGCCTTGCGCCGGCAGGGTTACGACGACACGATTCTGGCCGGATCGTGCTCGCAGTTCATTGACGACATGGGCACCGACGCCGCAGGTATCGTCACCCAGCCTCGGCTGTGGGTGCCGCTCGCCAAGGACTCCGCGCCCGCCGAGGTCCAGGAACAGTTGGATGTCTTCGCGGACTCCATGGATGCGGTCGCTACGGTGACGAACTCTCGTCACGGTCGATCTACACCTTCGCGGCTCTGGTCAACATCGCGGAGATCCTGTCCGGGTCGGAGGAGATCACCTCGGCCACCGTCACCGACACGTTCAAGGGCCTGAAAGACTTCTCTACCTTCGCCGGCCCGACCGTGACGTGCGATGGGCAGCAGTGGCCCGGTGTGGCTACCACGTGCAATGCGCAGGCGATCTTCTTCGAAGTGCAGGAGGACGGGACGCTCCGGTCGGTGGAGGAAGCCGGATATATCGATCTCGATCCTTCACTGATGCCCACCTCCTGACGGAAGTTCGTTGACGACACACGCCCAGCGGAGCAGCGCATGAGTACATATCTGCAGTTCATCGTCCTGGGATTCGGTCTCGCCGCGGTATACATCGGCCTCGCCAACGGACTGCTCCTCGTATACCGCTCGACGGGGATCATCAACTTCGCGCAAGGTGCAGTAGCCATGTGGGGCGCGTACGTCTACGCGCAGCTGCTCATCGACGGCACCCTGGTCCTGCCGATCGGCAGTATCGAGTTCGACAAGGCACCATCGGTACCGGCTGCTTGGCAATCGGCCTGCTGATGGCGGTACTGCTCGGGGTCGTGACCCACTACCTGGTGTTCAGGCCGGTGCGACGTGCACCGGCCTTGGCGCAGGTGGTGGTCTCCGTCGCGCTGATGCTCACCGTCCAAGCATTGGTGGTCATCAGGTTCGGGCCGAACAACATCCCGATCGAATCGATGATCCCCTCCGGATCGATCTCGCTGTTCGGCACCTCCATGTCGTCGGCGGAGGTCGTGATGGTCGCGATCATGCTGGTGTTCTCAGTGCTGGTGTGGGCGTATTTCCGCTTCACCGGAGCCGGCGCAGCAACGCGTGCTGCAGCGGAGAACGAGCGGGGTGCAACACTTCTGGGGTTCTCACCGGATCGGCTCGCAGCGATCGCGATGGTCATGGCGTCGGTGGTCAGTACGGTCGGTGTCCTGCTCGGGGCATCCCTGACGGGCCTCAACCCGCTGAACTATTCCCTGCTCGTCGTTCCGGCGCTCGCGGTGCTCCTGGTCGCGCGGATGGAGTCGGTCGCGACGATCGTGATCGCGTCGCTGGTGCTCGGGGCATTCCAGTCGGTGCTCAACCTGCTCGCCGGCGAGAGTTGGTGGCCACGTGGGCGCAGTCCGGCGTCGATCAGGTCGTGCCGTTCCTCGTGGTCATCGTCGTACTGGTCGTCTTCGGTAGCCGGTTGCCGTCGCGCGGGTCACTGCAGGCGATCAAGCTGCCGGACGTAGTGGTTCCTCGCTTCCGCCCGGTCCCCGCTGTCCTCCTGATCGTGGCGACCTGTGTGCTCCTCGCGGTGTCGTCCGGCACCTATCGATTCGGTCTGACGTACTCGATCATCCTGATGCTGCTGGCACTGTCGTACGTGGTCATCACCGGATACCTCGGCCAGATCTCGCTGGCCCAGGCGGCGTTCGCCGGTGCAGCGGGATTTACGCTCTCGAAGGTGACGACGAACTGGAGCATGCCGTTCCCGATCGCGCTCGTCTTCTGCTCGCTCGTGGCCGCCCTCCTCGGCATGCTGGTGGCGTTGCCCGCCTTCCGGATTCGTGGTGCTCAGCTGGCCATCGTCACCATCGCCGCGGCACTGGCCATCGAGCGGTTCATCTTCAACAATTACAGTCTCACGCCACCGTCGGGGAATCCCATCGGGAATCCCACGCTGTTCGGTGTGAACCTCGGTGTGCGTGAGGGCAGCGACATCGCACGTCTGTCGTTCTCGTTCACGGTCCTGGTCGTGGCAGCGATCGTGGTGTGGGCGTTCATGCGGATCGCCTCGGGCGACACCGGGCGCGCCTTCCTCGCAGTGCGGGCGAACGAGCGGGCCGCCGCGGCCGCGGGCATCGACGTCCGGTTGACCAAGCTCATCGGGTTCGGGCTGTCCGCGTTCATCGCCGGTGTCGCGGGCTGTCTCATCGGATACAGCGCCGGTCAACTCTCGGCCGAGTCGTTCACCGTGTTCGTCGGGCTGCAGGTGCTGGCAGTCGCGTATCTCGGCGGCATCACCTCGTTCAGTGGTGCGGCGATCGCCGGCATCATCGGTCCACTGGGAATCGTTTATGTGCTGGTGCACAACATCTTCGACCTGGGCGACTACTACGCTCTGATCTCCGGGATCGCGCTGATCATCACTGCAATCATGAATCCGATCGGAATCGACGGTGAGGCAGGCAGACTCAGCGCACTGCTACGTGCAAGGCTGCGGGGCCCAGCAGCCGCGACAGATTCTCCGGTATCCGACACCGGCGACGAGGTCGACCACGGGAAGGTGGCGGTGGCAGATGCCTGATCCCGGATCGCCGGATGAGGTACGGGGCGGCTTGTCGGCCCAGGACATCACCGTGCGCTACGGCGGTGTCGTGGCGAACGAGAATGTGTCGCTGGAGGTGTATCCCGGCGAGATCATCGGCCTGATCGGACCGAACGGTGCCGGTAAGACGACGTTCGTCGACGCCGTCACCGGATTCATCGATTACGAGGGAACGATCACGGTCGACAGCACCCCGATGAACGGCCTCCCGCCACATCGGCGTCGCCGCACCGGTCTTTCACGCACGTGGCAGTCGGGCGAGCTCTTCCCGAACCTGAGCGTGAACCAGAATGTGATCGCGGCAATGCGGCCGGGCGGTCTCGCGACGCTGTGGCGCGACCTGATCGGGCGTCGGCGGAGTGGCAGCAACGAGGTCGTGGATGCAACGTTGCGAGCGGTCGGGCTCGGCGATGTCGGGGACACTCTCGCACGGGATCTCACTCTCGGTCAGCAGAAGCTCGTCGGTGTCGCGCGTGCACTCGTGGGTCATTGTCGTGTCCTTCTGTTGGACGAGCCGCTGCGGGCCTCGACAGTCAGGAGAGTGTCGAGTTCGCCGAGCGCATCCGGGCGGTCGTGCGGGACGGGCCCGGTGCACTGCTGATCGACCACGACATGTCGCTCGTACTGGGCGTGTGCGATCGCCTCTACGTCCTCGAGTTCGGCAAGGTCATCTTCTCGGGAACTCCGGACCAGGCCAGAAAGGATCCCGCCGTGATCGCTGCATATCTGGGTGCACCGATGGAGAGCACTCATGGCTGAACCTGCCCCCGCCGAAGACCCTGTGCTCACGGCAGAGTCCCTGACCGCCGGCTACAACGGCGTCGTCGCGGTCGCCGGCGTGAACCTCTCGGTCTCGGCCGGTGAAGTCCTCTCGATCCTGGGGCCCAACGGGGCCGGAAAGACCACCACCCTGTTGTCGCTCGCCGGTGTGCTCCCCATGATGAGTGGACGGGTGACAGTCCTGGGCGAACGGGTCGACAGCAGGCGGCCCTACCGAATGGTGCGCAGAGGCATGCGCTTCGTCCCCGACGACCGAGGGCTCTTCCCGTCCATGACGGTGCGTGAGCATCTCCGACTGGCCCGCCGACGCCCCGACAAGAACCGCGAGCACCTGGTGTTCGACAGGTTCCCGGCCTTGGCGAAGCTGCAGTCGCGGACGGTCGGGCTGCTCTCCGGCGGTGAGCAGCAGATGCTTGCGATCGCGATGGCGCTGCTGGCCGAACCGCGATTGCTCATGGTCGACGAGATGAGTCTGGGGTTGCGCCCATGATCGTCGAGCAGATGTTGCCTGCCATCCGCGACCTGGCACGCGACGAGAGCATTGCCGTCGTCCTCGTCGAACAGCATGTGGGTCTCGCGCTGGCAGTGTCCGACCGGGCGGTGGTGCTCAACCACGGCCGGGTCGTCTCGAAGGAGAGGCCGGAGTGCTCCTTCGAGAACGCGATCGGGTCGAATCCGCCTACTTCGGTGCCGGTGAATTCGCCGATGACGAGACCGACCCGGCGGAGCCTCGGCGCGCGGTCTAGGAAACCGTGTTCTTCAGAGACCTCAATGATCATTTGAGACCGAGCGGCTGCGGCTGCACCTGACAGCGACCGAGCAGCAACTCGCCGATCCGAACATCCCGGAACTGCTGGAAGGTACGGGCACACAGTTCGTGCGCGGCTGAGTGACAGCGGTGGATGCGGACGCCGAGACGGTGCGGATCGACGACCACCGGGTCCTGCACTACGACGCGCTGGTGTGCAGCTTGGGCAGCGTGGCCGACACGACAGCGATACCGGGACCCGAGGACCACGCCGACACTCTGGACAGCGCTCAGGACACGTGGTGAGCGTTGAGCGAGCACGCCGACACTGAGATCCTCGGAAGTCGGCCGGGCGCGATACGGACGTGGTGAGTCCCCGCCGAGACCATCGGTCCCGAGCTCTTACCGGTGATCAGCCTCAGCGGCAAGCTGCCCGCAGGCTGCGGCGATTTCCTGGCCGCGGGTGTCGCGGACGGTGCAGGAGACACCCTGCGCGATGACCCGGCGGACGAACTCCCGCTCGACAGGTTTGGGACTGGCGTCCCATTCGCTACCAGAGGTGGGATTGAGCGGAATCAGATTCACGTGTACGAGAGCGCCCAACGCCTTGCGCAGCTTCTTACCCAGCAGATCGGCGCGCCACGGCTGATCGTTCACGTCGCGGATCAGCGCATACTCGATCGAGACCCGACGACCGGTCTTGTCGGCGTAGTAGCGGGCCGCGTCGAGAACCTCGGCGATGGGCCATCGGTTGTTGACCGGCACGAGGGTGTCGCGGAGCTTGTCGTCGGGAGTGTGCAGCGACACGGCCAGGGTGACGTGCAGGCCCTCATCGGCAAGCTTGCGGATCGCCGGCGCGAGCCCCACCGTCGAGACCGTGACCGAACGCTGCGACAGCCCGAAGCCTTCAGGTGCCGGCGAGGTGATCCGGCGGACGGCTGCGACGACACGCTTGTAGTTGGCGAGTGGCTCCCCCATGCCCATGAACACGATGTTCGACAAGCGGCCCGGACCACCGGCGACGTCGCCGTCTCGCAGTGCTGCGGCCGCAGCCCGGACCTGATCGACGATCTCCGCGGTGGTCAGGTTCCGGTCGAGGCCACCCTGCCCGGTCGCGCAGAACGGGCAGGCCATGCCACACCCGGCCTGACTCGAGATGCACAGGGTCGCGCGCTCCGGGTACCGCATGAGCACGCTCTCGAGGAGAGTACCGTCGCCCGCGCGCCACAGCGTCTTGCGGGTCTCGCCACCGTCGCAGGCGATGTGCTTGACCGGGGTCAGCAACGGCGGGAACAGTGCCTCACCGATCTTGTCGCGCACGGCAGCGGGAAGGTCGGTCATCTTCTCCGGGTCGGCTTCGAGCCGACCGTAGTACTGCCGGGCGATCTGGTCGGCGCGGAAGGCCGGAAGGCCCAGTTCCTTCACGGCCTCACGTCGCTGCTCGGCATCGAGGTCGGCGAGGTGCCGCGGGGGCATACCGCGCTTGGGAGCATCGAAAACGAGGGGCAGGGAGGAAGCCATAATGATCCATTCTTCCATGCTTTGCGAGCCGGCTGTCCGGTCTGCACTGTGATACTCGACCCCAACCGCCCGGAAATTCACACCCCATGAATTCACACGTCGATGGGGGAAGATCGAGACATGACCACCCGAATTGCTCCCGAGTTCGCCCGATCCTGGCTTCTTGTCCCCGGCAATGCCCCCGAGCGGTTCGAGCCTGCCGCCACTTCCCCCGCCGATGCCGTCGTGCTCGATCTCGAAGACGCGGTCGCGGCCGAGGGCAAGGCAGCCGCCCGTGCCGGTGTCATCGAGTGGCTGCGAGGCGGCGGCAGGGCCTGGGTTCGCATCAACGACACCACCACCTCGCACTGGTGCGACGACGTCGACGCCCTCGCGGGCGTGCCCGGCCTCGAAGGGGTCATGCTCGCGAAAGCCGAAAGTGGGCAGCAGGTGGACGCCACCGCCGACGCCCTGCCGGACGGCACCAAGATCCTCGTGTTGATCGATCTGCGATGGGGCTCGAGGCAGCACCTGAAATCGCCCGCGCCGAAGGTGTGTTCCGGCTGGTGTTCGGCAGTGGCGACTTCCGCCGCGACACAGGGATGAGCGCGTCGCCCCTCGCCATGGCGTATCCGCGCTCGAGGCTTGTCGTGACGAGCCGCGCCGCGAAACTTCCCGGGCCGATCGACGGCCCGTCCCTCACCGACGATCCCACGATCCTCGAGCAGGAAGCGCAGCTGACCCAGTCGATGGGCATGTCGGGGAAATTGTGTATGACACCGGACCGGGCACGGTTCCCGAATGCCGCGCTGAGCCCCAGTACCGACGATATCGGCTGGGCTCACACCATCATCGATCGTCTGGGCGAAGACGGACACGGCGTCAAGGACGGGAGCGACTACCGAAGCTGGCGCGGGCGAAGAAGATCAAAGAACTCGCTCGGGTGTTCCGGCTCCAGGGCGCGAGCCGAGCCACCCGCGACTAGCCGAACGTCACCTTCGCACACTGGAGTGACCCGAGGTGACATTCCGCTCAGCCGCGGGGGCGCCCAGTTCGATGCCGCGCGGCTTGCGCCGGATGTGCAGGCGGTAGCGCACGGCCAAGGTGGTTCCGGTCGTCTCTCGAACGGCGCGCGCTGCGACCTTCGGACCGAACTCGATTCCGAGGACACGCTCGAGGCTGTCCCGATCCGGGAAGTTCCATTCGGTATCGATCCGCCGCAACGAGAATCCCTGGGCATCGAAGAAGGCTTCGACGACACGGGGGCGATAGTGCGGGAGGTCGGCGAGCATCCATTCGCCGTACGGGTGCGCCGTCGCGTCGAGGTCGATGATGGCGAGTGCTCCGCCGGGGCGCAGGACCCTCATCGCGTCGGTGATGCCTGCGCCGCACCCCGGGCCGAAGAAGTACGCGGTCCGGGCGTGCACGAGATCCACCGACCCCTCCGGCAGCGGCATGTGCGCAGCCGATCCCGGCAGGATCCGGACCGTGGCGAGATGACCGACCCGTCGTCGCGCCGCTTCGACGAGCGGCGGGTGGGGTTCGACTCCGGTCACCGACCGCGCCGTCTCCGCAAACATGCCGAGGTGGAAACCGGTGCCGCAACCGACGTCGGCGACGTCGAGGCCGGCCCAGTCCGCGTCCTCCCGCAGCGCCGCGTACACGGCGCCGCGGGTGTCCTGGGCGCGGTTCTCCTCTTCGTAGACCACCGGCCAGTGCCAGATATTGGGGCTGGCGATCACGCCCCTGTCGTCGCCTCGATGTTCATCCATCGCCCGGATCCGTGAGCCCCGCCTACACGAAGATCGTGAGGATCAGCCAGGTCACGAAGGCCGACGGAAGGATCGAGTCGAGTCGGTCCATGATGCCGCCGTGGCCGGGAAGCAACGTGCCCATGTCCTTGATACCGAGGTCGCGCTTCACCTGCGACTCGATCAGGTCACCGGCGGTGGCCGTCAACACGAGCACGACGCCGAGAAGCGCGCCGATCCACCACTGGCCGTCCAGCAGGAACATGACGGTCAGGATTCCGACAGCCACGCACGCAACCAGTGATCCGCCGAACCCTTCCCACGACTTCTTGGGGCTGATCGCCGGCGCATGGTGTGCTTGCCGAACAGCACGCCGCGGCATAGCCGCCGACGTCCGATGCCACGCAGATGAGCATCAGGCAGAAGACGCGCGCAGCACCTTGGTCCTCGAGGACCATCAGCGTTGCGAAGGATGCGAGCAGTGGCAACCATGCTGCGGTGAAGACTGCGACCGCGGTGTCGCGCAGATAGTTGCGCGGCTGCGCAGCCAGACCGTGGTCGAACAGTCGCCACAGCATCGTCACCACGACGGTCCCCGCGAACGCTCCGAGGACGCCGGTGGTTCCGTAAGGCCAACCCAGCCAGATGATCGCCTGGCCGCCGACGAGGAGCGGGAGGCGTGGCACGAGCACAGCCGCTTCACGTAACCGCTTGGTGACCTCCCACGTCGCGATCGCGATCGCTGCCGCGACCACACCGAGCCAAGCGGTGGGAGCGAACAGGAGGATCACGATCACAAGCGCGCCCAGGCCGCCCCCGACCGCTATAGCGGCGGGAAGGTTCCGGCCTGCGCGTGACGTCTTGGCGGGCGGTGTCGCATCGTCGGGTGGTGATGCTGCGTCAGCAGCGGTGACGTCGGAGGCGTCTCCGGCGTCGAGTGGAAGCTGAGGGTCGGAGGACCCGTCGGCTCTGCCCACCGTCAGACCTCCATCAACTCGGCTTCCTTGTGCTTGACCAGGTCATCGATCTGCGCCACGTACTTGGCCGTGGTCTTGTCGAGTTCCTTCTCCGCGCGACCGACCTCGTCTTCGCCCGCCTCGCCGTCCTTCTGGATGCGGCCGAGTTCTTCCATCGCCTTGCGACGCACGTTCCGCAGAGCCACCTTCGAGTCTTCGCCCTTGCCCTTTGCCTGCTTGACGAGTTCGCGGCGGCGATCCTCGGTGAGCTGCGGCACCGAGATCCGGATGATGTTGCCGTCGTTGGTGGGGTTGACCCCGAGATCGGAATTGCGAATCGCGGTCTCGATCGCGCCGAGCTGCGAGGCCTCGTAGGGCTTGATGATGACCATCCGCGCCTCGGGCACGTTGATGCTGGCGATCTGTGTCACCGGGGTGGGCGATCCGTAGTAGTCGACGACGATCCGGTTGAACATTCCCGCGTTCGCGCGACCGGTGCGGATGCCGCCGAGATCGTCCTTGGCCACGGTGATGGCCTTCTCCATCTTCTCCTCGGCCTCGAAGAGAGCTTCATCGATCACGGCAGTTCCTCCATGTTCCGTTGTCCAATCATGACCGTACGAGCGTTCCGATCTTCTCACCGGCGACGGCACGAGCGATATTGCCCTTGGTCAGCAGATTGAAGACCATGATCGGCATGGCGTTGTCCATGCACAGGCTGAACGCGGTCGCGTCCGCGACCTTGAGGCCGTTCTCGATGACCTCGCGATGGGTGACCTCCTCGTACAGCTCGGCATCGGGATCGATGCGAGGGTCCGCGGAGTAGATTCCGTCGACGGCCTTGGCCATCAGAACGACGTCCGCGCCGATCTCGAGGGCACGTTGCGCCGCGGTGGTGTCGGTGGAGAAGTACGGCATGCCCATGCCCGCACCGAAGATGACGACCCGGCCCTTTTCGAGGTGGCGGCGCGCGCGGAGCGGAAGGTACGGCTCGGCGACCTGCCCCATCGTGATCGCCGTTTGTACCCGGGTGTCGATGCCCTGCTTCTCGAGGAAGTCCTGGAGTGCCAGGGAGTTCATGACGGTGCCAGCATGCCCATGTAGTCGGAGCGCGCACGCTCGAGTCCGCGCTGCTGCAGTTCTGCGCCGCGGAAGAAGTTGCCACCACCGATGACCACGGCGACCTCGACGCCACTACGCACGACCTCGGCAATCTGCTGCGCGACAGTCGTCACGACATCAGGGTCGAGCCCGACCTTGCCACCACCGAACATCTCGCCGCCGAGTTTGAGAAGCACCCGGCGAAAACCGGGCCGATCGTGGGCATGCTCGGACATGACTCTCCTCTGGTTGCGCATGAATCGGCCTTATCATCCTGCCTCATTCACCCGGTGGAACCGAGACCGGGCGCGAAGCGACACGCCACGGCAACCACCGGATGCTGATCACCTGGCGGCACCGGACACACCACGACCCCGCCGGCCACAGCCGACGGGGTCGATCGATCGGTGGACTAGCTGGCGCCGACCTCGAACCGCACGAAGCGGGTCACGGTGGCTCCGGCCTCGTCGAGGATCGCCTTGACGGTCTTCTTCGAATCCGTCACCGACGACTGCTCGAGGAGTACGACGTCCTTGAAGAAGCCGTTCACGCGGCCTTCGACGATCTTCGGCAGAGCCTGCTCCGGCTTACCTTCTGCCTTGGCGGTCTCCTCGGCGATACGACGCTCGCCGGCGACGATGTCCTCGGGAACCTCGTCACGGGTGGTGTACTTCGCCTTGAGAGCAGCGACCTGCATGGCAGCGCTCTTGGCAGCCTCGGCTGCGGCGTCGCCCTCACCGGTGTACTCGACGAGTACGCCCACGGACGGAGGCAGGTCCGATGCACGCTTGTGCAGGTAGACCGACACATTGCCGTCGAACGCAGCAACGCGACGGATCTCGAGCTTCTCACCGATCTTGGCGGACAGCTCCTGCACCAGGGTGCCGACGGTCTTGCCGTCGACCTCGAGGGCCTGGAGGGCCTCGACGTCGGCCGGGCGTGCCTCTGCGGCAGCAGCGACGATCGTGTTGGCGAGAGCTGGAACTCGTCGTTCTTCGCGACGAAGTCGGTCTCGGAGTTCAGTTCGACAAGAACGCCGTCCTTGGCAACAACGAGCCTTCGGCGGTGGAGCGCTCGGCGCGCTTGCCCACGTCCTTGGCACCCTTGATGCGCAGCTGCTCGACGGCCTTGTCGAAGTCGCCGTCGTTATCGGCGAGAGCGTTCTTGCAGTCCAGCATTCCGGAGCCGGTGAGCTCGCGGAGACGCTTGACATCAGCGGCGGTGTAGTTCGCCATCTTGTGCGGGCCTCCTGTGTCTGTGATGAAAAGTCTCGGGTGCGGATAGCGCCGCTCATGTGCGGGCCGGGCCGCGATGCAACGGCCCCGACCATGATCTCTCGATCTTCCGGTCGGGGCCGTGCAAACGGATCAGGCCTCGGGGGCTGCGTCCGCGGCGGGTGCTTCCGCAGCGGGTGCTTCCGCAGCGGGTGCTTCCGCAGCGGGTGCTTCCGCGACGGCTGCTTCCGCTTCGCCGGTGGAGGAAG
>BBEG01000040.1 GCA_001312645.1 Rhodococcus sp. JCM 9791
CACTCCGCCGCCGCCGTGGCTCCATGCACCTCCGGGCCCCTCGGTGGTCGCACCACACGCTTCGGTCCCGAGCACCTCGACGGATTCCATCGGCGCACCGGGAGGGGCCGAGCAGGTCAACGATTGCGCCGGCGCCGCAGTCAGCAGAGCACCGCCGATGGCCGCAGCCAATACCGCGCCGACTGCCGACACCCGCCCTGACATTTTCGCCCAGGTCACACCTGCGGCCCTCCCACCGTATGAAGAACTACCCTCGGGTAACAGTTTAAGGAGGTTCGCCCTGTCACGCTCCACAGCGAGGTAACAGCAGAGTCTCGGTCAGGTGTTGTTCCCGCTGTTCTTCCCACTGTTCAGCTCCCGGTCACGACTGGGTTGCACACGCTTCGGTTCGCCCGGCATCTTGGATGGTTCGGCGGGTAGGGCAGATCACCGAGCCCCGCAGCCTCGTCGCGGTCCGCCATCTCGAGCAGCACATCGATCGAATGCGCAGCGTCATCGAGCCCGGACATCGGATCGGGTCGGCGAGCCAGTAGCTCGGGCACCGTAGCGATCGTGAAATCGTCCGGCTCCGCGTCTGCGAGTTCGTCCCACGTCAGCGGTGTCGACACCGTCGCGATCGGGGTGCGCCGCACCGAATACGCCGACGCGATGGTCTTGTCGCGCGCATTCTGGTTGAAATCGAGGAAGATCCGTTCGCCACGCTGTTCCTTCCACCACGCGGTCGTCGCGCGGTCACCGCTGCGGCGCTCTACCTCCCGCATCAATGCGATTCCGGCGCGGCGGACCCCGACGAAGTCCCATTCCGGCACGATCCGCAGATATATGTGGAGACCACGGCCACCCGACGTCTTCGGAAAACCTGTGAATCCGAGTTCGTCGAGCAGCGGACGGACCACCTCGAGCGCGACCGCGCGGGCGTCCCCGAAATCCGTCCCCGGCTGCGGGTCCAGGTCGATCCGGAGTTCATCCGGCCTGTCCGTGTCGCCGCAGCGCACTGCCCACGGATGAAACGTCACGCACCCGAGGTTCGCTGCCCACACCACATCCGCCGCCGACCGCACCCGCAGCGCATCGGCTTTACGGCCGGACGGAAAGGTGATCTCGCACGTCGCGACGTGGTCGGGACGCTTCACGGGCGCGCGTTTCTGATAGATCTCCTCCCCCTCGATGCCGTCGGGGAAACGCTGGAGATGAGTGGGTCGGTCTCGGAGCGCATCGAGAAGCGGTGCGCCCACCGACGTCGTGAGCGCCCGGTAGTACTCGACGAGGTGACGTTTGGTGCCACCCTCCGCTCCGAGGCTCGGGAAGTAGATCTTGTCCGGGTTCGACAGTCGCACCGGCACACCATCGACGTCGAGTTCCACAGCGGGGGATCGCTTCGCTGTCGCCATCGTCAGTTCTCCGTCCGGTCGAGTACATCGGCGAGGTCGTAGCGCACAGGCACCTCGAGTTGGTCGTACGTGCAGCTCTGTGGGTCGCGGTCGGGCCGCCAACGAAGGAATCTGGCCGCGTGCCGGAACCGCATCGCTGTCTCCGGCGTTCCCTCCATCTGGTCGTACGCGACTTCGAGCACCCGTTCCGGACGCAGCGGGACCCAGCTGCGGTCGGCCGCTGAACGCCACCTCGTCTGTTCACCGTCGGCGACCACGTCGTCGCCCACCCGTAGCGGTTGCAGTTCGGCGAGCAACTCCTGACGCCTGATCGTGGTGAATGCGGATGCGCCGCCGACCATCGCGAGTTCGTCGCCGTGGTACAGCCCCAGTAACAGTGAGCCGACCCCATCGATGCTCTTGTGCTTGCGGTAACCGATGAGCACGCAGTCGGCGGTCCGGGCATGCTTGAGCTTGATCATGTCGCGCTTGTCGGGGCGGTAGATGCCGTCGAGCCTCTTCGCGACCACGCCGTCGAGACCTGCGCCTTCGAACTCCTCGAACCACCGCATTGCGGTCGCCGCGTCGGTGGTCGCGGCGGTCACATGGCAACTCGGGCCGCCACCGACGGACTGCTGAAGCCGCGCACGCCGCTCGGCGAACGGCTCCTCCATGAGGTTGTCGTCGCCGAGAGCCAGCACATCGAACCCGATGAACTGCGCCGGCGTTTCCTCCGCGAGCATCGCGACACGGCTCGCCGCCGGATGGATCCGTTCCGAGAGCGCCTGCCAGTCGAGACGTGTGCGCCCGTCGCGTTCACGCGGCACGACGATCTCGCCGTCCACCGCACAGCGCTCGGGAAGCTCGGCTCGCACCCGCTCGACGAGCTCCGGGAAATACCTGGCGAGGTCCTTACCGCCGCGCGACGCGAGCACGACCTCGTCGGAATCTCGAAATACTATGGCGCGGAACCCATCCCATTTCGGTTCGTACGACCACTGTTCGGCTCCGGAATCGGGTTGCTCCGGCACCTTCGATGCGGCCTTCGCGAGCATCGGCGCTATCGGCGGAGCCACAGGCAGATCCATGCACCCCATCGTTGCATCCTGTCGTTCGTCGCGCGCTCGATGCGGTCGATCCGGGAACCGTCCGTTTCCGTCGCCCGTTCTCTACGCGGGCTCGGTAGGACCATGTCAGCGATGTTCCGTACTCTGTGCAGCCATGATCATTCTTCGCCGTGCGGCCGGCATCGCCGTCGCAGCCGTTGCCGCTGTGTCGTTGATCGCCGGATGCTCCGCTGACGTCGAATTACGTGCCGTGCCCGAGGCCGGTTCCGCAAGCTCGACGACCGCGTCCTCCACCACTTCCGCGCCCAGCACCTCACGCACAACCACGTCGGCACCCTCGACCACCTCGGGAAGCCCCTCGGCATCGGATCTCGATCTGGAGGTCGACGTCGAGATCGGCGACTGCGTCCTGCTCGGCGGCACTGTCGACGATGCAACCATCGACAACGCGACCTGCGGCACCTTCGACTCCAACTACCTCGTCGTCGACATCGTGACGACGAGCGACGAGTGCAACTCCGATCAGTCGTACTACGAGTCCGTGCGAGGCAACGAGCTCGGCGCGTTGTGCCTCGACATCGACTGGCAGGTCGACGACTGCATGGATCTCGGCGGCGAGGATCCGAAGCGGATCGACTGCTCGGATACGGCTGTCGAGGGCGAGAAGGTCACCGAGATCCTGACCGACACCACCGACGTCAACGACTGCTCCATCTCCGACAGCGGGTTCGTCTACGAGGAACGCGAGATCGTCGTGTGCTCGGATACGTTCTGACCTCGTCGTTCCCATCGCGGCGGGATGTGTCGGTACCGGCAGACACAATGCCCGTGAACCACCGACCCTGCCCGCCGCACGGATACGAGGAGTACGCATGACGCTCTGGCCCGACCGACCGCTCTGCGCGTTCGACCTCGAAACGACCGACCGCGATCCGCGGAATGCCCGCATCGTCAGCGCCTGTGTCGCGACGTTCGACGGAGAACGCATCGCCTCACGCACGTGGCTGCTCGACCCGGGTATTCCCATCCCTGCAGAGACCATCGCCATCCACGGCATCACCGACGAGCGTGCCCGCACCGACGGCATGGACTATCGCGCCGGATACCTGGAGATCCGGCAGTCGCTGCTCGACGCATGGGCGCTCGGGCACATCGTCGTCGCGTTCAATGCGAGCTACGACCTGACGGTGATGGACGCCGAAGGGAAACGACTCGGGTTCCCGGCGCTCGAGTTCGGGACAGTCGCCGACCCATATGTCATCGACCGCGAGATGGACCGCACGCGGTCGGGCAAACGAACCCTCGCGGCGGTGTGCGACGAGTACGGCGTGACGCTGACGTGCGCACACGAAGCGAGGCGGATGCCCTCGCCGCGGGTCATCTCGTCCGAGCACTCGTCGTTCGCTTCCCTCAGCTCGCCGAGCTCGACATCATGACCGATCAAGCCGCGTGGCACGCCGAGCGGCAACGAAACTTCGCCGAATATCTGGAAGGTCTCGGTCGCGACACCACCGACGTCGACGGCAGTTGGCCACTACGCGCGGCATCGGGCGTCGGCGTTCTCGAACGCCCCGCGAGCACGGTCGCAGAGCCGTGGACGGCGCGACTTCGGCGGCTGGCCCGCGAGTTCTTCCAGCGGTTTCGCCGCAATTAGAGTTTCGCGCCGGAGCTTCGAGCTAGAGGCCCCGTCCAGGGTTGAGAATCGAGTTCGGGTCGAACGCTGCTTTCACCTTCCGCATCAACTCACGTTCCACCGACCCCACCATCCGCTCGAGGTACGGCTCCTTGAGAACTCCGATGCCGTGCTCTCCGCTGATGGTTCCGCCCAGTGCCAGGCATTCGGTCACCATGTCGTCGAAGGCCTGCTGCGCTCGCCGCGTGTGGTCCTCGTCCGCCGCGTCGAACACGATGGTGGGGTGCAGATTGCCGTCGGCTGCGTGGCCGAAGGTGCCGATCACGAGGCTGTGCTCGGCAGCGATCCGTTCGATCGCCGACAGCATTTCGGGTAACCGCGGAATCGGGACCGCGAGATCGTCGAGCAGGGTGCTGCCCTGCCGCTCGAGTGCGGTCAACGCGACTCGACGAGCCTGCATGAACTCTTCGCCCTCGATCGGATCGTCGGTGTCGTACACCTCGGTTGCCCCGGAGTCCGTGCACACATCGGCACACGTCTGAGCCTCCGCAGCGGCGTCGCTGCCGTCGCACTGGATGAGCAACAGGCTCCGGCGGACTCGTCGAGGCCCATGTGGGTCATCGCGTCGACGGCCGCGATGGTCGTGCGATCCATCAACTCGACCAGGCAGGGTTCGACGCGGTCACGAATCGCGAGCACCGCATCGATGGCCTGTGCCGTGGTGGGGAAGTTGGCGACGACGGTCGCTGCTGCCGATGGCGCAGCCCTCAGCCTCATGGTCGCCTCGACAATGACGGCGAGTGTTCCCTCCGATCCGACGAGCAACTGGGTCAGGTTCAAGCCGGCAACATTCTTCCGGGTTGCCGCGCCCGTGTGGATGATGCGACCGTCGGCGAGCACCGCTTTGATCCGAGCCACGTGGTCGGCCGTGACACCGTACTTCGCGCAGCATGTTCCGCCGGCGTTGGTGGCGAGGTTGCCGCCGATGGACGAGATGGCGCGGCTTCCGGGGTCCGGCACGTACCAGAGTCCGTGTTCGGCAACCGCGGCAGCCAGGTCGCCGTTGATCACACCCGGCTGCACCGTTGCCGTCCGCGCAGCCGTATCGATATGGAGGATCTCGTTCAACTTCTCGACGCTGAGCACGATGCATCCGTCGAGCGCGTTCGCGGCCCCGGCCAGGCCGGTTCCTGCGCCACGCGTCACCACGGGTACACCGTGCCGGTGGGCCCACTTCATCGTTTCGACCACGTCGTCGGTGTCGCGTGCCCGGACGAGCGCCAGCGGCATTCCTGCCTCGGTCAGCAGCGACTGGTCGCGCCGGTACGCCAGCATCCGATCCGGGTCTGACGAGCGCGTCACCGAGTGAGCTGTGCAGGTCGTCGATGTTCGCGGTGTCAACCATTCCAATATTGTCTGACAAGTACACTGGACAGTCAAGGACGCAGGTTCATATTCGTGGGAGAATCACGCACGAATTCAGCGGAGCGGAGGGCCCAGAATGGCGTCACGGGTCAAGGCCCTGTCGATCGTCGACGCACTGACCGCGGAACTGCGGGACCGGCTGTTCTCCGGAGAACTCGCCAGGACGACACGCTGACCGAAGCCGAGGTGGCGCGTGCCTACGAGGTGGCGCGGCCGACGGCAAAGGCCGCAATCGAGAAGCTCGTCGGCGAGGGGCTACTTCAGCGCAGTGCCCACAAGACCGCCCGCGTACCGAGCCTGGGCCCCGACGACGTCCGAGACATCTACCGCACCCGCGCGCACCTCGAATCCAGCGCGCTACGCCACCTTGCCCGCAGTTCTCGCATTCCCGAGTCTGCCGTCGCCGCCAACGACGAGATCTCGGCGATGACCGGCAATACCCCCCTGTCGATCGTCGAGCCCGATATGCGCTTCCACACCGCACTGGTGGACGCGATGGGCAGCCCTCGGACGAGCCGGATGTTCGGTTCCCTCGTCTCCGAGGTGCGACTGTGCATGGTGCAGGTTCAGGGCCAGCACCTCCTGACCACCTCGAGCATCTCCGCCGAGCACCAGCAGATTCTCGATGCGGTGGCTACCGGAGACGGCGAACTGGCGGTCGCGGTCCTGACCCAGCACCTCGGTCGCGCGCGCGAACGCCTTGTTGCGGCGCTGGGCGGAACCCCGGGCCCGGAAGCCGGACTCCCCGACCGACCGGCTCAAAGAATCAGTCCCTGACGACGCGCTTCGACAACAGCTTCGTGGCGGCCGTGCACCTCGAGTTTCGCCAGGATGTTGCGTACGTAGCTCTTGATCGTTTCGACACTCAGCGAAAGCCGTTCGGCGATCTCGGCATTGCGGCACCCCAGAGCCACATACTCGAGCACATCCCGTTCACGCGCCGTCAGATGCACCATCGGACTGCATGAATCGGCACCGCCGAGGGCCCGAAGCTTGCCCTCGATCTCCTTGAGTCGCAATTCGAGGTCCAGGTCATTCGTCACCGCCGCAATTTCGCGCAGTTCGAGGCAACTCTCGGTGACCGTGTCGGATACCGCCCGCGGCAGCCCACCCGTCGTCGGACGTTCGCCGACACTGTCGAGCAGCACCATTCGACGATCGACTTCGTCGCGGATCTCGATCTCCCGTGCCAGCGCTCGTGCCGACCGCACGAGTTGTTCGGTGACCGTGTCGCCGATGGGCAGAGGCGTCCGAAGACCGCCGTACATTGCCGCGCGGGTCCGCCCTCGCACGACGACGGGGACCGCCAGCAACGACTCGATACCTTCACTGCCGACGGGCCTGTCGTAGTCGTGGGTGATGTGCCTCGACGTGAAGTAGTCGGCGACCGCACGCGGGCGCTGTTCGGCGATCGCACGGCCCCCGAGTCCGCGTTCGGAACTGATCACGAGGTTGCGGAGAAATCGGCCGCGGGTTCGACGTAGCCGGACAACACCAGGTCGGCGCCATCGACGGCGCCTCCGAAAAGGATGGGTAGACCGGTCGACAGCTTCAGGGAACGCAGTTCGGCGCGCAGGGTGTCGACATCGCTCGGCCGGAGCAGCTCATCTCGGTTCGCGGTACTCATTCGTCGGCCCTCCCTCACGAAACACCCTCTTTCTAGGGTAGCGGCGGCGATTCGGTGATTCGTAGCCTCCACTGAGCCCGGTGTTGCGACGATCACACGTGATGCCGACAGTCCCGATGACCCCGGAGGTTTCCGTGTCCACCGCACTCGACCGCTCTGCCGCGCTCGCCAACCACAGCCAGCTCAGCCCGCTGCGCTTTCTCGAGCGTTCGGCGTCGGTGTTCCCCGATCGCACCGCGATCATCTACGGCGACCGTCGGTACACGTATGCGGAGTTCGCCGAGGAGACCCAACGGCTCGCCCGGTCCTGAAGAACCGGATCAAGCCCGGCGACCGCGTCGCCTACCTCACGCCGAATGTGCCCGAGACGCTCATCGCGCATTTCGCGGTGCCGCTGGCCGGCGGGGTGCTGATCGCGCTGAACTCCCGGCTCGCCGGTCCGGAGCTCGACTACATCCTGGGTCATGCGGAGCGTCGCTGCTGTTCGTCGATTCCGAGTTCGTGGGCTCCCTCACCGACATCGATGTCCCGACGCTCACCGACATCGTCGAGATCCCGGATCCGACGGTGCCGGTACCCGAGGTTCCCGCAGGCGTGGCCACGGCACGCTATGACGAGTTCCTCGCACTCGCCGATTCGCTCGACGACAGCCCGCTGCCGTGGACCGTCGACGACGAACACGGCGTCATCACGCTCAACTACACCTCGGGCACCACCGGGAAGCCGAAGGGCGTGATGTATTCGCATCGCGGTGCCTACCTCAACTCGCTCGGCGAAACCTTCCACAACGGGTTCACCGGGCAGAGCAAGTACCTGTGGACGCTGCCGATGTTCCACTGCAACGGCTGGTGCACACCGTGGGCGGTCACCGCGGCGGCCGGTACGCACATCTGCCTGCGCGCGGTGCGGGCCGACGCCATCTGGGATGCCATCGACAACCTGGGGGTGACCAACCTGTGCGGCGCGCCCGCGGTGTGCTCGACCATCGCGAACGCCGAACAGGCGCATCCGCTCGACAGGCCCCTGCACATCACCACTGCCGGGGCACCGCCGTCGCCGACGGTGATCGCTCAGCTCGAGCAGCTGGGCATCACGGTCGTGCACGTGTACGGCCTGACCGAGGTGTACGGGCCCTACACGATCTGCGAGTACCAGGAGTCGTGGGACGACAAGTCCGGTGATGAGCGCGCGGCACTGCTGTCGCGTCAGGCGTCGGCATGTTGCAGGCCGAAACGGCGCGGGTGGTGGACGACAACATGAACGATGTGCCCGCCGACGGCGCGACGATGGGTGAGATCGTCCTGCGCGGCAACAACGTCATGCTCGGCTACTACAAGGACCCCGACGCCACCGCGGAGGCCTTCGCAGGCGGCTGGTTCCACACAGGCGACCTCGGAGTCATGCATCCGGATGGATACATCCAGCTCAAGGACCGCGCCAAGGACATCATCATTTCCGGCGGCGAGAACATCTCGACGGTCGAGGTGGAGCAGGCGATCATGGCGCACGCCGCAGTGATCGACGTCGCGGTGGTCGGTGTCCCCGACGAGAAGTGGGGTGAGCGGCCGAAGGCGTTCGTCATTCTGAAGGACGGGCAGACTGCGACTGCCGACGACATCATCGCCCACACCCGCAGCCTGCTGGCGGGCTACAAGGTGCCCCGCGACATCGTTTTCCCGCTCGAACTGCCCCGTACGTCGACCGGAAAGATCCTCAAATTCGAACTCCGCGCTTCGGAAACCACCCGGTCCTGACGTAACTCCCACGGCCACGTTGGATACTCGATAGTTATGTCGCCCGGAACAGCCCCCGCCCGTCGTTCCGAATCAACGGGACCGGACCCCGCACAGTTCCGGGTGCACGTCGTCTCACAGGCCATCAGGCTGTTCTCACAGAACGGCTACGAGTCGACGACCGTCGAGCAGATCGCGGCGGCCGCAGGCGTCTCTCGTCGCACGTTCTTCCGACAGTTCCGCTCCAAGGAAGACGTGATCTTCGCCGATCACGAGTCGCTGCTCGAGCAGGTGTCGGAATACTTGTCGCGTGATTTCGACGATCCGTGGGCTGCTTCCTGCGACGCGGCGCAACTCGTCTTCGGTTACTTCCGCGACCGGCGGGACCTGTCGGTGTGGCGGTACCGGGTCGTGCAGCGGGTGCCGGCGCTGCGCGATCGGGAACTCGTGATGACCTACCGCTACGAGCGGTTGTTCACGGATTTTCTGCGCCAGGCGGTGCCGGGTGAGAAGCCCATCCGGATCGTGAGCTTCGCGGCTGCGGTGACCTCGGCCCACAACTTCCTGTTGCGGGCGATGATCCGCGGTGACGACACCGCGACCGCGGAGGTCCTCGACCGGGAGTTGTACGAGATCAGACGCACGTTCGGGGTGGTTCCAGGCGCCGGCCCGACCTCACCTCCTGAGGCACCGCGTGCCGTGACGGTGGTGTCCTATCCAGCGGGAATGCCCCCCGACGAGGTCGCCGAGGAAGTGCGGCGCGCCCTCGGCGGCTAAGTCCCGTACGGCACTGAATCAACCCCCAACCGTTGACCTGGCACTCAGTGCCGTGGTTAGAATTGGGCGATTCCGCGACGTTGCGCTCTCCTCCCTGGATAGGGTGGGCGCAGATCCACCACTTGGTATGGCACCGCGTGCCGATTGGAGTTCGACCTCATGGCCCTCAACGCCGATTTCGATCTGTTCAAACTCAGCGAAGAGCACGACGCCCTCCGCGAGGCGATCCGTGCACTCTCCGAGAAGGAGATCGCGCCCTACGCGAAGGACGTCGATGAGAACGCCCGCTTCCCACAGGAGGCCCTCGACGCGCTCAACAAATCCGGCTTCAACGCCATCCACGTCCCCGAGCAGTTCGACGGCCAGGGTGCCGACTCCATCGCCGCGTGCATCGTGATCGAGGAAGTCGCCCGCGTGTGTGGCTCCTCGTCGCTGATCCCGGCCGTCAACAAGCTCGGCACCATGGGCCTGATCCTGCGCGGCTCCGACGAGCTCAAGACCAAGGTCCTGCCCGATCTCGTCAACGGCGCGATGGCGTCGTACGCACTCTCCGAACGTGAGGCCGGCTCCGACGCCGCATCGATGCGGACCCGCGCGAAGGCAGACGGTGACGACTGGATCCTCAACGGCTCCAAGTGCTGGATCACCAACGGCGGCAAGTCCACCTGGTACACAGTCATGGCCGTGACCGACCCCGACAAGGGCGCCAACGGCATCTCGTCGTTCATGGTCCACAAGGACGACGAAGGCTTCGTCGTCGGACCGAAGGAGAAGAAGCTCGGCATCAAGGGCTCCCCCACCGCCGAACTGTACTTCGAGAACTGCCGTATCCCCGGCGACCGCATCGTCGGCGAGCCGGGCACCGGATTCAAGACGGCTCTCGCGACCCTCGACCACACCCGCCCCACCATCGGCGCGCAGGCCGTCGGCCTTGCCCAGGGTGCGCTCGATGCCGCGCTCGCGTACGTCAAGGATCGCAAGCAGTTCGGCCGCCCGATCTCCGACAACCAGGGCGTGCAGTTCATGCTCGCCGACATGGCCATGAAGGTCGAGGCCGCCCGCCTGATGGTCTACACCTCGGCAGCCCGCGCCGAGCGCGGCGAAGGCAACCTCGGCTTCATCTCCGCCGCCGCCAAGTGCTTCGCATCCGATGTCGCCATGGAGGTCACCACCGACGCCGTGCAGCTGTTCGGCGGCGCCGGCTACACCACGGACTTCCCGGTCGAGCGCATGATGCGCGACGCCAAGATCACGCAGATCTACGAGGGCACCAACCAGATCCAGCGCGTCGTCATGTCGCGCGCTCTGCTTCGCTGACGCAGGTCGGTTAGGTTTGGACCAGCTCGAACATCACACTGATCAGGAGTCTTCGTAGTGGCTGTGGAAAAAGTAGGCGTCATCGGCGGCGGCACCATGGGTGCCGGTATCGCAGAGGTGTGCGCGAAGGCCGGTAGCGACGTGCTCGTCAAGGAGACGACCGAGGAGTTCGCCGAAGCCGCGCGCGAACGTCTCTCCAAGTCGATCGGACGCGGCGTCAAGTCCGGCAAGATCACCCAGGAGGACGCCGACGCGATCCTCGCCCGCATCAAGGTCACGCTCGATATGAGCGAGTTCGCCGACCGCGACCTCGTCATCGAGGCAGCACCCGAGATCGAGTCGCTGAAGGCCGAGATCTTCGCCGAGCTCGACAAGGTCGTCAAGCCCGAGGGCATCCTCGCGACCAACACGTCGTCGATCCCCGTCATCAAGATGGCACAGGCGACGCAGCGTCCCGGCAAGGTCGTCGGCGTGCACTTCTTCAACCCGGTGCCGGTGATGCCTCTCGTCGAGGTCATCTCGGCGCTGACCACCGACGAGGCGTCGGCCGACACGGTGTTCGACTACGCCAAGAACACTCTCGGCAAGACGGCGGTTCGCGCGGGCGACCGCGCTGGCTTCATCGTCAACGCGCTGCTCATCCCGTACCTGTGCGACGCGGTACGGATGCTCGAATCAGGTTATGCAACAAAGGAAGACATCGACGCCGCAATGAAGGGTGGCTGTGGTTACCCGATGGGACCGCTGACGCTGCTCGACACCGTCGGCCTCGACATCGCGCTCAACGCCGCACAGTCGCTGTACGACGAGTTCGCTCAGCCGAACTATGCGCCGCCGGCGCTACTGCGTCGCATGGTCGAAGCGGGCCGTTTGGGCCGCAAGACCGGTGAGGGCTTCTACAGCTACAAGTAGCCCCCAGCAGTACAGTCGAGCCCTGTCGGCCTTTCGGGACCGGCAGGGCTCAACTCGCTTCTCTTACTCACCTTCTCGACACCAAATGCACTTCCGGCGGCCCCCACCCGCTCTGCTATCGTCACGCCCGGACACATCGGGGGATTCTGTCGGGGGGACAGTCGTGACATTGAAAGTAGATCCGCACGCGCTTCGTGCGTTCGCCGCATCCGTCAGTAGCGCAGCCGACGCCATCGGGGAATGGGATATCGGCGCTCCATACACGCACTCGCACTCAGCACTCCCCGGAACCGGTTTCAGCGACACGGGTGCGCGCGGGCACCTCGCTACGGCACAAGCGCTGGCCAACATCCGCCAGCGCCTCCTCGAAGTCACCGACATCTCGAACGGTGCGGCAGACGACTACGAGATCGCCGAGACCGACTTCGTCGCAGCACTCACTGCGATGGGTCTACCCCGGTGAGTCCTGGCGTCTCCGCCGTCAAGTCCTGGAATCCTGACGCCCTGCGGGCAACTGCCGACGCTCTCGACGCGCTCGTCGACGAACTCGACGACCGAATGAAGGGCCTGCTCAACGATCAGGACGCCCTCGCCGAGCAGTGGAAAGGCAACGCCGCCAACGCCGCCGCCCTCCGCGTCGTCCACGAACGCTCACTCGGCAGTGCCATCGCCGGCGCCCTCCTGCAGATCGCCGACGCCTACCGCATCGGCGCGCCGATGGCCGAAGGCACCCGGATGCACGTGCGTGCGCTGGCGAACGCCGCAGAACAACAATCGTTCACGGTGCACGACAACGGAATCGTCGACGCAAACGAACCAAGTCTCGCTCCTCCGAGCGCTGCTGCCATCCGGCGCGACCTACGACACCGCAGCTCTCCAACTCGAACGCCAGGCCGCCGAACTGAGTGTCGCTCTGGTCGACGCACTCCAGCAAGCCTCGGCAGCCGCCAACGACGCAACGGGTCGCATCAACAACGCAATCGCGGTGTTGGAGGACGCCACCAAGGCAGCAACACCGGGTGAAGTCGTCCGATCCGACGATGGCACGCACTCATGGGTTCCGGACTGGTCTGCCACGGCCGCGGCCTCCACCATCGGATTCATGGCCGACTCGACCAAGGAGGGGCTGAAGGCTGCAGCGCTATCCACTGGTGACGACCTTGCGCGTGGTATCGCCGGGCGCCTCGGTCCCGCTGGCGCCGCCCTGGGAGTGATCCCAGCGATCTCCAACGATATCGAAGGGGGTATGGACCCGACCCAAGCGGTTCTAACTGAATCCACCGGCGCGGCAGCAGGTCTTGCCCTTGGATCGACCCTGGCTCAGTTGCGGGTGCAGCTGCAACCGGCAGCGCGGCGGGATCGGTCGTACCGGGCCTGGGAACGGCTGTCGGACTGGTGGTCGGTACTGCAATTGGTGCAGCAACCTCCGTCGGCGTTTCTAAGTTTCTTCAATGGGCTTGGGATTGAACCAGTACCCCGGCATCATCTTCAAACGAGTTCAGGAGTGAAATGTCCCGAAACCCGTCCCATTCGATCAGTGACCGTATTCGCTCCTCATACGAAGCGCCGTGGCCGCAACGCCTCGAAGGAACGAAACTCATCGCCGCCATTGTTGTAATCCCGTTCGCAGCAGTATTCATCCACTTCACAGTGGAAGGTGTTCAGAGAAACGAACTCGACACCGCTATCGGATTCTCGGGCTTCACCCTCCTGATTTCGACGATTGCTGGAATCGCACTCACACAAGGCGGGCTCCGCCACCTCACTGTTCCCCGCCGAATATCCCGGAATCAGAACAGAGGCCACGGAATGGGCATCCTTGTCCCTCACAAGCGAGATCTACTCATGGTCCTCCTACTGAGCAGCCTCCCCGTTGCCGCGCTTCCCGCTCTACTGCCACCCCATGAGGACCAGGCGACCTCAGCTTGCTGGACGAGGTGTTCCTACGCATCGGTGGGCCGGTGGGTGCCGCTGTTCTCGGAATATTCTCACTCACCCTCTTCATCCTCTCTCTGATCATCCGAACGCGACTTCCCTCGAGATCTACCCCAACGGATTTACCTCGCTGTGCGTCGCCACATTCCCTTCTTCACGAGTACAACCGAGCAGGTCATCGAGTGGGATCACATCGAATCGATCACCCCGGCCCTCTATTCCGGCCCGAACAGCAAATCCCCCACCGGCCACCCGGTGATCAGAATCGGCGGTGTGATCGTCGACACTCGAACAGGAGAAAAGACGAGCGAACTCGACGTCCCCACGTATCGCCTCATCGGGGAGCCGAATACTGTCTACGGGTTGCTTCGCTTCTTGCAGGAGAACCCAGACCAGCGACACCTTCTGAGCGACGTTGACTCGGTTGAACTCCTGCGACCACCCCCGTTGCTCGAACGTTTCCGAATCTCCCGATCCACGGAGCCGACGTCATGAGTCCACCGGATTCAGCCCCGAGAACCCTCCGCACATACCTCGAAAGTCACGAAGTCGAGCTCATTGCCTGCTCTCCCGATGAGCCCAGGCACCCGCATGTCACGATCCCGACTCCGGCCGGGTGGATCCCTGTTCCCAACGAAATGTTCCCCCACGCACACACGGTCCTCGTCGCACCCGAACATACGGAAAACGAATGGACACCCAACGCGGTGCTGCTCCATGGCCGCCTCTCACGTTGCGCCCCACCGACGAGCTCCTCCGCATCGCCGCATCCGACTGTCGCTCACTTCCGCAATGGTCCGAACTTCACTTCGACACCGACGACTTCGATTCCCATCGCTCGGTTGTCACGCGAGGCGTCTACCACGTCGGCGATGCCTGGTTCGACGCGACAACTCGATTTCTCGTCGTCGACGCCGAATACGACCGGTACTTGACCCAGCTGACGGTAACCACCCGCGCTCACCCCGAAGCGAGACCGGCCTCCGATACATCGACTATTCACAACGAGTTGACAGTTGTGCTGGATATGCCTCGCCGAGCGGACCGATAGATGCCCGGACACGACACGGTTCATGCCGAGGCCATGCCCATCCCCACCTGGCCTCAGCGCTTCCGCCCCTTCAGTTTTGCGGCAGGCTCGGCACTCACTTGCGGTTTCCTCTTCGTCGCATACCACGTACCCGAATTGCTTTCGGACGACGATATCGGAATCCGGTGGTTGACAATCACCAACACCATTCTCTTCGCGTTGATATCACTGTGGATATTCGAGTACTCCGGATTCTCCTCGATGGGACTGAGCCGCCGGATCACAACGCACGCGGATACCGAGCACGGTCGCGGCATCGAAATACCCACGGGGAGCACAACGCTCCTATCGGCCTGTGCGATTGCAGCATTGGTGACACCAACCGGCGCTGTCATGATCTACGCCGTGGTGACACACGCGGACGCAGTCTTGATTCCGCGCGACGAAGTGGCTGAGCATGTTCCGTTCATCGCCTTGACCGCCGTCTCGACACTGGTGATCGCACTGCTTCCACTGAGGATCCGAGGCACCACCGTGCTGCAGGTGTACGAGGACGGAATCCGACGTCGCGTGACGATCCGCAGGCTCCGGTTGCACAAGTACGACACCTTCGTGAAGTGGGACGACATCGAGGATGTCGCGGCCGACGTCTTCCTCGTCCACACAAAGGGCCCACCATCTGCAATCCGATGATCCGACTCCGCGTGCCCGGCCCGGTACCCACCGTGAAGCTTGTGCCGTTCGACGAGGAGAACGAGGTGGCCATCAGTGCGTATGCACTCGTCGCAGAACCCAACATGCTCATCGAGCTGATCCGTCGATTGCACATTCGGCCGGAAGATCGGCACCTCGTCGCTCAGCGCGATGCCGTCGAACTTCTCCGACCCCTCCCGCTGCGTGATCGCTTCCGAGCCGCACGCGGAGTGAAGACCCCGTGGTAGTTCGCGATCGCCGCCTTCGACTCACTGTCACAGTTGGTCCGCCGTGGCCGCAGGACTTTGCCGCGCAACCAGATACACCTAAGACGGACAGATACGATCCGAAATCGCTGTATTTGTCCGAATCTATTGTGTCAGCATTTGTCCGAAACTGTTGTGTCAGCGTCCGACCGCTACCCGAAAGACTCGACCCGATTCGCCGACCCGCACACAAATCGTAGGTTCGGAGGCTACGATCGAACTCATTGGTCGGCACGTATCTGTTGCCGGCGCGGCGGAGTATGTCTCCGCAAATAATTTGTGCCGCAACGTAGGTGCGTGCTGCACCTCCTGCGGAAGCCGATATTCAGGGTCAACCCCGTGGAGTGACAATGACCGACAACTGGCTTTCTCGCGATCCTTTCGACGATATCTTCGACCGCTTCTTCAGCTCCGGCGGACTCCGTCAACCGCAGGTGCAACGGGTGGATCTGAGCCGGTTGCTCAACGACGATGCGAAACAATTGGTCTCCGAGGCCAGGAAGGCAGCCACGGAGTGGGGCAGTGCGGAGCTGACCCCCGAACATCTTCTGTATGCCGCCACACTCAACGACCCGACTCGCGGCGTGATCAGTGGTCTGGGTCTGGATCCCGATGCGGTCGCAGAGCAGATGCGCTCCCTTGCCGGAGACGAAGGCGAAGGCAGCGACGGTGAGCAGGTCACGCTCAGTCCTGCGACCAAACGTGCCCTGAGAGTCGCCCAGCAGCAGGCCGGACAGTCCGGCATCAGCTACATAGGTCCCGAACACATCCTCTACGGCATTGCCGCGAACAGCGAGAACCCGGCTGCTCACGCGCTGGCGGGCGCCAAGCTCGATACCGGCGGTCGGCGCGACACATCACAGAGCACGACGCCCACACTCGACGAGTACGGCAGAGATCTGACCGCAGAAGCTCGCGCGGGCAACGTGGACCCTGTGGTCGGGCGCGCGACGAGATCGCGCAGACCATCGAGATCCTCTCCCGTCGGCGAAAGAACAATCCGGTCCTGATCGGTGATCCCGGCGTGGGCAAAACCGCGATCGTGGAGGGTTTGGCGCAGCGAATCGTCAACGGAGACGTACCGTCGACGCTGGCCGATCGACGCGTCGTCGCTCTCGACGTCGGTTGCTGGTCGCGGGGAGCAAGTATCGCGGCGAGTTCGAGGAGCGGTTGACGAAGATCCTCGACGAGGTTCGCGAACATTCCGACGAGTTGATCCTCTTCATAGACGAGTTGCACACGATCGTCGGCGCGGGCAGTGGCGGCGAAGGTTCGATGGATGCCGGCAATCTCCTCAAGCCGGCCCTCGCGCGCGGAGAGTTGCACGCGGTCGGCGCGACCACGATCGACGAATACCGTCGCTACATCGAGAAGGACGCGGCGCTCGAACGGCGGTTCCAGCCGGTGATGGTGTCCGAGCCTTCGGTCGACGACACCATCGAAATTCTGCGCGGCCTGATCGATGTCTACGAAGAACACCACCAGGTGCACTACACGGACGAAGCGCTGGTGGCCGCTGCGGAGCTGTCCGATCGGTACATCACGGACCGGTTCATGCCCGACAAGGCGATCGACCTGGTCGACCAGGCGGGCGCACGTGTAAGGCTGCGAACCAAGACTCCCGACGCGGATACTCGTTCGCAAGAGGACGAACTGGCGCGCCTCGAACGCGAGAAGGACACCGCGGTCGCGGCTGAGGACTACGCCAAAGCCGGCGAGTTGAAGGACGAGATCGCAGCCCTCGAAGAGCGCGTCGGCGCGAGCGGCTCAGTGTCGACGCCGCAGGTCGAGGTCGTCGACATTGCCGAAGTGATCTCCCGACAGACAGGCATCCCGGTCTCCGAACTGACGGCCGAAGAACGCCAACGGCTTCTGGAACTCGAGGGCGTACTCCACGCTCGCGTGGTCGGGCAGGAGCAAGCAGTCACAGCAGTGGCCGAAGCGGTGCGGAGGGCGCGCGCAG
Source organism: Rhodococcus sp. JCM 9791 (assembly GCA_001312645.1). Lineage (GTDB taxonomy): Bacteria > Actinomycetota > Actinomycetes > Mycobacteriales > Mycobacteriaceae > Rhodococcus. The sequence goes on from BBEG01000040.1 coordinate 17,749, forward strand.
GTCTGTCCGACCCGAACAGGCCGATCGGATCGTTCCTGTTCCTCGGCCCTACCGGGGTCGGCAAGACCGAACTCGCGAAGGCGCTTGCTGCGGCCGTATTCGGTGATGAGGACCGGATGATTCGCTTCGATATGAGCGAATTCCAGGAGAAGCACACCGTCTCCCGTCTGGTCGGAGCTCCCCCGGGCTACGTCGGGTACGAAGAGGCCGGGCAACTCACGGACAAGGTTCGCCGTCAGCCGTACTCGGTGATCCTGTTCGACGAGATCGAGAAGGCGCACACCGATGTGTTCAACGTGCTTCTTCAGCTCCTCGACGACGGCCATGTCACCGACGCGCAAGGCCGCACGGTGGATTTCAAGAACACCATCGTCATCCTCACCAGCAACATCGGGTCCGACCTCATTCTTGCCGACACCAGCGGCGACATCGAGACCCTGACCCCGAAGTTGATGGAGCGACTGCACTCCCATTTCCGGCCCGAGTTCCTCAACCGTATCGATGAGACGGTGGTGTTCCATCGACTCGACAAGGAACAGCTGCGCGAGATAGTCGACTTGATCCTCAACGGGACCCGGCGACGGTTGCGAGGACAGGACATCGATCTGGAAATCACCGAGAGCGCGGTCGACTGGCTGGTGGATACCGGGTTCGCACCGGAGTTCGGTGCCCGCCCGTTGCGGCGGACCGTCCAGAAGGAACTCGACAACAGGCTGTCGAACCTGCTGCTTGCGGGAACGCTCGGTGCGGGAGACACGGTGCGCATCGACGCCGGTACCGACGGTCTCATCATCGAGACGGTCGCCGGAAAGGATGATGACGCCGCGGGCCCCGGTGACGGCTCGGCGCCGGAGGAGTGAACGCCTCAGTCCTCGCGCGCCCCGTGCACTCGGCCGTGAAGTGCTTCCATCTTCAGGTCGAGGTCGCGGGCCGTCTCGGCGGCGATACGGAGCTCTTCGCGTAGTTCGTCCGGCACCGCGCGGTCGTGCTTGTAGTAGATCTTGTGCTCGAGGCTCGCCCAGAAGTCCATCGCGACCGTGCGGATCTGGAGTTCGACATACACGGACTCGACCCTGTCCGACATGAACACGGGAATCTCGACGATGACGTGGACGCTGCGATACCCGTTCGGTTTGGGCTCGGCGATGTAGTCCTCGATCTCGACAACGGTGACGTCGCCTGGCGCGTGATCATGTCCATGATGCGGTAGACGTCGGACGTGAAGCTGCACGTGATGCGGATACCGGCGATGTCGCGGACATATTCGCGAACACCCTCGATCGTCTGCGGCGACCCCTTCCGGCGAGCCTTCGCAATGATCGACTCGGGCGACTTGAGACGCGACTTGACGTGCTCGATCGGGTTGTAGTCGCGGGCATAGGTGAACTCGTCGCGCAAGATGTTGATCTTGGTCATCATCTCGTCGATGCCGAACTTGTAGACCATCAGAAATCGAGTGAGGTCGCTCTTCAGATCCCGAAGCGGGACCGGCAGCGATGAGGAGATGTCCTCGGGTTCGTCAGGTAGGGGTACACCCTGTTCAGGGTCGTCCACCGTCGTTGTCACTCGGTTCCTCCTCGATGTGTTCCACCACCGAGTCTGCCAGCTTCTCTCGAGGAGGCTCGTTCCTCGCACTCAGGATCTGCCGCAAAGTGCGCGGATGCACACCTGCTTCGCGACGTGCCTTTTTTCTGGTGATCAGCACTCCTACCAGCGCGATAACCCAGATCGGGTACTGCGCGAGCCAGGCAACCCGGAACGAGTCGAAGCCGTAACCGCCGAAACTGTCGAGTAGGACACCCATCGTCTGGACGACCAGCAACGTCGCAAGGAAGCCACCGATGTTGACGATGCCTTGAGCGGTGCCGAGCGCGGTGGTCGGGTTGAAGGTGCGCGCGTAATCGAAGCCGACCATCGACCCCGGGCCTCCGACGGAGATCACGATGATGAGCAGGACCAGCAGCCAGATCGGTGCGGGACCGGGCAAGGAGAGCACTACCGTCCAGGCGGTCGCGCACGCCACGATGATCGACAGCACGAGCCAGGATCGGTGGTTCGGGTAGCGCCCGGTGAGGACACCGAGAATCGGGCCGGCAGCGATCGCGGTGGCCACCGACACCGTGAGCATCGAACCGGCAGCCGCAGGCGAGAGCCCCTGCGCGGATTCGAGGTACGGCACACCCCACATCAACGCGAATGTGGTCACCGAGAACTGGGTGCCCATGTGTGTGAAGAACCCGAGCCGCGTCCCCGGCCGGCGCCATACGACACCGATCTGGCCGAGCACGTTGCGCAACCCCGCGGGCGGGACCTCCATCCGTTCCCCGGACGGAGTGTCCCGGATGATCCCGACCGCCAGGACACATGCAAGGATTCCCAATGCCGCGGCACTGGCGTACGCAGCTGTCCAGCCCTGGCCGGACAGGATGAGCACGAACGGCACGGCCGACAGCACCTGCCCGAGCTGGCCGAGGATGCCTGTCAACTGCGACACCACCGGAACCCTGCGCGGAGCGAACCACACCGGGACGAGCCGCAGCACCGAGACGAACGTCAGTGCGTCGCCCACTCCGACGAACACACGACCCGCGTACGCGATCGGCAGCGAGTCGGTGGTCGCGAGCACGAGTTGGGCCACCGCCATGATGACGGCACCCAGTGCGATCATCTTGCGTGAGCCGAACCGGTCGAGCAGGACCCCGGCCGGAATCTGCATGCCCGCGTACACGATGAGCTGCAGCACCACGAACCCGGACAACACGGACGGGGCGATGTCGAAACGCTCGGTCGCGGCCAGGCCCGAAACGCCGAAGGTCGTGCGATGAAGGACGGCGACCAGGTAGGCGAAGACACCGACACCCCAGACCAGCCATGACCTCATGAGATACACACGATACGCCGGATTTCGTTAGATCAGGTAACTACTCGCGACCGAGCGACACCCAGGTCGGGTCCGAGGCCCGCTCACCGACCACCTCACCTGCAAGGGCGTCGAGACGCGCAACCTGCTCGTCCGACAACGTCACGTCGACAGCGCCCGCGTTCTCGGTGACACGCGCAGCGAACCGGGTACCGGGGATCGACACCGACGGCAGACCGAACGCGCGAGCCTTCGCATCGAGCCACGCCAGAGCAACCTGCGCGACGGTCGCGTCGGCCTCATCGGCGACCGCGCGCACCCTCGCACGCACCTCCAGGTTCGCGGGAAGCGCGTCTGCGCCGAAACGCGGGAACCGGTGACGCAGGTCGCCGTCGCCCATCCGCCCCGGATCGAACGCATCGGTCAACAAACCTCGGCTGACCGGCGAGAACGGAACGAAGCCGATCCCGAGCTCGGCAGCAGTCGGCACCACGTTGCGTTCCACATCGCGCGAGATGATGCTCCACTCCGACTGGATCGCGGCGATCGGATGCACGGCGTGCGCGCGGCGCAGCTCATCGCGGGTCGCTTCCGACAGACCGAGGTGGCGTACCTTCCCCGCCTCGACGAGCTCGGCCATTGCGCCGACGGTCTCCTCGATCGGAACCTCGGGGTCGACACGGTGCAGGTAGTACAGATCCACTACGTCCACACCGAGCCGCTGGAGTGACTCGTCGATTGCCTCATGCACGTAGTCGGGGCGCCCGTTGATCCCCCGGTTGCCGTTAGTCGGATTGCCGATGAGCCCGAACTTCGTCGCGAGCTGCACCTCGTCGCGACGCTCGCTCAGAACCTTTCCCACGACCTGTTCGCTGACACCGTTCCCGTAGATGTTCGCCGTATCGATGAAGGTGACGCCGATTTCGACCGCGTGATGCAGCGTCGCGAGCGCCTCCCCGGGATCGACCGGTCCGTACACCGGAGCGACGGACATCGCTCCGTAGCCCTGGGCGCTGACGGTGAGCCCGGGTGCGAGTTCGACGGCGGGTACGGTCATCTGCGGATTCTCCTCGAAAGTCGGCGGCACTCGTGCTCTTCGCGCACGGCACGCCTGTCGATCCTTCCGTACATCGGCGCGCCGCGCAGGATTCCGAATCACCATGATCGAAACTATGCCGCGCCTACGCTGGGTTCATGGCGATCGACTGGCTCGAACTGCAACGCACCGCACGACGCGAATTCGACACCCGCCTCGCGCACATCACCGACTGGTCCGCTCCCACTCCCGATACAGAGTGGACCGTCGCCGACCTCGTACGACACGTGGTCGACGAACAGCGGTGGGTCGCGCCCATTCTCGAAGGACGCACCCTCGCGGATGCGGAGGCCACGCTCGAACCGATCCGCGACGACCTCGCCGCAGAGTGGCATCGGTACGCGGAGGAAGCCACCGCAGCGTGGGCCTCCACTCCGCTCGATGCGCCGGTGCATCTGTCCTACGGCACCGTCCCGTGCCTCCATTACCTCGAGCAACAGGTCGGCGACATCACCGTGCACACCTGGGACCTGGCACGCGCCGTGGGTGGCGGCGACCATCTCCATCCAAGACTGGTCGAAGCCGTGTGGGCCGACCTGCAACCTCAGCGTGACATGCTCGCATCGAGCGGATTGTTCGGACCACCCGTGCCGATCCCCGACGACGCTCCCGTGCAGGACCGGTTGATCGCTCTCACCGGTCGCGACCCCCGAGCGGAACCGAGCGCGTGAACGACACGAACCGAAGGAGCACCATGAACGACCGGCCCACCGACATCGACATCAAACCCCGCAGCCGCGATGTCACCGACGGCATGGAGAAGACTGCGTCGCGCGGGATGCTGCGCGCCGTCGGGATGGGCGACGACGATTGGGCCAAGCCGCAGATCGGTGTGGCCTCGTCGTGGAACGAGATCACGCCCTGCAACCTGTCGCTGGACCGTCTCGCCCAGTCCGTGAAGGACGGTGTGCACGCGGCCGGCGGATATCCGCTCGAGTTCGGAACCATCTCCGTCTCCGACGGCATCTCGATGGGCCACGAGGGTATGCACTTCTCCCTCGTCTCCCGCGAAGTGATCGCCGACAGCGTCGAGACGGTCATGCAGGCCGAGCGTCTCGACGGATCGGTGCTGCTCGCCGGGTGCGACAAGTCGCTGCCCGGGATGCTCATGGCCGCTGCGCGCCTCGATCTCGCGTCGGTGTTCCTGTACGCGGGGTCGATCCTCCCCGGCGTCGCGAAGCTGTCCGACGGCACGGAACGCGACGTGACGATCATCGACGCGTTCGAAGCGGTCGGCGCGTGTGCGCGTGCTGATGTCCGAAGCCGATCTGGCGCGATCGAACGGGCCATCTGCCTGGAGAGGGCGCATGCGGCGGAATGTACACGGCGAACACCATGGCCAGCGCCGCAGAAGCGCTCGGTATGTCGCTGCCGGGCAGCGCGTCACCACCGGCCACCGATCGTCGTCGCGACGGGTTCGCGCGTCGCAGCGGGCAGTCCGTCGTCGAAATGCTTCGGCGCGGAATCACCGCCTCCGACATCCTCACCAAAGAAGCGTTCGAGAACGCGATCGCGGTGGTGATGGCGTTCGGCGGATCCACCAACGCGGTGTTGCATCTTCTCGCGATCGCCCATGAGGCCGACGTCGATCTGACGCTCGACGACTTCGTGCGGGTCGGCGCCCGCGTCCCGCACCTCGCAGACGTGAAACCCTTCGGCAGGCACGTGATGAAGGACGTCGACCACATCGGCGGTGTTCCGGTGATCATGAAGCACTGCTCGACGCCGGTCTGCTGCACGGCGACTGTCTCACCGTCACCGGCGCGACCGTGGCCGAGAATCTCGCCGGGATCGCACCGCCCGACCCCGACGGGAAAGTGCTGCGTGCGCTCAGCAATCCGATTCATCCCACCGGCGGTATCACAATCCTGCGCGGCTCTCTCGCACCGGGCGGTGCGGTGGTGAAGTCCGCGGGCTTCGACGAGTCGGTGTTCGAGGGCACCGCGCGGGTGTTCGAACGCGAACGCGCCGCGATGGATGCGCTCGAGGACGGCACCATCACGGCGGGCGACGTCGTCGTCATCCGGTACGAAGGCCCGAAGGGCGGCCCGGGGATGCGTGAGATGCTCGCGATCACCGGCGCATCAAGGGCGCAGGTCTCGGCAAGGATGTCCTGCTGCTCACCGACGGGCGATTCTCCGGCGGCACCACCGGCCTGTGCGTCGGGCATGTTGCGCCCGAGGCCGTCGACGGCGGCCCCATCGCGTTCGTGCGTGACGGCGACCGGATCAGGCTCGATGTCGCCAACGGCCTGCTCGAGGTGCTGGTGGACGAGGCAGAAATGGCGACGCGACGGCAGGGCTGGGAGCCACTGCCGCCGCGCTACACCAAGGGTGTACTGGCGAAGTACACGAAACTCGTCGGGTCCGCATCGCAGGGCGCTGTGTGCGGATGACCTCCGGTCAGATCGGCCGGAACCCTGCTCCGGCGCCACCGCGCGCATTGATGTCGGCCATGATCACGTCGATGTTCGTGCCGACCTCGGGGCCGACGCACGGTGCCAGCAGGTAGGCGTTGACCATCGCGACCAGGGTGGTACCGACGACCAGCGGTGCACCCGAATCGCCCTCGATGACGCAGACCTGCGTCCATGTCTCCTGAGCACCGAAGACGTCGCCCCACACGATCCCGCAGGTGTTGCCGGTGGTCCGGCCTTCCTTGCAGGCGATGTTCGGGAATCCGGCGGGGGTACCGAGCCCGGTGATGGTCACGTTGCCGACGCGGTTGACCGGAGTGACCTTGTCGCCGTAGAACTCGATGACCGCGTAATCGAGGGTCTCGTTGGTCGACACGATGCGGCCCAGCGTTCCGGCGTCCATGGCGAACTCGGACTTGACCGTCATGCCCGGGTCGCCGCAGTGCGCGGCCGTGAGTCCGACGAGCCGACCGGCCGCGTCGTGTCCGATCGTGGTGAGCGTGCAGTCGTACATGCTCTCGTCACCGTTGCCGAGCGTGATGCCCGATCCGCCGCCGAGCACTACGGAGGGGCTGCCGTGGCCACCGCCGCGCCGCTGCCGACCAAGGCAATCGCGGTTGCGAATACCACAGCAAGTCTTCTGAACATCATGCCCCTCCAACGCGGTCTGCCCAGACCGCCTCCGCGGTCAGCGTACTAGAGCGTCGTCACAGTACTGGAGGATTCCGCACTATGCAGGGTTGGAACCGAGACTTTCGAGCGCCTTCCGCGCCTCCTCGAGTTCGCGACTCAACTGCGCGACGCGTTCCTCCACGGTTCGGCGCGCCTCGTCGATCACCGAGTGCACGGCTTCGATCGCGGTCTCGTCACCGAGTTCCTTGACGGCGCGTTCGACGGCATCGGGCGCGACAGCCGCGGGCTTTCCGATCTTCCGCGTGCCCTGCGCGACAGCGACCGTCCATTCGTTCTCGGGGTCGATCGTGACGGTGATGCTGATGGCGGCGGGCTTCTTGGCGCCTCGCTTGGCCGGGGCCTTGGG
>BBEG01000041.1 GCA_001312645.1 Rhodococcus sp. JCM 9791
CCCACCGCGACGAGAACGGCATCCGCGGCGATGGTGGCGCCGTCGGCGAGTCGAACTCCCGCGACCGAGTGCTCGCCGAGCAGGGCTTCGACATCACTGAAAGGACGCACGTCGACGCCGTGACCCTCGTGCAGCGCCGCCACAGCAGCCCCGACGTCACTTCCCAATACGGTTGTGAGAGGGTGCGCTTCGCGCAGCACCATGGTGACGGAGATACCCAGAGTGCGGGCGGTCGCGGCCACCTCGGTTCCGACGAACCCCCCGCCGATCACTACGAGAGAGTCGATGTCCTGCAGCGTCTTCCGTAGGGACTCGGCGTCCGCCAGGGTGCGAAGCTCGTGGACGCGGCGAGCTGCCGGAACCACGGTGGCCGGATGCATCCGGCGCCGGTCGCCGCGACCAGGTTGTCGAAGTTCAGCGAGTCGCCGGAGTCCATTGTGACGATCCGGCGGTCCGCATCGACGCTCTGGACCTTCGTGCCCAGTACGAGATCGATTCCCTGATCACTGATGTCGGAATCGGAGCACAGTGATATCGACTCGGCCGAGTCCTTCCCCGACAGGAAGCCCTTGGACAGTGGGGGCCGATCGTACGGCTTCTCGGGCTCGTCGCCGATGAGCGTGATCGAACCGTCGTAGCCTTCCTTGCGCAGATCGGAGGCGGTGCGGATCCCCGCCAGGGACGCACCCACGATGACGGTGCCCTCAGGCATGGTCGGCGCTCGCCTTCATCTTGATTGCGAGGGCGGGGCATGCGTCCGCGGCGTCGCGGATCTCTGCGTCGGACGCGTGTGCGGCCGTGGGGAGAACGACAGCTTACCGTGATCGTCCATCTCGAAGACGTCGGGGGCAAGGATCGTGCAGATCGCGTGACCGGCGCATTTGGCGCGGTCGATGTGGATTTCCATGGGTGTCCAATCTCAGTTGACTGTGATGGCTGCGTGCAGCGGCGCCGGGTTCTGGCCATCGCCGGTCGCGTCTCGAAATGCGTCATCGAGGTCGGCGATGCCGTAGATGCGCTCGCACAGCCGCTCGAGGTCGGGGTCGGCCGCGAGCCAGTCGAAGCTGCGGCGATCGCCCAGCTGGGGCGCGCCCAGACTCCGCGGATCGTGAGTTCCTTCTGCGCCACGAGGTCGGTGTCGACGAGTGGTTGCGATGCCCCACGCTTCATGCCGCCCCACAGCACACGGCCGCGCGGAGCAGCGAGGCGGATACTCGCCTCCACCGGCAGCGCGGCGCGAGGGTCATGTCCATGACCACGTCGGGCCGGCCACCGAGCGCGACCACCACGGCCTGTTCGATCTCGTCGGGCACTGTCGAGGCAACCACGTGCAGCCGAACTCGCGTGCCACATCCAGCCGGTGCTGATCCCGTTCGGTGCCGACAACCACCACTTCGGCCGCACCGAGGTGCAGTGCAGCCGCGGCGGACGCGATGCCGTGCTGGCCGGGTCCGAAGACCGCCACGCGCTCCCCGGCACGGAGCTCGCCGCTCTCGCGCATCCAGGCCAGCCCGTTCGACAGCGGGATGTACAGCGTCGCCAGTTCGTCGGACACCCGGTGGGGAACCTTGTGCAGCTGTGTGCCGGGGTGCAGGTACATGAACTGCGCGAATCCTCCCCACAGGCTCGGGGCGGTGTCGATGGAGGTGTAGCCGTATCGCACACCGGAGCGGGCACAGAGTCGCTGGTAGCCGGCTCGGCACTCGGCGCACGACATGCAGGGCACCGCTTCCTCGATCGCCACGCGATCTCCGGGTTTCACACCCCACCGCTCGGCAGCCGCGGGACCGATGTCCGAGATCCGGCCGATGACCTCATGACCGAGGATCACCGGGCCGTCGTGGTGCTTCTCTCCGAGATAGCTCGCCACGTCGCTTCCACACAATCCGCAGGCCAGGACCTCCAGCAGCCCGTCGTCATCACTCAGATTCGGTCGGGGGAACGGGCGGCGTTCGAACCGCCGCGCCGCCGTAAGCACCTGTGCGGTGATGTCAGGAGCGGGCATCGGCGTCTGCTCCTTTCGTGTCGCTGTATTCGTAGATCCCCACCTGGAGCAGCTCGGCTCGTCGCTCCTCGGGCCAGACGCACAGGCTCGCGAGCTCGATAGGGTCGAGGTAGGCGTGTCTGCCGGTTTCCCGATCCTCGACGAGGAGGCGGACTCCGCACCTCGTGTTCTCGAGTGAGATTCGGATACTGGCGAATTCGTTCCTGAAGTCGATCTGTGGCTGGTTCATCCGAGCCTCCGTGTCGGTCTCACGCAGTGTCGGTCTCACGTCGTGTCGGTTCACAGCAGGAAGGTGACGTTGCCCAGAGGTCCCTCGCGCCGAGGAGCTGGATCTTCTTCGCGGCGATCCGCGAGTCGTCACCGATGCCGGTGATCCAGTAGGTGTAGCGGCCGGTGTACTCGGTGGTGCGCTCCGTCCGGTACTCCGCGAGCTTGAAGGGCGCTGTGACTACCTCGTCGAACGGTGTCGAGGGAGCCACCCACCCGAGGTAGGCGCCGAGAGTTGACCCAGCAGCCGCACGGTCTGCGACGCCGGATCCTGGGAGTGCAGGTCCCCTCCGGTGAGACGGGAGACCCGCTCCTTCAGTCGCGCGAAGTCGTCGTACAGCAGGTTCATCTCGTTCATCGGTTCGGGGGCGTCCCAGCGGTAGGGAGCCCAGTACCGAGCCTCAGGAGCGAAGAGCTGGAGCCACTCGTCGTATCTGCGTTCGTCGAGCAGGAGGTTTTCACGGTGAATCAATTCGATGGTCGACATATCGGTGTCCCTCACGCCTCGACATCCATCAGTTCCGCCCAGCGCGCCCATTCGGCTCGCTGAGGCACCTCGTCGGTGATCTGCGACGACACGACCTCGCCTCGGGTCTCCTCGCGGTGCAGACCGCGTGTGAGCAGCAACCAGTCGGCATCCGCGCCGGTGCGACCGACACCCGACGGAACATCTCGCCGTCGTCGGGGACACCGAAACCGGCAGCCGAATAGAACAATTCGTGGTTGCGCATCCGGAGCTGATTGATGCCGTCCGGTACACCGCTCACCGCGAGGGGTGTGTAGTGCACCACTGTCTCGTTCGCGGAAACAGGGCGGATCTCGCGGATGTGCAAGCCGATCAACTGCAGGTTGGGGAAGACCGTGAGGTTGAATCCAGGGCTCGTCGACGTCGCCAGAAGTTCGCCGATCTGCTCCTCGGACAGGTCTTTTCGCAGATCGTCGAGGATCGAGTCGACATCGGGGGAGGCTTTGTACCGTTCCGCGTAGTGCGAGGTCGCGGTCTTCCGTTGATCCAGGAGCGTGTGACCGCGTCCCAGGCTGAGAGCCTCCGCGGCGGCGGAGCCGTCCATGTAGGAGCCCAAACCGTCTTCGCCGGTACGTTCTCCCATCACGCGGAAGAACGAGCGGTGTGCGAAGTTCGGATGGTAGCCGTCGCAACCGTTCTCCAGTTGGTACTTCCAGTTGCCCTCGTACTTGATCTTCTGCGTTCCGTACGCGGCTTCGAGTGGGCGCCCGGCTCCCTGTGCGACGAACAGATCGATGTATTTCGTTGCCTCGCCGAGGTGTTCGACGAGCGGCTCCACATCGGCGTCGTGCGACGCGAAGACGAAGTCCTGATAGGTCTCGACGCGGGGAACTTCCTGTAGTCCGAGCTGCGATTTATCCAGATCCTTGTATGCGTCGGCATAGGTGACACCGACCAGTTCACCGTTGTTCTTGTACGTCCACCCGTGGTATTCGCAGCGGAAGAACCGTGCGTTGCCCTTCGCGGCCTGACAGACGCTGGCCGCACGGTGCCGACACCGGTTCTGCAGCACCCGGATGTTGCCGTCGGCGCCTCGCACGACGATGACTGGCCTGCCGGCCAGCTCCGTCGTCTTGTAATCGCCGGGCTCGGGGATCTCGGACGCATGGGCGATATAGAGCCACGTGCGTTCGAAGATGCGCTGCATCTCGGTGGCATAGACCTCGGGATCGTAGTAGGCCGTCTTATGGACGCGACCTCGATCCAGGTCGACAAATTCTCTGGCGGAGAACCCTGTATTACTCATGAACTCGCTCACTGGTTTTCGTTTCTCATTTCGACAGGAAGTGCGTTGGGAAACATGGAGAATCCGTATCCGCAAGCGCTTCCCCGCTGCGTGTGAGAAAGCTAACAACGGAACGTGTTCGGCCGCCAACATGTCGACGACGTGGCTCACAACGATTCGTTGTAACCCCAGGAAGGGGGTCGCTCGTCACGCTATCGGCCGCAGTTGTCATTCGTCCGGATGACACTCGGCGGGGAATATGTCGGAGATACTGACGCTTACGGGCGGTTGCACGATCCTTGGCGCAAGGTGACTGCAGGGGTATCGCACCGGTTCCCCGCGCACTCGATGTGTTGTCCGATGATCGGCACGGGCACTGTCGGCCGTTCGGGTCGTTGCAGGTTCGGTCGATGAAGGTGGTTCCGATGGAGTTTCCGATGCTGTCCAAGGGGCAGAACCTGTCGCTGGCTGCGGACGTGGAGCAGGTCGACGTGGTGCTCGGATGGACCGAATCGGAAATCGAAGTCGATGTGTCGGCATTGCTGTTGAACGTGGATGGACAGGTCCGCTCCGACGCCGACTTCGTGTTCTACAACCAGCCGGAGTCGTCGGACGGTTCAGTGAGATTCCTGGGGACGAGCGCGACCGAGGACGGCGCGCAGGCGCGGGTCGCGATTGCATTGTCCGCAGTCCCGGAGGATGTGAACGTGGTCGCTCTCGCCGGTAGTGTCGCGACCGGTAACTTCGGTGATCTCGGGAAACTTGCTCTGCGTGTCGTCGACGGATCCGGCCACACGTTGGCGGAGTACGTCACCGCCGACGCAACAACAGAGTCTGCGTTCGTCTTCGGCGAGGTCTATCGCCGAAACGATCAGTGGAAGGTTCGAGCGGTAGGTCAAGGCTGGGCGTCCGGACTGGTCGGGTTGGCCACCGATTTCGGCGTCGACATCGATGACGAACCGGAACCCGATGTCGCATCGTCAGGCGTCGAAGAGGCCGCGGCCGTTGCGCCGCCGGCAGACACGCTCGTCGTGGAACAGGGTCGGGCGACCGTGACACCGGAGAAGACGAAGACGCGGGGAGTGCGCACCGCCAAGCGCACGGTCAAGAAGTCGAAGCCGATCGAGTTCACTCTCGCTGAGAACGACGCATGGCAGCCGGCGCGGTTGTTCTCGGTCGCGGGTGTCGGCGCTGGTGAAGAGCAGGAACGACGTGCGACGTCGGCGCTGGTCGCGACCATGCAGGCGGTGCGACCGTTCGCTCGGGCGGTGTGTGCCCGGGTAGGTGCTCCGGCGGGGGCTTTCGAAGGTTATGTGGAGGTGCAGTACGAGCGGGGTGAGTCGAAGGTGATCCCCGACGCGGTGTTGAGGGTGTCTCGCGGGAGCCGGTTGTGGACGGGCCTGCTCGAGGTCAAGACGGGCAACGGCAAGCTCAAGAAGGAGCAACTCGAGAACTATCTCGATGTGGCGCGGAAGAAGAAGTACGACGTGGTGGTCAGCCTGTCGAACGACGTCCCTGCGAGCGCAGGGGAACTGCCCGTCGAGGTGGATCGTCGAAAACTCGCCAAGGTGTCGCTGCGTCACCTGTCGTGGGCCGAAGTCGCGCACGAGGCTCGGATGTTGCTCTCTCACGGCGGAATCGACAGTAATCTCGAAGCCTGGATTCTGGCCGAGTTCCTGCGTTACCTGGATCATCCCCGATCCGGTGCGGTCGAATTCGTCGATATGGGCAGGCACTGGGTCACGGTGCGCGACGCGGTGATCGCGGGTACTCTCCGCGGTGGCGATCAGAAGGCCGCTGCTGTGGCCGAAACCTGGGTTTCACTCTCACGTCATCTGGCGTTGCGGCTGACCGCCGAACTCGGTGTGAACGTCAAGCACATCTTGCCCCGCAAATTCAACGCCGACCCGGGCGCGCGTAATACGGCGGTCGCGGCGAGGCTGGCGACGGACGGGATTTTCGAGGCCGTGCTCCGAATCCCGGAGACAGCCGGCGATCTGACGGTGATTGCAGATATGCGGACCAGTAGAATCCGCTGTCGCACGACAGTGGACGCGCCGAACGAGGGAACCGCGGGCCGGCGCGTGTCGTGGTTGCTCAAGCAGCTCGACGGTGCGCCCGGCGATGTCCAGCTCGAGGCCGTCTTCTCCGAACGCGGCAACGAAGCATGCGACCATCTCGATGCGGTGCGTGCCGATCCGAAGGTGTTGACCGCAGGCCGCTCCGGTGACATCGTGTCGTTCTGCCTCGAGCAGTCCTTCGCGATGGGGAGCCGACGGTCGGGAACAGCAACGAGTTTCATCAGCAGCGTGACGTCGTCGACCGACGCGTTCTACGGCACCGTCGTTCAGAAGCTGCGCGAATTCGTGCCGGCCGCGCCGAAACAGACCGAACAACAAAGACCTGACACCACCGACGTCTCGGCCGAATAGACGGTGGGTGTTCGACCTGCTCGAGCGCCGTCAAAGTTTCCTCCCCGAACGCGGGTTTCCGGTGGTCGTGAACCGACGCAGTACTGTCGTGGATCGGCGAGGCCGTGACTGCACGTCGTTCTGCCGCAGTGGGTTGGAAAGAAGGCTGCAGATGTCGGGGTCTTTCACGCAGCTTCGGGACGATCATTCGGCGTCTCCCACTCCTTCGCGTACGCGCCGACGTACTCCTGCCCTGTGCGAGCGGCGAGTTCGAGCATCAACGCGTCCGTGGCCGCTCGTGCACCTGCCGCTCCGTCGCTGCGGTACGGCGTCAAGTCCAGTGGTTCGAGGATCTCCACCGTGACCCTGCGTCGCCACCACGGAGTGGACAGGTCAGGGCGGGTTCCTGTAATCGCCACTGGCACAATCGGAGTTCCGGTCTCGAGCGCGACACGGACGGCGCCTGTTCTCCCTCTGTAGAGGCGGCCGTCGGGTGAGCGTGTTCCCTCCGGGTGGATGCCCCATGCTCCGCCCTGTTCGACGATCCGCGTTGCGGCAGTGAGTGCGGGTGACGCATGGGAACCTCCTCGTCGATCGACGGGAATCTGACCCATGGCAGAGAAGAACCAGCGTTGGAACCCGCCGACGATGCCGCCCTTGTCGAAATATTCGCCTTTCGCCAGGAAGGTGATCTGTCGTCGTGCTGCCAGCGTCAGATAGAACGAATCGAGGACGGCGAGGTGATTCGCTGCGACGATGACCGGACCGCATCGTGGAATGTGCTCGCGTCCCGACACCTTGGGGCGGCCGATCAGATGTAGTGCCGGCCCGATCAGGCGTGTCGACACAGCCTGTAGAAGCAGGCACTCCAGAAGCGCATAGACAGTGTCTACACGAAAATGGGAGACACTGTCTACGTGAAGATGGAAGACACGAGATCGGCGCTGGTGAGAGCGGGCATCGAACTGCTGGAGGAAACGGGCGCTGCGGACGTCGGTCTTCGAGAGATCGCTCGGAGGGCCGGGGTTTCCCACGGGGCACCGCGCCGGTGGTTCCCCACGCACAAGAGTCTCCTCGCGGCGATCGCCGAAGTCGGTGTGAAAGACCTCTCGGCGACGCTCGCCGCCGCGGTGGAACCGGAGGACGACCTCCCCGCCTTGGCCGCCGCCTACGTCGACTTCGCGCGGCGTCGACCGGCGATGTTCACGCTCATATTCCGTCACGACCTGCTCGAAGGATCCGGAGCACAGCTACGAAACGTGTCGCAACCACTGTTCACCTGGCTGATCACGATGGTGGAGCGGTCCGTAGGCTCCGACGACGCGCCGCAGCGGGCAGCGGCGTTGTGGACCGGTGTCCACGGAATCGCCGTGCTCTCGTCGACGGGGGCGCTCGGGCTTGCGGCGACGGGAGTCGACGAAGGTGATTTGATCGACCGGGTGGTGCGGAACAGTCTCCGGTGACCCGACCCCATCGAGGGCCCGGGTAGCGTTTGTCGCCATGAGCACCCTCGAGGAAGTCGGCGACCGCGAGTCGTGGCGATGCTGGCTATGTGATGAACCGGTGGACCCCGACATGTCGGTCAACGACCCTCGCGGCCCCAGCATCGACAGCATCAACACGGCCAAGAAGGGCAAGGGTAAGGGCGGCGTGGAGCGACTCGCGCACCGTGCCTGCAACACCAAGAAGGGCGCCGTCAAACCCGTCGTGCCGTGGCCCGACCGCCTGTTCGTCGTCGATCCGGCGCCGATCGTCGACACGGTCGAGCAACTGAAGCGCAAGGGCGGCCGCGCCGCGGTGGCCCGCTGCCCCGCGAAGTCCGACGCGGAGGAAGCCTCCGAATGGTTGCTCGACAGGCTGTCGCGGTTGGAGCCGGAGGTGCAGTTCACCACCCGGATCGACGCCGGGGGCGGTGGGTTTCTGCTGGTCCTGCAGGCATAGTGTCGGTCGGTCTACTGCCGCCCGGATCGCCCTTCCAACACCTCGACCACTGACTCGGCCTTCGAAATCCATTCCGCTACCACCGCTCCGGATGCACGCATCGGGAGCTGGGCAAGACGCAACGTCAGGGTGTGATTACCGTCCCGATCGCGCACGGGTAGCACGACGGAGCCGACGTTGTAGCGACCCTCGGCGTCGAGTTCTCGAGGACGATAGTCGACGGTCGATTCGACGATCGATGCCCGAATGTCACGCTCCTGCCTCGGGGTGAGACGGCTGGATTCGTATCGCCGCGTGGCTTCGCACATCGGGTCGTATGCGGCAATTCCCTCTTGGGGCAGCAGCGACAGCACGTAGCCGTGGGTGCGCAGGAACGTGATCCGCTGTCGGTAATGCTCCTTCACCGATTCGTCGACACCGCGAGCGTTGGCCAGCCACTGTTCCTGCTCGTCGCCGGAAAGATCGAAGACGATACTGTCGCCGATGGGTGGAACGATCGGAATCCGTCTGGCAAGGCCGTTCTCCCGCTCGACTCCCGGCCCGACCGCCGACAGCACAGTCGCCATCTCGTCCCTGCTGATCGCCGTGTAGAGGATGACCTCGCATCCGATGTGCTGGGCAAGTGCCTCGACGTGGGGACGTGCGATCTCCGCATCCTGGATCTCGTCGAGAATCTCGTGATCCATCCGTGCCATCAACGACGTGCTGACGAAGCTGCCGTAGCCGCCCTGGAAATAGATCAGCGGCGCAACAGGATTGGTGACGGCCATGTCGTCGACACCGCACAGGACGATCCAATGGTCCCCGGCGTCGACGGTGTTTGTGATGCGCGCGTCGATCCACGCGACGGATTGTTCGAGCACCGGATCACCGGACGGTGAGGCGAACCAGTCGATGCCGTCGAACTTGTTCTCCCAGCGTCGTGCGATCGTGGAAACCAGCTCTTCCTGTTCGCCGCCGAGGATGTTGATGCACACCGAATCGCATCGGCGGAGCTTGTCGAACGACTTGGACGTCTTCATCGGCATGAAGGAGACGAGGGGAGGCTCGAGCGACACCGAGCTGAACGTGCCGACGACGAGAGCGAGCAGCTCGCCGTCGTCCGCGCGTCCAGTGACGACCGCGACGCCGGTGGGATAGTGGCCCATCACCTCGCGGAACAGGCCCTTGTCGATGACACGGTCGATGTCACTGTCGATGTCGATCGTGGTGTCCGTGGACATGAGTGCCTCCTTGCTCGGGGAAGATTACTTGCTGTAGCCGGCCTGGAGCTTGCGTCCGAGGGCCTCGGGGCGGAGGAACAGGATGCACAGCACGCCGCCGACGAGGAGGACGATGCCGGTGATCGTGAACGCCTGGTGCACACCGACGGCCATGTTGTCGGCCATCTCGGAAGTGAGTTCGGATCCGGAGGGCGGTGAGACATATCCGGCTCGGGTCATCAGCCATCCGACGAGGGTGGGCGAGATGATCGCTCCGACGGAGGCGACACCGCCGAGTGTGGCCATCATGATGGGCCGCTGCTTCTTGCCCACGGAGAATGCCAGCGCTGATGCGGTCATGGGGAAGGCGAGGCTGCAACCGGCCGCGATGCAGAGCAGCGCAACAGCGAAGACACCCGACGTGGTTTGGACGAGGATGAAGCACACACCGGCAACGAGTGCCGCGACACCGAAGGGGATCGCGATGGAACGGTGCGAATCGAACCCCTTCTGCATCAGCCGGTGGCCGAGGAAGCCGAGGAACAGCAGGACGACGGCTCCGAGGATCCACGGGATGGTGGTGACCGTCCCGACCTCGGGTAGGGAAAGTCCGACGACGGTTCCGAGGTATTGCGGAAGCCACGTCGTCACGAATCCCTGAACCCAGAAGTTGGAGCCGCCTCCGATGACGGCCGCGAGGAAGGTCAGGCTGGCGAATGCGCGCCAGAGGGCGACGGGCTTCTGCTTGTCGACATCCTCGATATCCGCGTCCTCGTAGGACTCCGCGGGCACGGCATCATCGCCCTGTTTTCCATGACCCGAATAGTCCATCGCCCGCGAGTAGCACCCACGCGATCACCCAGAGGAAACCGGCGATGCCGAGGACACCGAACGCCCAGCGCCACCCCCATTCACCGATGACCCATGCGAGCAGGGGGGCGGCGAGGACGGGGCCGAGGGTGGAGCCGGCCGCCACGAGGTTCGACGGCAGCGCACGACGCTTCGGCTCGAACCACGAGTGGACAGATGTCAGCGACATCGCGGTGGCGGGCCCTTCGGCACCGCCGAGCACGATGCGGGTGACCAGCAGGATCGCGGCACCGCCGCCGAGGAGCATGGGGAACTGCATGACCGCCCACACGACACCCATCGTGAGGATGATCCACCGCACCGAGAATCTGGCTGCGAGAAAACCGGTCACGACGGAGACCACGGCGTACAAGAAGAAGAATGCGCTGCCGATGAAACCGAACTCGACCGCGGTGATGCCCAGATCGGGAATCGCCTCGGATGCAACCAGACCGAGTACCGCCTTGTCGGCGAACGCGACGATCTGGAACAGGACGAGCAGCGCTGTGATGAGCCAGGCCTTGCGTTCATTCTGCCGAAGTCGATCTTCGTCGACTTCTCCGGTTGGGGAGAATCGAGGATCGTGTCCGGCGCCACGGTCGAAGCCATGTGCAGCCGCCTTTCTTGTGGGCTGGGAATGGGGCGTGGTGCGTGCTGGAAGAATTCGAGGGGCAACATCGGGCCGACGGTGTGGAAAACATATTTGGCGTTTCCTTGCTCGGGTAGGAGAGAAACCTTTACTGTCGCCGCTCGCGCTGACTGGGCAGAATGGGGAGGTCAGCGAATGTAGGAGGAAGATGTGAACGCGCCCGCGGTCGATATCTCGGTTTCGGATCAAGTGCGGTCGGTCCGGGCACGTTCCACGACGGTGACGGAGCTGGTCACCCGGGTCAGAACAGCGATCGAGGCCAGGGAACCGGAGCTCGAGGCATGGGTGCAGCTGTCGTCATCGGCCTCCGCGGAGGCCGCCGGCATCGACAACGACCAGCGAGATCTCCCCTTGAGCGGAATCTCTGTCGGAGTGAAAGACCTCATCGATGTCGAGGGCATGCCCACACGTGCGGCTCATCCGTCACACCTTCCACTGCAGCCACTTCCGACGCGCCCTGCGTTGCCCGACTGCGTGCGCTCGGCGCTGTCGTCCAGGGTAAGACCGTGACCACGGAGTTCGGCTACTTCCGCCCCGGCCCCACCCGTAACCCGCGCGCGTTCGACCACACCCCCGGCGGGTCGTCGAGCGGTTCCGCCGCAGCAGTCGGTGCGGGCACGGTGCCGTTGGCGCTGGGGACCCAGACCGCCGGGTCACTGACTCGTCCGGCATCGTATTGCGGCGCGGCAGGAATGGTCCTCGCGCACGGCAGTACCGACACGTCAGGGATCGTCGGTCTCAGCGAATCCCTCGATTCTCTGGGGTTTCTGACCCGCACTGTCGCCGACCTCCGCTACGTGCACGACGCGTTCGTCGGCGCGCAGCCGGGCAGGCCGTCCGGCACGGCGGCGAGGGTGTTCGTCTGGGGCGGTAGCCACCTCGACGACCTGGACCCGGCGATGATCGCGCTGCTGGGTCGGGTGCCTGCACTCCTGCACGATCTGGGGCTGCAGGCGGAGCCCCTCGACTGGGACGACCACGTGAAGACGCTCGCCGACGATCACCTCACGGTGATGGGTTACGAGGCCGCACGTGCGCGCGCCGTGAGTTCGACGAGCATCGCGACGAACTGAGCCCCCAGATCCGGGATCTGCTGCAGCAGGGCCGTGAGATCTCCGATTCCGCATATTCCGCCGCTTCGATCCGAGGCGACCGGTCGCGCGAACTCCTACGCGAGATCCTCGACGGATCGTCGGTGATCGTCGGTCCTGCTGCGACCGGTCCGGCACCGAAGGGTCTGGCGGCCACCGGTTCACCGATCCTCAGTCGCCCGTGGCAGTTGCTCGGTGCGCCGGTGGTGGTGGTGCCGGGGGCGCGCACCACGTCGGGGCTCCCGTTGGGTCTGCAGATCATCGGATTGCCCGGCGGCGAGGAATATCTGTTCGACGTGGGCGAGAAGCTCGAGGCCGTCCTTCGGGAGCTGCCTGCAGTGGCCGGCTGACAATGGCTGCACCGCTCACGGTTTCAGTAGATACAGCGATTTCAGGAGATTCCGGGATGTTGAAGCCGCGACCCGTCGACCACCATCGGATGTTCCTCACCTGCTACGAGGACACCTTCAACTACGGGTGGCATCATGTCGACCTGTTCGTGCACGACGAATACGGCCGCGAGGTCAATTGGGTGCACTGGACGGTCGAGGCGGACGGCCCGGAGGCG
Organism: Rhodococcus sp. JCM 9791; assembly: GCA_001312645.1. Taxonomy (GTDB): domain Bacteria; phylum Actinomycetota; class Actinomycetes; order Mycobacteriales; family Mycobacteriaceae; genus Rhodococcus. Next base: position 12,735 of record BBEG01000041.1, read on the forward strand.
GCCGACGAGTCGGTGCGCGGTGAGGAACCGTTACTTCGACGCACGACGCCGTGGGAGCCCGAGTTCAGCGCAGTGGGGGCCCGCTATTGGACCGCCGAGGCAGCGTGGGGAGACACTACGGCATGACCTCCGCGCAGGTGACCACTGATATCCCGGAGGCGACGGTGTACGTCGTCGACGACGACCCCGAGTTGTGCGATTCCGTCGACTGGATACTCGAGAGCATCGGTATCCGGCCGGTGATCTGCCACAGCGCCGACGCATTCCTCGATGTGTACGACGGGTCGACGCCGGCGTGCATCGTCCTCGATGTGCGGATGCCCGGAATGAGCGGCACGCGGCTCCAGGAGAAGATCAACGAATTCGCCCCGCACGTCGTCATCATCTTCGTCTCCGCACACGGCGACATCAGGATGTCCGTCGGGGCGCTGCAGAAGGGGGCGATGGATTTCCTCGAGAAGCCGTACGATCCGCAGCGACTGCTCGACGCCGTGCAGTCCGGTGCGGAGAAGGCCAGAATACGGTTCGCCGAACATGTTTCGCGCACGGTAGTGCAGGGGAAGCTCGAGTGCCTGACTCCGCGGGAGCGGCAGATCCTCGCGCTGGTCGTCGAAGGACTACCCAGCCAGAACATCGCCCGCCGGCTTGGCATGAGCGTCAAGACGGTCGATGTTCATCGCGCCCGAATCAAGAGCAAGACCGATTCCGACAGCATCGGAACCTTCGTCCGGGACCTCCTCCGGTACGGGGTGGAGGTCCCGGACACCGATCGATAGGGCTGTTCAGTAGTAATCGAGCACGAGTCGTGGGCTCTTCGTCCGCGACACGCACACCGCCATGACCTCACCCGATTCCTTCTCGGTTTTCGTGAGCACGTTGTCGCGGTGCTCGGGCGACCCTTCCAGTACCTGCATGATGCAGGTGCCGCAGATCCCTTCTTGGCAGGAGGTGTCGACGTCGCAGCCGTTCTCCTGGAGCACCTCGACGATGCTCTTGTCGGCGGGGATCTCGTAGGTCTCTCCCTCGAGTTCCACTTCGAAGGCCGCGTTCTCGGCCGCGTCGGGCTGCTCGGCGGCGTGGAAATTCTCCAGGTGGACCGCATCGGGCGAAACATGCCGGCCCGCGACCGCGACGACCTTGTCCATGAATTCGTCCGGCCCGCACGTGTAGACGTGCGAGCCGGACGGCACTCCGGCGAGGGCGTCGTCGAGCACCTGCTCTTGGCTCTCACGCGCTACCCCGATGTGGGCGTGCAGCTTGTCGGGGCAACGATCGTTCAGCAACGGCAGAAACGCCGCTTCGGCTTCTGCGCGGGCGAAGTAGTGCAGCTCGAAGCTGATGTCGTGGACGTCCATGTAGCGGGCCATGCTCAACATCGGGGTGATCCCGATACCGGCGGCCACCAGCACGTGGTGCTGTGCGTCGGTCGCGATGCCGAGCAGGTTCCGGGGCTCGCTGATGCGGAGTCTGTCGCCGACCGCGAGTTCGTGCAGTGCGGCTGACCCGCCGCGGGAGTTCGCTTCGCGTTTGACGGCGAACGCGAACGACTCCGCGGCGTCTGGTGTGCTGCACAGAGAGTACTGGCGGGTGATGGCCGTCGGCCCTTCCACGTCGATGTGCGCGCCCGGCAGATAGGTACCCAGCGGTGAACCGTCGGGCTTCTCCAACCGGATCGACTTGATGGTCGGAGTTTCCTGGGTGATGTCGGAGACGATGACGTCGATGAGTGTCATGTCCGTTTCTCCTTGTGTAGCGACAGTGGAAGGGGAAGGACGTCAGCGGACGTACAGTCCGCCGTTGACGTCCCAGCAGGCGCCGGTGACGAAGAAGGCGTCGTCGGCGGCCAGCAACGCGACCGTGTCCGCGATGAACGACGGGCTGCCGAGCCGACCCACCGGGATGCCCGCGATGATGCCTTCGAGCTTGTCGGCCGGGACCGTCCTGCGCACCACGGCAGATCGTGCGGGCCGGGGGAGACGGCGTTGACCGTCACACCCCGGCTCGCCAGCTCACGCGCGAACACTTTGGTGGTGGTGAGGATGGCGCCCTTGGACGCTGCGTAGTGGCCGCCGGTGGCGGTGCCACCGTTCTGGCCCGCGAGTGACGCCATGTTGACGATCCGTCCGAAACCCTTGTCGGCCATGGCAGCACCGAACACCTGGCATCCGAAGAAGATGCTGTTGACGTTCGTGTTCAGGACGCTCGTGAAATCGTCCTCGGCGAGGGTCATCAGATCGGCGGCTTGGGTGACCGCGGCATTGTTGACGAGGATCGTGGGTGTGCCCCAGGTTTCCTGACACACTGCGAGACCGTCTTCGAACCCGGCCTTGTGGCTCACATCGAGCTCGAGCCCGCGGGCGGTGGATCCGTCCGCGGACAGCTCCGATGCGAGCGCATCGACGGCACCGCCGTCGATATCGGCGAGAAGAACCCGCCGTCCGTCGGTGTGCAGTTTCCGGGCGATGACGGCGCCCATTCCGCCGGCAGCGCCGGTGACGACTGCGATGCCGTGTGTGGTTGTGGTGGTCACGTCAACTCCTCACAACAGGTATCCGGAGGCGCTGACTGCGTCCTCGCTGTCGATGAGGCGGATCACCTTGAGCTCGATCTTGTCGTCACCCTCGTCGTCGAATACGACGGTGTGTGTCAGGTTCGCGCCGAGTGTCAGGAATTCGTTTCGCTTGAACGCGTTGAGAATCTGAGCCGAACGGATAGTGACCGACGTATCGGTGAGCTCGCGCACGGTGAAGCGGGAGATCACCCGGACGGTGCGCGCCGCTGCCACGGCAGACGGCGAGTACCCCTGGAGCATGCGTTCGACACGGAGGCGCCGCAGGCGCTTGTCGTCGTACACCAGGTTGAGCGACGACCCGAAATCCTCGGTGTCCGGGTCGATGGGGACGACGTAGTGGCCGTCGTCGGTGTACATCTGCTCCCACGACTTGTAATCCTTGTCGTCGAGCGCCTCGGCTTCCTTCCAGATGAGCTCGATGGCGCGCAGGACACGGGGGTCCGTAAAGGTGAGATCAGTCATCGCTCATCAACTTCTTCCACATCGCGTAGGCCTCACGCATTCCCGTTTCGTCGGTGACATGGGAAGTGGGCCAGCCTTCTTCGGTGAGATATTCGCGTCCCTCGCCACGGTTGACGAGAATCGGCATGTCGGGATTGCCACCGGCACCGATCTGCACCCGGGTCCAGCCTTCGGCGTCGTCGGGGCTACCGAAACCGAACGGTCCCTGGAAATGCTCGTGGATGCGCAGCCGCTCCCGGTTGACGCTTTCAGGTCCGCCGTCCATGCCGATGGCCATGTGCCAGATCTCGGTTTCGTCGACCGAGATGGGGATGAGGACCCGGAAGAACGACGACGACATCGCCACGTTCGGGAACGTGTTGAGGTTGAACCCGCAGCCGTGCATAGAGCGCATGTAGCGACGAATTCGTTCGGGGCTTTCACCGGCTTCGGTGAGTTCGTCGACGAGATGCTGGAATCGAGGCTGGATCTCTTCGGTACCGTCGTCGATGTCGAGGTCCATGTGGGCGGCGGCCATGATCGCGACACTGTGCCCGTTACCGAGCGAGTGTGTTTCGGCGCTCGGATCGTCCATGAACGACATCATGTTCGCGGTTTCCGCGTCGACCGAGGCCATCCACGACTTGTGGACCATCGGGAAGTGGTAGCCGTCGGTGGTGTTCTCGAGCTGGATCTTCCAGTTGCCCTTGAACCGGAACTTGTGCACGCCGATGACCTTGGTCGGTACACCGTTGCTCTGCTTGAAGAAACGCTCCATCCAGATCTTGGCGTCGCCCAGGAAATCCTCGAGGGGCTCGGCGTCCTGGTTGAACGTCGCCCAGATCATCCCCATGTAGCTCTCGGTGCGCAGGGTCTGGAGCGGGTAGTCCTTCTTGTCGATGACCCCCTCGTACCCATCGGGGTACGGGATGCCGCGCAGGCGCCCGTCGAGAGCATACGACCAGTTGTGGTACGGGCACGTGAAGCCGTTCGCCTTGCCGCTGCGCTGGTCGCACACGGTTGCGCCGCGATGGCGGCAACGATTCAGGAGGGTGTTGAAATTGCCCTTGCGATCGCGGGTCACGATCACCGGTTGGTCGCCCACCTGCGTGGTCTTGAACGAGCCGGCCTCGGGAATTTCGCTCTCGTGCGCGACCCACACCCACGTGCGGTAGAAGATCTTCTCCATCTCCACGCGGAAGATGTCCGGATCGGTGTAGAGCCGGCCGCGACACGATCGGTGCCGACGAGGTCGCCGTAGTTCTCCTGGATCGAATGCTCGACCGTTGTCATGGTGTTCTTCCTTCGGAATTCGTGACGTGCGGGCGCCCGCATCAGGCAGGTGGCTCATCGCTGCGGCGGGCAGCGGTGTCGCGAACAATCGCTGCGTACGGAACCGGCGCATGCGGGCGGTGGTGTGAGGGAGTTGTTCGACCTCGAAGTCGATTTCGAGTCGAGCGCACAACAATTCGGCGGTGCCGTCCGTGTAGAGCGAGAGTTGCTGCATGATCCAGCGGCCCCGGGCATCGTGGCCCTCGACATCGATCTGTTCGCTGCCGAGCAGATGCACATTGCGTACGAAGTGGTCTTCCGGCGGAAGATAGTGCGTGACGAGCGCGACCACCTCGCCGCGCCCCCGGGCGATACCGAACTTGTCGGCGTACTCGGGCCCCACACCCTCCCAGGTTGCGTCCGCGGTGAACAGCAGTCCGATCTGGTCGGGATCCTCCATCGGCCCGGGCACGTCGCACAGATCCATGTAGCGGGTCAGGCAGTCGCGGACGGCATCCTTGATCTCGAGCGCGGCAAGACGTTTCTCCACGTCGTTCACCGGATCACAACTCCACGTCGTCCCGGATGGTCAGCTCACGCCCCATCCGCGCTTCGATCTTGAAGTACTTCCACAGTGCGTACTCGCCGATCATGGTGGTGCGAAGAAGGTTACATGCGCTCCTGACCGTCTCTTGATCCTTGGCATCGGCAAGGACATAGCAGGTCCACGGCCAGCCGTCGGACGGCCCGACCATGTGGGCGTCGTCGTCGAAGGTGCCGATGATGTCGATGCGTCCATGTTCTTCAGGTTCGAGAGCATGGTGGAGATACCGACCCACACCGGGCCGATCTCGGCCTTGGGCAGATCGAAGAAGTTCTGATTGTTGCCGATGCAGAACAGGGTGCGCAACGGTTCGGCCATGACGGCGTCCTTTCGGTTGTGGGCAGGCCCGATCAGGGGAAGCTGGGGATTCCGGCGTCGAGGCCGAGGAGGATCGATCCGGCGGCCTCGAAGGTGTTGGTCTGGAGCATCGCGTGCTGGGCCGGGACGAGCGCGTCCTGCAGATACCGCTGAAGTGGATGACTCTCGTAGATTGCGCCGGTGCCCGCGAGATCGAATGCGGTGAGCACCACGGTGCGGCCCACATGTGCAGCCTGGGTCGCACCCAGTCGGAGCAACGCCTTGTGTTCGTCCGTGATGGGCCGGCCCGATTCGGCCAGCTCCCAGACCTCTTCGGTGACCTCGTAGAAGAACGCCCGCGCCGAGCGCAGATCGGCCTCGGCCTTCGCGAGACCGGTCTTGTAGGCGGGTCGATTTCCCTTGACCGGTCCGCCGGTGATGCTGGAGCGTGCCGAGCCGACCTCGCGCACGTAATCGAGAGCGCCGCGCGCGGCTCCGAGCGTCACGACGGCCAGTACCTGTGCTGCGTACGGAAGAATCGGATATCTGGTGATCGGTTCGTCCACCTGCGGAACGCCGCCGCGCACGAATGTCATCTCCTCGGGCACGAAGAGTCGGTCTGCGCGGACCGCGTGGGAGCCGGTGGCCCTCATACCGGCCACATCCCAGTTCTCCACGATCTCCACGTCGGCCGGGTCCACGAGCGCGGTGAGCGGCATTCCGTCGGTGTCGGGGCCACCTGCGAGACCGATGCGAGAATGTCGGCACCGCGGCATCCGCTGGCGAACTGCCAGAGCCCGCTGCACAGGTAGCCGCCGTCCACCTTCTCGGCTTCCTGCATCGGGAACAGGCCGCCGGCGTAGGCGAGGTCCGGTCCGTCGGCGTAGATCTTCGCTTGCGTCGCGACCGGGAGGGCCGAGAAATACACAAGTGACGATCCGAAGCTCGCAACCCAGCCCGTGGCCGGGTCCACCGCGGAGATCCGCTCGACGAGCTTCATGAACGACGACGGATCCATCGGTTCGCCACCGAACTGCGCCGGCGTCGACGCCCGGTACATTCCGGCGCGCTTGAGCATGGCAATGTAATCGGGCGGGACGAAGTGTTGCTGGTTGAACTCGTCTCGTCGGTCGCACAGCACTTCGAGCGCATCTTCGAACGCCCGGTCCCGTGCCGCGCTACCGGCTCGGCCGCGATCCGTTCGGTGATGCTGGGGATCGTCATCTCGTCTCCGTTCGATACGTGTTCGCGCTGATGAACACGCTATGGACGACGAGACTGCGGCGGTATCGGGATTTTCTCCCGAGGTCATAAGGTAATTCCTTATGGCGGATGAGGCGCATCGTGTTCGATGATGGGCCGTCACAGTCTCGGAGGTGTTGATCGATGTTCCCGACGCGACGCGACTTCCAGGCGATGGCGGAACACACTCAGACGGGCATTCTCATCCACGAGGCTGCGTCGAAGAACATCCTGTGGGCGAATCCCGCCGCTTGCCGGATGTTCGGATTCACGCTCGAGGAGTTGCGTCCGCTCAAGGCACACCACATGAGCAGCCAGGAACGGCAGTATCGCCGGGCACTCGGTGTCGCGTGGTTGCAGTCAGCCGTGGTGCACGGGTCGAGTCACCGGCAGTGGAAGTACCGGACCAAGGCGGGCGTCGACTTCCTCACCGACGCCACCGCGTCGCTCATGCAGTTCCAGGACGGCCCGGTGGTGATGGTCGAGTTCCGCAACATCTCGGAGGAGGTCGAAATCCAGCAGGAACTGAGCTGGGTCTCGCAGTCGCTGCAGCGGATCATGACCCACACCTCGGCCGGAATTCTGGTGCTCGACGACGACAACTGTATCGAAGACATCTCCCCGCTCGCCGCGCAGCTGTTCGATTCGACACCCGATCGACTCATGGGTGTCCACCTCGAAGACCTCGGCCGGTGCGACCCGACGCTGAACTCCGAGCAGGTGGTGGCCAAACTTGCGTCCGGACACGGATCCGTCAATATCACGCAGAAGATCACGAAATCGAACGGAAGTACCACCTGGCTGGCCGGTGAACTCGAGGATGTGGTGCACGACGGGATCGTCTCCCGTGTGCTGGCCGTCCGGGACGTGACGGATCGCGTCGAACTGGAACAGCGACACGAGTATCAGGAGGCGAACCTCCAGTATCTGAGTCGCTACAACGCGATGGGCGACATGGCGATGATCCTTGCCCACGAACTCGGGCAGCCCCTCGCCGCGTCGTCGAACTATCTGAGCGGACTGAAGGCGCGTGTCGCGGGAGGCACCCTCGACCGGGAGCAGCTCTCGTACGGACTGGACATGGCGGAAAAGCAACTGAGCCGCGCCGCGGAGATCGTGGCGTCCGTCAAACGGTATGTCAGACGAATCGAATCAACGATGTCTGCACTGGATCTCAACGAGGTTGTCGAAGAGAGCCTGTATTTCGTTCGGCTGCGTGCCGCTGAACGAGGCGTGTGCGTCAACGTCGACCCGACGGACGAACCACTGCCCGTTCAGGGTGAAAGCGTGCTGATCGGTCAGGTGATCATCAACCTGTGCTTCAACGCGATCGACGAAATCGTGCTGCCGACCACCGAGGTCAAGGAATTGAAGATCAACACCTGGCGTGACGAGAATTGGGCCTGCGTGTCTGTGTCGGACGGGGGCAGGGGAATGGAGAGAGCCCCTGAGAATCGGCTGGCATCGGGTGCATTTTCTGCGAAACAGGACGGGTCGGGTCTCGGTTTGATCCTGTCCGAGCACATCATCGAACGGCATGGCGGCGACATCCGGTTCCTCGCGAACGAACCGCGCGGCACCGAGGTGCGGTTGCGTCTGCCGATTTCTGTGCACGTAGCACCATTTCACTGAGTTCGCAATCGGTAACAGCTCGGGGCTGGTTACCGATTCACTTCCGACCGTCCAAACAACGTGGAAGGCTTCACTTCATGAAACGCAAGTTCGTCACGGTTGTAATAGGCTGTGCTGCTGCCATTCTCCTAGCTCCGGCGACGGCGAGTGCTGTTCCCACGGGTAGTTCCGCTCCTGCAACGGGGAGCGCCGCGGAGTTGCCGCGCATGGTTCAGGTGGCAATCGGATGTCTCCTCGACGGGACTCCCCCTTCCTTGTGCGGCTACGCAGACGGCGGCTACAACGCCCCGGGTGCTCCTCCCTTCCCCGGCTGACCTGATCGAATCTGTTGGTGTACTCGTGGTCCAGGCGTTCTGGTCCACATGATCACCAGCATTCCTCCGCTTTTGCGGGTTTCCGTTGGTTCAGAACCAACGGAAACCCGCGGAACGAGAGGAAGGGCTCCTCGCCGCAGGCCGCAACCGTGCAGGTCTCGACGAACTCGCCGTCGCGATCGCTGACGGTCGGATGATGGAGGCTCCCCGTATCGTTCCGCTTGTCGACATCGAATCGGCCTGGCAGATGCGGATCGCCCGGAGAACGCGTTGTTGTCGTTCCCTGATTGACCTATGAACGGCTGCGGATACTCGAAGTGTCCGAGATGACGGTTACTGTCCGATATTTCGGTACACCCACCGTCGACGCCGAACCTGCTTTACGCCACTTAGCTAGATTGCTAGCATGCTTGCTGTGGGTGACGTCAAGCAGTTCAATGTGTATTTGCCGGTCGATCTGATCAAGCAGATCAAACATCGCGCGATCGAGGACGAAACATCGCTGTCCGCGTTGGTGACCGAGGCGATGCGCGCCTACCTCGACACCCACGAGTAGCGCTCGTGTTCCTCCGGAAGGGAGATCGAAATGACAACCGCCGGCATCGAAGCCGTGTATCTGACGACCCACAACTGGGGTAAGTCGGCGAAGTTCTTCCAGCAGCTGGGCTTCACCTTGGAGTTCGAGACCGACCACGCCTCCGGGCAGCTCCGCGCGGGCGACGGTCCCTACATGTTCATCGCCGAGGTCCCTGAAAGCGAGCAGCCGCAGATCCGACTCGTTCTGAATGTGCCCCACGCTGATGCATTTGATCCGGATCCCATAGTCGACGTGGTCACACCATTCGAGGACACCCACTTCGGAACTCGCGAGATGACCGTACGCGATCCCGATGGGCGACTCTGGAGCCTCCAAGCTTCCGGCCCGGGACGACACGCAGAGGTGGATCAGCATGGCGAATGAGCAGATCGAGGCGCCGGAGAACACGGCCGAACGTGTCGCACTGTGGCGTGCGATGCACGTCCAGGTGGATCCACCGCCGCACGTACTCGAAGATGAGGTCGGCCTGCGGCTTCTTGCGCCTGACGGTGATTGGCCACGTCGCCCGGACATGGACCCGCAGGCGACCAGCGGCTTCCGCGCGGCAATCGTGGGCCGCGCTCGATTCATCGAGGACCTCGTGATCGAGCAGGCAGAACTGGGCGTGACTCAGTACGTGATCCTGGGCGCCGGTCTCGATACCTTCGCCCAGCGCCGACCGGATGTTGCCGCGAAGATGGAGGTGTTCGAGGTAGATCAACCGGGCCCGCAGGCGTGGAAGCGTCGGCGCCTGATCGAACTCGGGTACGGCGTTCCGGACCGGCTTCATCTCGTGCCGGTCGACTTCGAGTAAAACGAAAGCTGGCGGGAGAAGCTGTCCGACGAGGGCTTCGACCCGAATCTTCCGGCGGTTGTCGTCTCCACAGGTGTGTCCCACTATCTCACCAGGGATGCCACCGCGGCGACACTTCGTCAGGTCGCCGGGCTTGCAGCCGGGTCGACGCTGGCAATGACCTTTCTGTTGCCCACCGATCTGGTCGACGAGACCGACCGGGCCGGCCTCGAGACCAGTGAAAAGGGGGCCAAGGCGTCCGGAACACCGTTCGTCAGTTTCTATACACCTTCCGAAATGCTGGCTCTCGCCCGCGAAGCGGGACTCACGGATGGCCGACACGTCGCGGGGGCATCGCTTGCTGTCCGCTACTTCGCCGACAGGGCCGACGGTCTGCGCCCGTCGAGCGGGGAGGACATTCTGGTGGCGACCATCTGACGGTGGCTCTCATGGTGAGCGAGTGAATCCGCCTTCTCATTCGTCGAAACCCGGCGCGCGCGGAAGGGGATGGGCGACCCCGAGCGGACTCGTTGAACGTCGATGGGTCGGGTGTTACTGTCGCGCGTGTAGATACCGAGATTATGTGTGTATATAACGCACACTATGCCGCTCGCTCGGTCGACGAACGGAGTGATCATGCCGCTTGCTCTCTGCGCTTCGTCGCACTCGCCGTTGATCGGCCTGCACGACCCGGAGGCAGGCATTGCCGACGAGGTACACGCGCAGCTCGCAGGTGCACGCGCGTTCGTGGAGGAGTTCGATCCCGAACTCGTGTTGGTCTTCGCGCCCGACCACTACAACGGCTTCCTGTACGAACTGATGCCCCCGTTCTGTGTGGGTGCGGCAGCGACATCCGTGGGCGACTACGGGCTGCCGACAGGATCGCTACCTGTCGACCGCGACGCCGCCTACGTCCTCGCGCGACACGCGCTCGAGTCGGGCGTCGATGTTGCGCTGTCGGAGTCGATGCAGGTCGACCACGGATTCGTTCAACCGCTGCTGTTCCTGTTCGGTTCCGTGGAGAAGCTCCCACCTCTGATTCCGGTGTTCATCAACTGTGTGGCCGAGCCGCTCGGCCCCGCAAGCCGAGCGCGTCTACTGGGGGAGGCTGCTGGGCGAGCGCTGGCGGAGTCGGGGAAGCGAGTGCTGATCGTCGGATCGGGTGGTCTCTCCCACGACCCGCCGGTTCCCCGCATGGAAATCGCCACCCCGGAAGTTGCCGAACGAATTACACACGGGCGCAACCCCACTGCCGAGCAGCGTCGGTGCGGGAATCCCGCACTGTCGCCGCGGCGGGGGCGTTCGCGTCGGGATCAACCGATTTTCACGACCTCAACCCCGAGTTCGACGCTTTCGTGCTCGATGCGTTCGAGTCGGGCGACACCACTGCGTTCGACGAAAAGTCGACAGAGTGGTTCGCCGAGGAAGGTGGCCATTCCGCTCATGAGATCCGTACCTGGATCGCCGCCTACGCCGCGCTGTCCACTCAGGGCGAATACGAGATGACACGCCGTTACTACCGCCCGATCAAAGAGTGGTTTGCCGGATTCGCCGTCACCACTGCTATACCGAAAACCACTGCAATAACGAAGGAGTGTGCGGCGCAATGACGATCTGGGGCGACCTCGGCACGGTGGCACACACGATCTCGTACCGCGAGATCGAAGGATGGCGGACCCGCGTGCTGCGCGCGGGCTCCGGGCCCGCGCTCGTGCTCATGCACGGCACGGGCGGGCATTTGGAAGCCTTCTCGCGAAACATCCCTGCGCTCTCCGAGCATTTCACCGTCATCGCCTACGACTTCCCCGGGCAGGGCTACACGACCCCGACCGAGCGTGATCTCGAGATCGACTCCTACGTAGGGCATCTCGCCGCGCTACTGGATGATCTGGATCTGGATCGCGTGCACCTGTCCGGCGAGTCGCTCGGTGGTTGGGTGGCAATCAAATTCGCTGTCGAATACCCTCACCGGCTGGAGCGCATCGTGCTCAACACGCCAGGCGGGACCATGGCAGCACCGGAGGTGATGGCGCGGATCAGGGACTTGAGCCAGGCGGCTGCCGACGATCCTTCGGAGGAACGCATCCGGGCGCGTCTCGAGTGGCTCATGGCCGATCCTGCGAGTGTCACCGATGAACTCGTCGCGTGCCGTCGCGCGATCTATTCGCGGCCCGGGTTCGCCGAGTCGATGCGACATGTCCTGTGCTTGCAGGATCCCGAGGTGCGGCGGCGCAACATGGTCACCGATGCCGACCTGGCCGCGGTGGCAGCACCGGCGCTGGTGATCTGGACCAGCGACGATCCGTCCGGTCCTGCGGGGGCCGGCATGGACATGGCCGACAAGATGCCGAACGGCCAGTTTCTCTTCATCGACGGTGCCGGGCACTGGCCGCAGTGGGAGCAGCAGGAGATCTGCGACAAGGCCGTGATCGGTTTCCTCTCCGGCGACGCATGACGCGCTCAACTCTCGAGCACTGCCTTGGTGATCTCCTCCGCGGCCCGCACGACCTCCGGCGCAGCGTGGCCAATTGATTCTCGCGATGGCTCATGAGCGTCAGGCACGCCGCGGGGTGTGAGTTCGCGACCGGGGCGGCGACCGCGTAGCGCCGGACTCGACCTCACCCGAGCTCGTGGCGTATCCGCGCTGCCG
>BBEG01000042.1 GCA_001312645.1 Rhodococcus sp. JCM 9791
CGCGCCGAATGCGGGCCCGGGTCGCGGCCCGAGTCCGGGCTACAGGGCGACGTGCCGGCGGCAGACCGCAACAGCGGGCGCAGTGCCGAGGGCTACGACTGCAACATCACCAGGCTCGGAGGGTTCGCAGGCGATGGCGCGGGCATCGTCTCGGCGAGCCACGACCACTGCGCTTACATGGGGAGCATCTTTCCCGGCAGTCTCGTCGGACCGGAAACCGGTGTGCAGGTGGTCGATGCGTCGAACCCCGAAACCCGCGACCGACCGTGACCCTTGCCGAACCTGCGATGCTCGCCGGAACCTGGGAAAGTCTCAAAGTGCACTCGGGTCGAAAACTGTTGGTGGGTACGGGTGTTCCCGCACTGCTCGGCGCCGGCCTGCTCTCGGTGTACGACGTCTCCGACTGCGCTCACCCGCGATTGCTCAACCCGGGTGCGGGCACCGACCCGCGGATGCCGCTCCCGATCACCGCCCACGAAGGCGGTTTCTCACCGGACGGCCGCACGTACTGGTCGTCCGGCACCGAAGGGGTGCTCAGCGCCGTCGACCTGACCGACCCGGCGGCACCGACGGTCATCTGGCAAGGCTGGATGGGGATGTCCGGCCACGGGTTCGGGATCTCGCCCGACGGCAACCGGCTGTACCTGTCCAACAACTTCGGCGGACTCGCGGTTCTCGACATCAGCGCCGTGCAACGGCGTGACGCAGGTGCACAGGTGCAGCAGGTCGCCTCGATGTCGTGGACCGACGGCTGGGCCACCCAGCACAGCATCCCCGTCACCTACGACGGGAATCCCTACCTGTTCACGGTCGACGAGGGCGGTTCTGGTGGGGTCAAGCTCATCGACCTCGCAGACGAGACGAATCCGGCGATCGTGAATTCGATCAAGCTGGAGATCAATCTGCCGGAGAACATCGACAGCCAGGTCGCGTCGGGGATGGGTGGATCGGCGTTCGCCTACGAATCGCACTATTGCTCGGCAGACCGTCCGGTGAATCCTACGGCGCTGGCCTGCGGGTGGGTGTCCTCCGGTATCCGGGTGTTCGACGTCAGTGATCCGTTCGACGTGAAGGAGATCGCTTACTACAACCCACCGGCCATGACTTCGCGCAACCTCGAGCGCTCGAACTCGCCGCACGCACTGGCGTCCGTGATCGGCGTTCCGATTCTCAGTGTGCCGGCGGTGCTGCAGGCCGCGATCGGCGGGCGGTTCGACCTCGGCGAGGCGGGTTCGTCCCGCAGCGGCATGGTGGTCGCCGGTGACCTGTCCACCGACTGGTGCTTCTCACCGCCGGAATGGCGCGGCAACGACCTGTGGGTGAGTTGTTCGGACAACGGGTTCGTGACTCTGCGTCTGAGCGAGGATGTCTACACCCCGCCGGCCGATCAGCGGTCGACGATCGGATCATGAGCGGAGCGACCGGCATCACCGGGGCGCCGAACATCATGATCCGGTCGCTGGCCTTGGTGTCGCTGGCGGTGCTGCTGCTGGTGGTCGGTGCAGTGTTGCGGCCGCTGGTGGATGCGCCCAACGCGAGTGGCCCGGTGCTGAGCGACGTCGAAGTCGGGTTCGTGCAGGACATGGCGGCCCATCATCAGCAGGCGTTGCAGATGACGGCGCGCCTGGCGCCGGACGTCGATCCCGCCGTCATCACATTTGCCGATCGGATCGATTCCGCGCAGCGATCGAACTCGGAACACTGGTCGGCTGGCTGACGCTGACGGAGGCGGCTCCGATCAATCCCGACCCGATGTGGTGGTGGCACGGCCCCGCACACGCGCACGCGGATGGCGGCGCCGTCCGTCACGGTGCCGGCGCGAGCATGCCGGGAATGGCCACACTCGCGGAACTCGATGCTCTGTCGGCAGCGCGTGGCAGGGAAGGCGAAGTGCTGTTCCTGCAGATGATGAAGCGACATCACGACGGTGGCGTGGCCATGGCGCGGGCGCAGATCTACTGCTCGACGACGGTGCGGTGAAGCGGCTGGCACGCGCGATGATGCAGGAGCAGAGCAAGGAATCGGGTCTCCTGACGATGATGCTCGCCGAACGTGCGGCGGTTCCCGCCGGGTGAGTTTGCCGGGGCGATACCGGACCGCGTAGCCTAGTCCACGCGAGTGTCCCGAGTTCTGCCCTTCACCGGTCTGCACGAGGGTGTTCGTGGTGGAACGCGCGCGATGTGCACGTCAGCGCCGGTCCACCTGTCCGAAAGTGTTAACCAACCGACTATCAACCCGTCCGGAGCAACTCAAACACATGGCCTCCACCACCGTCACCTCGCCGCAGGTAGCCGTCAACGACATCGGCTCCGCCGAGGATTTCCTCGCCGCCATCGACGCCACGATCAAGTACTTCAACGATGGCGACATCGTCGAAGGCACCATCGTCAAGGTCGACCGCGATGAGGTGCTGCTCGACATCGGTTACAAGACCGAAGGCGTCATCCCGTCCCGCGAGCTCTCGATCAAGCACGATGTCGACCCCAATGAGGTCGTGTCGGTGGGCGACGAGGTCGAGGCCCTGGTCCTCACCAAGGAGGACAAGGAAGGCCGCCTGATCCTGTCCAAGAAGCGCGCGCAGTACGAGCGCGCCTGGGGCACGATCGAGGAGCTCAAGGAGAAGGACGAGGCCGTCAAGGGCACCGTCATCGAGGTCGTCAAGGGCGGCCTGATCCTCGACATCGGCCTGCGTGGCTTCCTGCCCGCGTCGCTCGTCGAGATGCGTCGCGTCCGCGACCTCCAGCCGTACGTCGGCAAGGAGATCGAGGCCAAGATCATCGAGCTCGACAAGAACCGCAACAACGTGGTCCTGTCGCGCCGCGCATGGCTCGAGCAGACCCAGTCCGAGGTCCGCAGCGAGTTCCTGCACCAGCTCCAGAAGGGCCAGGTCCGCAAGGGCGTCGTGTCCTCCATCGTCAACTTCGGCGCGTTCGTCGATCTCGGCGGTGTCGACGGCCTCGTGCACGTCTCCGAGCTGTCCTGGAAGCACATCGACCACCCGTCCGAGGTTGTCGAGGTCGGCACCGAGGTCACCGTCGAGGTTCTCGACGTCGATCTCGATCGCGAGCGCGTGTCCCTCTCGCTCAAGGCGACGCAGGAAGACCCGTGGCGTCAGTTCGCTCGCACCCACGCGATCGGGCAGATCGTTCCGGGCAAGGTCACCAAGCTGGTTCCGTTCGGTGCGTTCGTGCGCGTCGAAGAGGGAATCGAGGGCCTCGTGCACATCTCCGAGCTGGCCGAGCGCCACGTCGAGGTCCCGGACCAGGTTGTCGCAGTCGGCGACGACGCAATGGTCAAGGTCATCGACATCGACCTCGAGCGTCGTCGTATCTCGCTGTCGCTGAAGCAGGCGAACGAGGACTACACCGCAGAGTTCGATCCGTCGAAGTACGGCATGGCCGACAGCTACGACGAGCAGGGCAACTACATCTTCCCCGAGGGCTTCGATCCCGAGACCAACGAATGGCTCGAGGGCTTCGAGAAGCAGCGTGAGGAGTGGGAGTCCCGCTACGCGGAGGCCGAGCGTCGTCACAAGATGCACACCGCCCAGATCGAGAAGATGGCGGCCGACGAGGCTGCCGAAGCTGCTGCGGGCGTGTCCAGCAGCAACTACTCCTCGGATTCGGCTCCGGAGTCGGGCGAGGTCGAGACCACCGGTGGCGGCTCGCTCGCCAGCGATGCTCAGCTCGCTGCACTGCGCGAGAAGCTGTCGGGCAACGCCTGATAGAACCGTTTTCACGGAAGACCCCGCACCGTCCGGTGCGGGGTCTTCCGCGTTTCGAGGATCATTGCGTAAGCGCGCAGCTGCGCTGCCGACCGGGTGGTTGTTGTGGTGCGACGGTGCTGTGGGAAGTGATGGTCGAACGCCGACGGCCCCTCCCGTGGGGGAGAGGCCGTCGATCGTGTCGCGTGCGGAATCTGCGGTGGACGCGATGCGTCCCGGGGTTGTCAGCCCACAGCGGGTGTCGCCCACTGCGTCGGCAGCGCAGCTGCGCGCTTACGCATGGCGGCCTGACTGTGGCGTGCGTTGCTCAGGAGCATCGTGAGCCAATTGCGCCGATGCTCTGTGAGTGCGGCGGCCACCTCGGGGATGAGGATGCAGTGAACACCGTTTTCCATACCGAGGCGATGCCGACCGGGTGATGACTGGGAGGATCGCATTCATGCCTTCTCGAGTGGACTGGACTCCGTGGTCGGACGCTTCTGATCGACGATATCCGACCGAGAGACTCGAATGCTGCATTTGACGCAGGTGAGAGGCGTGTTTCACTTCTGATCAGAAACTTGCGATCGGCCTGTGACCCGCTCGTGACCGCGATGTGACTGCGGCAGCCCGAGTGTCGATACCGGGATCGATGATGCAAGACTGGGCCACGTGTTGCGAATGGGGTTGACCGGAGGTATCGGCGCGGGGAAGTCGACCGTGGCGAAAGAGCTTGTCGAACTCGGAGCGGTTCTCGTCGACGCCGACGTGATCGCCCGGGAGATCGTGGCGCCGGGATCGGAGGGGCTCGCGGAACTGGTCGACGCATTCGGCGACGACATCTTGCTACCCGACGGCTCACTGGACCGCCCTGCGCTCGCCGAGAAGGCATTCGCGACCGACGAGGCGCGCGGCGTGCTCAATGCGATCACTCATCCTCGGGTCGGTCGTCGCACCGCCGAACTCGTCGAGGCTGCCGCCAGCGATGCGATTCTGGTGCAGGACATTCCGCTGCTCGTCGAAGGATCCATGGCCCCGGCGTTCCATCTCGTGGCGGTCGTGCACGCCGGTGAAGAGGAACGACTGCGCCGGCTCGTGGAGCTACGGGGAATGCCTGAGTCCGATGCAATGGCCAGGATCCGCGCGCAGGCCACCGAGGAGCAGCGTCGTGAAGTCGCCGACGTGTGGCTCGACAACACCGGTGCACCCGACGCCGTCGTCGAGACGGTCCGGCAGTTGTGGGAACAGCGGCTCGAGCCGTTCGAGCGGAATCTTCGTACTCGCACGGCAGTGCACGCCGACCCGGTTCTCGTGCCGGCGCAGTCCGGGTGGGATCAGCAGGCCAAGCGTCTCGTTGCGCGGCTCGCGCTCGCGTCCGGCGGACATGCGATGCGCATCGATCATGTGGGATCGACAGCAGTGGCCGGACTCGACGCGGTGGACATGCTGGATCTCCAAGTCACCGTCGCTGATCTCTCGGCTGCCGATGCGCTTGCCGAGCCGCTCGCGGCGGCGGGGTTCCCGCGGATCGAACAGATCGACCACGACCTGCCGAAGCCGTCCTACGGTGCGGGCGGCGAGACCGACCCTGCGGTGTGGTCGATGAGGCTGCACGGTAGTGCCGACCGGGGCGCCCTGCCCGTGTGGCTGTGCGAGTCGATGGGTGGCCCGGGCAGCAGTTCGCCCTGCTCCTGCGCGACTGGCTGCGGGCCGATGCGGAGGCAGTTCAGGAGTACACAGAAGTCAAGCGTGCAGCTGCTCGGGCGGCGGCCGACGAGACCGATCCGCTGCGCGCTGCGTCGGTGTACCGCGAGGTCAAGGCGCCGTGGTTCGACCGGGCCTATCGCCGGGCTTGGTCGTGGGCAGAGTCCAGCGGTTGGTCACTCTGACTGCACGTCCGCCCTGGTAGGCGGTGCTGAAGGAAGACGAGGAATACCGCGGTCCGACATTCCGTTCATGTAGTTGACAGTTCAATTACGTTACGGAGGTTCGGACGTGCAATTCGGCATTTTCACCATCGGAGACGTAACACGCGATCCCATCACGGGCGATGTCCCCACAGAGCACGACCGGATCGTCGCTATGACGAAGATTGCCCTGGCGGCCGAAGAGGTCGGACTCGACGTCTTCGCCACCGGAGAGCACCACAACCCGCCGTTCGTGCCGTCCTCGCCGACGACGATGCTCGGCTGGATCGCCGGCAAGACCGAGAACCTCATCCTCTCGACAGCGACGACACTGATCACAACCAACGATCCGGTCAAGATCGCCGAAGATTTCGCGATGCTGCAGCACCTCTCGAGGGGGCGCGTCGATCTGATGATGGGACGGGGCAACACAGGACCGGTGTACCCGTGGTTCGGCAAGGATATCCGTCAGGGAATCCCGCTGGCCATCGAGAACTACCACCTGCTGCGCCGGCTGTGGCGAGAGAAGGTCGTCGACTGGGAAGGCAAGTTCCGCACCCCTCTGCACGGCTACACTTCCACTCCGATGCCCTTGGACGACACCCCACCGTTCGTCTGGCACGGGTCGATCCGCTCGCCCGAGATCGCCGAACAGGCTGCCTTCTACGGTGATGGGTTCTTCCACAACAACATCTTCTGGAACAAGGAACACATCCAGCAGATGATTACGCTCTACCGCAACCGATTCGAGCAGTACGGGCACGGCGCCGCAGATCAGGCCATCGTCGGTCTCGGTGGGCAGGTCTTCATGGCCGGCACGGAAGCCGAGGCGAAGCGCCGGTTCCGGCCCTACTTCGACAATGCTCCCGTGTACGGCCACGGACCGTCGCTCGAGGAGTTCGGGGCGATGACCCCGTTGACGGTCGGCACCCCGGAGCAGGTCATCGAGCGCACCCTCGGGTTCGCCGACTACGCCGGGGACTACCAGCGTCAGCTCTTCCTCATGGACCATGCGGGCCTGCCGCTCGACGTCGTCCTCGAACAGATCGAGATCCTCGGTCGCGAGGTCGTTCCTGTGCTACGAACCGAGTTCGAGCGTCGTCGTCCCGCGCATGTGCCGTCGGATCCGCCGACCCACACCTCGCTGGTGGCGGCGGGACCGGACTCGCCGCATCGACTCGTCGCGCCGGCGTCGATCGACGCGGAGGTTGTGGGAGCGTCGAAATGAGCCGCCGGCTGATCGTCGTGACCGGAGGACTGTCGCAACCGTCGTCCACGCGACTGTTGTCCGATCGGATCGCCGATGCGGTGATCGCTGCGATCGGGGCGCGCGGTGAGTCGGTCGACGTCGATGTCGTCGAACTCCGCGATCTCGCCGGTGATCTCGCGACCATGATGACCACGCATGTGCCGACGCCCCCGCTGGCAGATGTTCGTGATCGGGTATCGCGGGCGGACGGGCTGATCGCAGTGACGCCCGTGTTCACGGCGAGCTACAGCGGGCTGTTCAAGATGTTCTTCGACGCACTCGACACCGATTCCCTCCGCGGCATGCCGACGATCGTCGCCGCCACCGCGGGCACGGCACGGCACTCACTGGTGCTCGACCACGCGATGCGCCCGCTGTTCGGGTTTCTGAACGCGGTCGTGGTGCCCACGGGGATCTTCGCAGCCACAGAGGATTTCGGGGGCGGTGAAGGTTCGGGCGAAGAAGGGCTCTCCGGGCGTATCCGTCGCGCCGCCGACGAACTCGCGGCGCTCATGGTGGCCGACACGGTCGGTGTCGACGGATACGTGACCACGACTGCGACCCGGCCGCGGACCTCCGGTAACACCGTGGCCGGTGTGTCGGCGGGACCCGGCGGCTCCGCGTTCGAGGTGTTGCTCCGGTCCCACCTGCAGTGACGGCCCTGAAACCCAGCGCGACTCGGCCCGCAGAGCGACGAAGATGTTGCTCCTGCGGGCCGAGTCGTATACCGAGAAGGCGGATCAGATCAGATCAGGTCTTCACCGTTTCGGCGGGCTTCGAGCCACTCCTTGATGAAGCCGCGACCGAGGACGAACAGCACGAGTGCCACCAGAACAGGCCAGATCAGAACATAGATGGTCAGGGCAATGGTGCTCATGCGCGGTCCTTCGTCAGAGTCTGGTCGTTGTCGGGATCGCCGTCCGAGTGGTCCTCGACCGGGTCGAAATCGCCGACGCGGTGGGAGATCACATCGAAGTCGAAGTCTTCCTTGCTGTTCACCGACATCGCCCAGCACACCACCGTGCTCACCGCATACGCCACCAGGGACGCGCTCAAGACCGCGTAGTCGTGCAGGAAGCCGATCGAGAACGGAGCCGCGATCAGTGCGGCCACGACCGCGACGACCCGCGCGACCCGCAGTCCGAAGAAACCGAATGCCATGAGCCCGGCGATCACGCCGACGCCGACAACCGAGACGACATCGACCAGGTAACCGACCGCGCCGTCCATCGAGAGCCACTCGAATCGCACCGGCAGGAACAGTGCGAGCGCGAGCAGTACCGAGGTGGTGAAGGCCTTGTTGGTGACCTTGTTCCAGTAGAAGCTGGCGATCACCGGGAAGACGAGAGCACCCCACAGCGCACCGACGAATACCAGTAGATCGAGGATGTTCAAGCGCATGCTCGCAAATCCGACTGCTGCCGCGGTGGCGAGCACCATGGTGGTTCGGCCCACGAACAGCATGCGCCGGGGATCGGCATGTTTCTTCCCGCCGGCGATGTTCTGGCCGTAGACGTCGGCATCATGATCGACGACAGGGCGGCGAGATCGGAGTCCGCCGTCGACGACAGTGCCCCGATGATCATGATGAAGAACAGCACTACCAGGATCGTCGGCAGATATGACGCGACCATTTGCGGGATGATGTTGTTGACGTCCCCGTCCATCGGTCGATCCCGAGGTAGAGCGCGAGTACACCGAACATTCCGACACCGATGACCGTCGCGCCGTACCCCACGGTAGCGGTGATGAAGGTGGGCTTGATCAGGTCTTCACGCACTGCGAAGAGCCGCTGTGCGATGGTCTGGTTGCCGATCGCATAGGCGAGCACCGCCGCGATGTAGGGCGCGCCCTGGTTGAGGAACGCGTCGCTCGAGAAGAAATTG
The DNA here is from genome assembly GCA_001312645.1 of Rhodococcus sp. JCM 9791. GTDB lineage: Bacteria > Actinomycetota > Actinomycetes > Mycobacteriales > Mycobacteriaceae > Rhodococcus. The sequence continues at coordinate 8,746 of BBEG01000042.1, forward strand.
CTCTGCTGCTCGGTGAGGTTGCTCGCGCCGGTCTCGAAGGCGTCAGGGAACCCGGTGATGAAGAAGGCCGCGGGGATGATCACCACGACCGCCCCGAGCATGGCCACCACTTGGACGAAGTCGGTGAGCACCGATGCCCGGAAACCCGACCACAGTGTGTACAGCAGCACGCCGGCGGCGATGAACACCACGCCCTGGACGAACGAGAAGGGTGAGAGCATCGAGATGAGTACACCGCCCGCGATGAAGTTCGACATCAGGCTGATGAGGCTGCCGACCACATTCGACCCGGCGAGCATCAGTTGGCTCGATGCGCCGTGCCGTGCGTGCATCACCTCGGCGAGTGTGTGCGCCTTGGGGGCGACTGCGCGGATCCTCTTACCGAACGGGTAGATGAACAGAATCATCAACGCGCCCCAGAGTCCGTAGTGGATGGGGCCGGAGATTCCGTAGGTATATCCCGAGGTTGCGGACGCATAAAGCGAGGACGCCCAGATCCATGTCGCAGTCATGCTTGCTGCCGAGACACCGAATCCGATTTTGTTTCCGGCGGTCATGTAACCGTCGGCATTTTCGTTCTTCTTGCCGATCCGGGCCGAAATGAGAAATGTCCCACCATAGAATAAAATCAGCAGCAGAACAACTGTCACGGCACTGAGTTGAACGAGCTCGGTGCTGTCCAATGCAACCTCCTTCGTATTCGCGTGGTGCCCGGGGACGGGCACAGCGCGACTCGAATTAGGTTTCGGCTGTATCCACCGGGGGCGGCATGCCCGGGTGACCCGAGACTGCGATACGGCAGCGGGTCGGTCAGGGCACGTCGGTGTACGTATCCTGCTGGTCAATGCCCAATTCTGGGTACACGTCGACGCGGCAGCGGAGGCGCTGCTGCGCGCTCACGAAAATATTCGGGCACCGGGCGTGTCGGAGGCGAGGGATTTCCTCGCCGTGCCGATTCGCAATATCCCGGCCGCCGCTCGTCCGGAGCTATTTGCATGTGTAATACAAATTCTCGTCGACCGCGAAACAGTAACATACCGGGCGTACGGGTATTTCATGGGTAGTGTCCATCGGTCCCGAAATCCGCGATAGCCAGCAGTTATCCGCTGTGATTCACACCGATATCGGCGAGCGGAATTCGGGTGCCTCTCGTCGGGCTCAACCGGAGAATCTCAACGCCATTTCACGGGAAAACCCTCGGATGCGAGCCACGCGTCGAGATCGTGACCGTGCGAGGCGATTCCGTCGACGGCCGCGAGCGCGGTGGCGACGGCCCGTTCGGCATCGTCGGTGTCGAGCACCCCGGCGGCCACGGCGGCGAACAACTCGTCGATGTCCTCGACGCGGGTATCGCGGCCTGTGGAGACCACCAGGTCGAGATAGTGGTCGCGCGAATGCCATACGTCGCCGTCGCGCCAGAAGATCCCGACGTCGACATACCGGTCCTGATCGCGTTCGTGCCCCGGCCGGAAGTGGAAGATCGACGCGCGCAGATTCAGCGAGGGCAGCAGCCACGATTCGAGATAGTGGAACTGGGGGTGGTCCGCAGAGCGGCCCATGTACAGGCCCCACGGGCACGCCCGGAATGTCTCGACCGGCCGCACGACGCTTCGGGTCGGTGTTGGTTCCGGCGGTCACGTCGAATCGTTCCACCTTGATCGGATGAAGACGGTGCGGCATGAAGGCACGCTACCGCGACCTGTCGTTGTGGGTGCGGGGGAGTTTGTCGGTGGCACGGCCTACCCTGGATCCCATGGCGTTCGCAAGCGAGCATCCGGTTGTTGCCCACTCAGAGTTCCGGCCGTCGGTGAGATCGAGCGCACCGACACACGCTTCGAAGTCGTCAGCGAGTTCGAGCCCGCAGGCGACCAGCCCGCCGCCATCGACGAACTCGAGCGCCGCCTGAAGTCGGGGGACAGGGACGTCGTCCTGCTCGGTGCCACCGGTACCGGTAAGTCCGCGACCACCGCGTGGCTGATCGAGCGGGTTCAGCGGCCCACGTTGGTGATGGCACCGAACAAGACCCTCGCCGCGCAGCTCGCCAACGAGCTCCGCGAGATGCTTCCCCACAACGCGGTCGAGTACTTCGTGTCCTACTACGACTATTACCAACCCGAGGCGTACATCGCGCAGACCGACACCTACATCGAGAAGGATTCGTCCATCAACGACGATGTCGAACGGCTGCGGCACTCCGCCACTTCGGCGTTGCTCTCGCGTCGCGACGTCGTGGTCGTCGCATCGGTCTCGTGCATCTACGGTCTCGGCACTCCACAGTCCTATCTCGACCGATCGGTACAGCTCGAGGTCGGTGTCGAAGTGCCACGCGACGCTCTTCTGCGCCTTCTGGTCGACGTGCAGTACACCCGCAACGACATGGCCTTCACACGTGCTCGTTCCGCGTGAAGGGCGACACCGTCGACATCATCCCTGCGTATGAGGAACTCGCCGTCCGCATCGAATTCTTCGGCGACGAGATCGACGCCCTCTACTACCTGCATCCGCTCACCGGCGATGTGATTCGCAAGGTCGACTCGCTGCGCATCTTCCCGGCAACGCACTATGTTGCCGGTCCCGAACGCATGGAGCGCGCCGTGAACTCGATCGAATCGGAACTCGAGGAACGCCTTGCCGATCTCGAGAATCGCGGCAAGCTTCTCGAGGCGCAACGGCTACGGATGCGCACCCAATACGACCTCGAGATGATCCGTCAGGTCGGTTTCTGCTCGGGCATCGAGAACTACTCGCGACACATCGACGGGCGTGAGGCCGGATCGGCGCCCGCCACCCTCATCGACTACTTCCCGGAAGACTTCCTCCTCGTCATCGACGAGTCCCACGTCACGGTGCCGCAGATCGGCGCGATGTACGAAGGCGACATGTCGCGCAAGCGGAACCTTGTCGAATTCGGCTTCCGGCTCCCGTCGGCCGTCGACAACCGTCCCCTGACCTGGGAAGAATTCTCCCAACGGATCGGCCAGACCGTATATCTGTCGGCGACCCCCGGCGACTACGAACTCGGGCAGGCGGGCGGCGAGTTCGTCGAACAGGTCATCCGGCCCACCGGGCTCGTCGACCCGAAAGTCGTCGTCAAACCCACGAAGGGCAGATCGACGATCTCCTGCACGAGATCCGTGGGCGTGTCGAGCGTAACGAACGCGTGCTCGTAACCACCCTGACGAAGAAGATGGCCGAAGACCTCACCGACTACCTTCTAGAACTCGGAGTCCGTGTGCGGTACCTGCATTCGGACATCGACACTCTGCGCCGCGTCGAACTGCTTCGTCAACTCCGTCTCGGGGAATACGACGTCCTCATCGGCATCAATCTCCTCCGTGAGGGCCTCGACCTTCCCGAGGTGTCGCTCGTGGCGATCCTCGACGCCGACAAGGAAGGGTTCCTGCGCTCGACCCGGTCGCTGATCCAGACGATCGGTCGTGCGGCTCGCAACGTCTCCGGTGAAGTCCACATGTATGCCGACAGGATCACCGACTCGATGGCGCGCGCCATCGAGGAAACCGATCGCCGCCGTGAGAAGCAGATCGCGTACAACGTCGAGCGCGGAATCGACCCGCAGCCGCTGCGCAAGAAGATCGCCGACATCCTCGACCAGGTCTACGAGGAGGCCGAGGACTCGGAGCGGGTCGAGGTGGGCGGTTCGGGCCGCAACGCGAGCCGCGGGCGCCGGGCACAGGGAGAGTCGGGGCGGGTCGGCAGTGCCGGTGTCGTCGAGGGTCGCGACACGAAATCGATGCCCCGCGCGGAACTCGCCGATCTCGTGCAGCAACTGACCGACCAGATGATGCAGGCCGCCCGCGACCTGCAGTTCGAACTCGCTGCGCGCCTGCGCGACGAGATCTCTGATCTCAAGAAGGAGCTGCGCGGTATGGACGCTGCCGGGCTCCAGTAGTCCGGTTCCGGTTCGACGGCGGTTGCCGTGGTGTCGCCGGCGGTTGCCGTAATGTCCCGGTACATGGATTCTGCTGCTGCCGGTCGCGCCGCCCGCGCGCTCGAGCTCCTTCATTCCTTCACGTATTTTGCTCCGGAAGTACATTCGGAGCTGGGGGAGCTCGGTCTGAAGGGCACTGCGATGAAGTACGTGGCGTCGCGGGTCGCGCCGATGGGCACGGTCGGGCCGGGCGTCGCGACTGCGACGTTCTACAACTTTGCCCCACGTCTGATCGAGTCCGCGCTGCCCGCGGCATGGGAGATTGCCGCACCGTCCGAGGTGTATGCGGCTCGAATTCGTGGGGTCGATGCGGCGATGACCAGGTGGCTCGGAGCGGACGTCATCGCTTCACCGGACATGACCGAGGCCGCGGAGCTGGCTGCGACGGTCGCACGATCGATTCCCGGCGTCGACGGTCGAGCCCTCTTTGCGGGACACTCCGATCAATCGTGGCCGGCGGCGCCACACCTGATCTTCTGGCACGCGCTGACCCTGCTCCGCGAATACCGCGGGGACGGGCACGTAGCAGCGCTGCAGGGTGCCGGCCTCACGGGACTCGACGCGCTCATCACGCACACCGCAAGCGGGATCGGATTCAGTGCAGAGTTCGTCAAGGCGAGCAGGGGCTGGACCGCCGACGAATGGGATGAGGCCGAGACCGCATTGCGTGCGGGGGATTGATCAACCGCGCCGGTGAACTGACGGGTGACGGTTTCGAAGTGCGTGAACTCGTCGAGGATCTCACCGACGACCTGGCAGTGGAGCCGTGGGTTGTCGTGGGGGAGGAGGCCGTCGAGAGGCTTCTCGATCTCGCGGTGCCGTGGCGTGACGCGATTGTCGGCGGTGGATTGCTCCCCGGCGGGATGTTCGGACCACGTTTCGGTGACGCGAGGTAACACACACAGTGGCGGCCGATGAGGTGTCTATCCCAAACGTCCCACCCGTACCGCCGCGACCGCTAGTGTCTTTGCCAGCATCAGGTGTGGGGGATCGCCTGTTCGATCCGTCTCCACCGACCGGCCACCGCGCCGGCACATCATCGTTGGAGGATTGAATGACCGCTTACCGGACCATTGTCGTCGGCACCGACGGCTCGGAGTCGTCGTACCGGGCCGTGGAGAAGGCTGCTGCTCTCGCCGCGGACGCCGGCGCCAAACTGGTGATCGCATGCGCGTACTACCCGGCGGACGCCCGTGACACCGCGCAGGCGGCCGACGTCCTCCGGGACGAGGCGTACCAGATCACCGGGTCTGCACCGACCTACGACATCCTTCGCACCGCCCGAGAGAAGCGACCGTGGCCGGTGCGAAGGAGATCGTCGAACGCCCGATCGTGGGTGCTCCCGTCGATTCCCTGCTGACCCTCATCGACGAGGTCGAGGCAGACCTCGTCGTCATCGGCAATCGCGGACTCAACACCCTGACCGGCCGGCTCCTCGGGTCGGTGCCGTCGGATGTGGCACGCAAGTCCACCTCCGACGTGCTGATCGTGCACACGGTGCGCTGAGTCAGCAGAACTCCTCTCGCGCGATCACGATGTAACGTCGGGCGGCATCGTCGCCCGGCATCGTCGTGTCCGAGACCATCGCGGCATACGCCGCGATCGGCCGGACCACCTCGATCACCTCGTCCTCCGGAGCGCCGGCCGCCAGTCGGCTGCACAGACCCCGGCCTACCGCGAGCAGTGTCTCGTCGGGCACCCCCGCCGCCAACCCCGAGTCGGCGAGTGCGTTCTTGAACCGCAACGCGTGTGCATCGAGCAACGCCTTCGGCTCCGGCCGAGTAGTCGTTGTCGAGGTCGTGGCGGCGGCCATCGTCTGTTCCACGGTGGCGGTGGTGGTGGCACACGACACCGCCGCGGCGACAGCGCCGACCAGCACCATCGTTCGTGCCGCCCGACTGCCTGCCCGCGGGTGCGACCACGACCCGAGGGTCAGCACGGCGCCGGATTCCCCGTCGCTTCGCTCGCCCCGAGTGGGGTCGCAAGTCCCTCGAGCACCTGGGGCAGCGGTGTGGTGTGGACGACGCCGAGGCGCTGGGTCGCGCGCGTCAACGCCACATACAGGTCGTTGAGTCCGCGAGGCGATCCTTCCTGGATCTCCTCCGGCTCGACGAGCACCACCGAATCGAACTCGAGTCCCTTCACGTCCTTGACGGTCGCCACACGCACCGACTCCGAGGCCAAGTGCGCCCACTCGTGTACCAGACGAGGCGGAACGATCACCGCGGTGGTCCCAGGCCGATCTCGGCATCGACGACGTCGCGGACCGCGGCGACGAGCTGATCCTGATCGACCTGTCGCGCCCACGGCTCGAACCCGGAGTCGCGCACCGAACGGGGCGGCACCTGCTCGGGATCGATCTCGGCGAGCACGTCGTGTGCGATCCTCATGATCTCGGCGGGCGTCCGATAGTTGACCGTCAGTTCGGCCTTGCGCCACCGGTTCTTCACATACGGCTCGAGGATCGTCTGCCACGACGAGGTTCCCGCAGGGTCACCGGTCTGAGCGGTATCTCCCACCAGGGTCATCCACCGGTTCGGGATCCGGCGCATCAGCATGCGCCACGCCATGTCCGACAGCTCCTGCGCCTCGTCGACGATCATATGCCCGTACGTCCAGGTGCGGTCACCTGCCGCGCGTTCGGCCGTAGTCCGGTGCAGTTTCATGTCCTGGCGCTCGGCGAGTTGTGACGCATCGATCAGGTCGTAGGCCATCAACAACTCGGGATCGAGTTCGTCCTCCAGATCCTGTGGCGCCGAACCGGTGAGGATGTCCAGCGCGCCCTGGGCGTCGGCGATCTGCCTGCGCCACCGCTTTGCGGCGCCTTCGCGTTCTGCCGCATCGTCGATGCCCAGCAGCTCGGCGAGTTCGTCGAGCAGTGGTGCGTCCGCAGCACTGAAGCCGACATGCGGCCCGGGTCGTAGCAGGGCGTCGATCTGGCTGTCGGTGAGATTCGGGGCAGCCGTGGCCAGACGTTTCTTCGACGCCAGTAGATCCGACAACACCCGCTGCGGTGACAGCGTGGGCCACAGCGAGTCGATCGCGGCCAGTATGTCGGAATCCGACCGCATCTCGGAGCGGATGTCGTCGATATCGTCGCGGCTCAGTAGGTTTCCCCCGTTGACGAGGTCCGCTCCGATGAGCTCCGCCATCTGATCGGCGAGCGCTTCGATGACGCCGGAGACGAAGACCGGCCGTGCGAGGTTGTGCGGGCGACGTGAGGACCGCGCGCGGCCGCGGGCGCGGGTGACCATGGTGCGGTCGAGCGTGAGCCGGTAGGTGTCGAAGGTGACGGGCACCGGCTTCGAGGGCACGTCCTGCCGGTCACGCACCGCCTTCTTCAGGATGTCCAACATGTCGAGGGACCCTTGATCTCGCCTGCCTCGAAGTTGTCGTCGAGAGTGGCCGTCACTCCGGGGTAGAGATCGCCGACAGTGGACAACAGCACACCCGTTTCCCCCAGCGACGGAAGCACTTGGCCGATGTAGTCGAGGAACGTCGAGTTGGTCCGACGATGAGCACGCCGCTCTTCGCCAGCTGTTTGCGATAGGTGTAGAGAAGGTAGGCGGCACGGTGCAGTGCGACCGCGGTCTTGCCGGTGCCGGGGCCGCCCTGCACCACGAGCACGCTCTTGTGCTCGGAGCGGATGATCGCGTCCTGCTCCGACTGGATGGTCGCGACGATGTCGTGCATCTGCCCGGTGCGGGCTGCATTGAGGGCGTCCAGGAGCGCGGACTCGCCGGCCACGCCTCCCGCGGAACCGACGTTCGCATGCTTGCGTGCGGTGTCGAGGTCGAGGTACTCGTCGTTGAGGGCCGTCACGGTGCGGTTGCGGCTGCGGATATGCCGGCGCAGCACTACCCCGTCGGGTGTTGCCGGCGTCGCCAGATAGAACGGTCGGGCGAGGGGAGCGCGCCAGTCGAGCAACAGCGATTCGTAGTCGTTGTCCTCGTCGAGGATGCCGATGCGGCCGATGTACCGGGCCTCGGTGTCGTTGCCCTCGGTCTCCGGGGCCTCGTTGTGTTCCGTTTCACGGACATCGACTTCACGGACATCGACGCGGCCGAAGCACAGTCCGTGTTCGGCCGCGTCGTATTTGGCGAGGTCCTCGGTGTACATCTGGGTGAACGATTCGCGTTCGCTGCGGGCCTGGGGTGTACCGCCCGTTTCCAGCAGCACCCGCTTCAAGCGCGTCTGGGTGTACGCGCGCAGGTCGTCGAGGTGCGTGTACAACGTCGACAGGTAGCGCTGCTCGTGCTCGAGATCAGGATGGGGCGCGCCATCATCCGGCACATGAACTCCTCGGGTTGGGACGATTCGAACGCGCAGGCACGTCGAGGAAAGTGTCCAAGGAGTCTAGTTCGACCGGGGCCGGTGTGCAGAAATCATGGCGCGCCCGCCGAGGTCTCCGATGAGACTCGGGCCGCTACCCGAGCTTCTTCTCGAGTGCCTTCTCGGCTTTCGCCCGCGCCTTCTCCGCATTCCTCCGTGCCTTCTCGGCGCGTGTCCGCGCTTGCTGCGCGTTCTCGAGCGCCTTCGCGTTCAGTTCCGAGGTCCGTTCCTCGGCCAGGTGTGCCAGCTCCGTCCCTCGATCGCGGGTCGTCTCCCACCACTTCGAACCGCGCCGGCGCGCGACCTCGGCATACTCGGGAGCTCGGTTCCGTGCACGTTCGAGGAATTCGTTGCCTGCGTTCCTTTGCAGTGTCAGTGAGTTCAGGAACGTGCTCCTTGGCTGCGTCGAGCAGTTCGGTGCCGCGTTCGCGCGCGACCTCGGCGATTTCGGGTCCGCGCTCCCGGGCGACCTCGAGGATCTCCGTGCCGCGTTCGCGCGCGACCTCGGCGTACTCGGGTGCACGTTCCTTGGCCTTCTCGAGAAGGGAGCTTCCCTGCTGGCTCGCTTCGCCGGTGAGCGATTTCACTCGTCCGGAGACGGTGTGCAGGGCATCGCCGGCCGTGTGATCCGAAGTCGATCCGGGCAAGGCCGCCACTACGGCTTCCTGTGCATGGCGCGCGGCGCGGCGGCCTCGCCATCCGAGGGACGGCTTGCCTTCGGTGTCGACGGATGCGAGGAGCAATCCACCGAGCAGCCCGACATTCTTGAGGAACTGTGTGCGGTGCTGGGCACGTGCGGCGGGATCGTCGTAGTTCCAGAAGTCGTGGCCCGCCAAGGTGGTCGGTACCACTGTTCCGGCCAATGCGAGGGCCGAGATCCGCGGCCATTTGCCGATGGCGAGAAGCGCGCCTGCGCCTACCTGCACCGCGGCATTGATCTGCACCAGGGTCTCCGGATTGCTGGGTAGCGGTCGGTGACCGAATCGGGTGCGACGCCGATCATCTGATCCAACCGGTTCGGGCCGCGGCGGCCTTGGGAGTGGGATTGCGCAGGGCGTCGATTCCCCCTGCGATGAAAATGGACGCCAGCATCGGACGAGCAATCCTTCGGACGATCATGTGCTGCCTCTTTCTCCGCGGTCGCTGTGTGTTCAGACCCTGTCACGTGTACCCGAATCCAACCGGAGTATGCGGAAATCCTTCGCGAGATGCGCGCAGAATTCGAACCGGACAGAACAGATTGATATACAGAAGTTTCGACTGTTCGGTCCCGCTCGTGGAGTCAGGTCTGCCGAGGACTTCGAGCTGACAGAAAGAGTTCGAGCTGACAGAAAGAGAACGGTACGGTCTCGCGTTCTCGGTGTGCGGGGTCCGATATGTGCGGTTCACCTACTCGGGTGTCGAGACGCTACCGCGAAGTGCAACACCGATGCCCGCCCGGTCTTCCTGAACCGGAAGGTCGGGGCGGGCGTGTTCTCGGCGAACTCACAACGTCTGTACTACCTCGTGGGGAAAGTCGGCAGAGCGGTGCTGGAACGCGGTGATGCTCGGATTGCGGATCACTCCGTCGTGGATCTCTATCGCTCGCGCGATGACCTGGTCGTCGGCCCATGCTTTCGGACCCGAAAGGACTGTCCGTAAGTGAGGGAGCAATGCTTCACTGATTTCCCAGGTCGCGGAATTCCACAGATACGACGGACTGTGGTCGACGGCGTAGTAGTGAACGTGGTCGCCGACCACGAATGTCGGGTCGGTGAAAGTCGTGGGTCGTGCCCAGCTGAAACCCATGCCGGCATCACACGAGACATCGACGATCAAGCTGCCCGGTCCGAAGGCCGACAGATCGTCCTCGACCAGGAACATCAACGGGTCGGCGGTGTCCTGTAACACGCAGTTCACGACGATGTCGTTCTCCGCAAGATAGGGGGCCAAGGCACCCGACCGTCGTCGGTGAGCGCGTAACTTCGATGAGGATCGGCGGCGTCGTGCTCGAATCGGACGATTCGCGCCGAGTGGATCGGAGATCCGACCGCGGCGACATCACGGTTGGTGAGCACGCGGACGTCGTCGATGCCGTGCGCGTTCAGTGCGGTGACCGCGCCGCGTGCCGTCGCACCGAACCCGATCACCACGCGCGTAGCCGACGTCCGTAGTCGCCGGTAGCGCCGATCGTCTGCAGACCGTGTATCACCGAGCTGTAACCCGCGAGCTCGTTGTTCTTGTGGAACACGTGCAGGCCGAAACTGCCGTCGCTGCGCCAGTGGTTCATCGCTTCGAACGCAATGAGCGTCAGTCGACGATCGATGGAGAGCTGCGTCACTTCTGTGTCCTGGACACAGTGCGGCCAGCCCCACACCGTCTGCCCCACACGAAACTCGGCGAGATCGCTTGCCTGGAGCTTGGGGAGGGCGATCACGTCGCACTCGGCGATCAGTCGCTCTCGGGATCGGAAGCCGGCAATCAGCGGCGCCAGCTCGGCGTCGGACGTACCGAAGGGCTCGCCGTACCCGGTCTCGAGATAGATGTGCGCACGTAGATCGGCGTCGATCCGATGGAGATGACGCGGGTGGATCGGCAAGCGGCGCTCGTTCTCTTTCCGAGAATGCGCCATGACACCGAGATCAAGCATATGTAGTTGTGCTCCTACAGGATTGGATTGAGTGGAGGTGTCAGCGCTTCTTCACGTGAGCGACGATCTCGGGCTCGGTCCCGCCGTCCGACCGGGACTTCTTGTCGGCGCGTTTTTCTTTCAGCGACTTGCCGGACTTCTTCGACATGGAACTGCGAGGAGATTTGTCGGCCATGCTGCCACCCTCAATTGAGGACCTGAACGGTCCTGATTCCCAGACAGTACGGCATTCTCGGTGTGATCCACGCTTCACCTCGGACCGGAGGGGCCGTTCGTCGTCACCAGCCGCGTTCGCGCCACTCCTGGAGATGCGGGCGCTCCGCTCCGAGCGTGGTGTCCTTCCCGTGACCGGGGTAGACCACCGTGTCGTCACCGAACCGTCCGAAGAGCTTCGTGTCGACGTCGTGGAGCAGCGACGTGAATGTCTCGTTGTCCGCGGTCTTTCCGATCCCGCCGGGGAACAGGCAGTCGCCGGTGAAGACATGATGACGCCCGGTACCGGTCTCCTCGAGAACCAATGCGATCGAGCCGGGGGTATGCCCGGACAGGTGGAGCACTTCGAGGCTCAACTCTCCGATCCTGATGGTGTCGCCTTCCTCGAGGAGGCGCTCCGGTGTGACGGGCAGCGGCTCGGCGTCGAGCGGGTGTGCGGCGGTGGGGACCTTGGTCGCGGCAGCGACCTTCTCGAGTCCCTGCCAGTGGTCCCAATGCTGATGCGTGGTGAGGATGAGTTCGAGCTTCGGCGCGTGCTCGGAGAGGTAGGACACGAGCAGGTCCGGTTCGTTGGCCGCGTCGATGAACAGCGACTTTCCGGTGGCTTCGTCGGTGATGAGATAGGTGTTGTTGTCCATCTGTCCGACCGAGAGTTTGACGATGGTCGCGCCGGGGACGGTGCGGCGCTGCGCGGGGCCGCCGGGGGAGACCTCGCCGGTGTAGTGGTCGTCGATGATGAGGGGCTGCTGCGTCATGTGCTGCAGGTTACCGTCGGCGCACGTTGTTCGAGGTCGAGCGTCGTAGACGGAACCGTGTCGGTGCCCGCGCCTACGATGGGCAAGGGCCCGAATGCGGCCTTGTCGACGAGGAAGGAACTGGTGTGGCGGATCGCCTGATCGTACGAGGGGCGCGCGAGCACAACCTGCGTGGTGTCGACCTGGATTTGCCACGCGACAGTCTGATCGTGTTCACCGGCCTCTCCGGGTCCGGCAAGTCGAGCCTGGCGTTCGACACGATCTTCGCGGAAGGTCAGCGTCGTTACGTCGAGTCGTTGTCCGCCTACGCGCGGCAGTTCCTCGGCCAGATGGACAAGCCCGATGTCGACTTCATCGAGGGCCTCTCGCCTGCGGTGTCGATCGATCAGAAATCGACGAACCGGAACCCCCGCTCGACAGTCGGCACGATCACCGAGGTCTACGACTATCTCCGACTCCTGTACGCGCGTGCCGGTGCTCCGCACTGCCCTGTATGCGGCGAGAAGATCGCACGTCAGTCGCCGCAGCAGATCGTCGACCAGGTCCTCGAGATGGACGAGGGCGTCCGATTCCAGATCCTTGCGCCCGTAGTGCGGACGAGGAAAGGCGAGTTCGTCGACCTGTTCGAGCACCTCACCGTGCAGGGGTATTCCCGCGTCCGGGTGGACGGGGTGGTCTACCCGCTCTCCGAGCCGCCGAAGCTCAAGAAGCAGGAGAAACACGATATCGAGGTCGTCGTCGACCGCCTCGCGGTGAAGTCCTCCGCCAAGCAGCGACTCACCGATTCCGTCGAGACCGCGTTGCGCCTCGCCGAGGGCATCGTCGTCCTCGACTTCGTCGACCGCGACGAGGACGCACCCGATCGGGAACGCCGATTCTCCGAAACCCTGGCCTGCCCGAACGCGCACCCCCTCGCGATCGACGACCTCGAGCCGCGCTCGTTCTCCTTCAACTCGCCGTACGGCGCGTGCCCCGACTGCGCAGGACTCGGCGTACGCAAAGAAGTCGACACCGAATTGGTGGTACCCGACCCCGATCGCAGCCTCGCCGACGGCGCGATCGCGCCGTGGTCGATGGGGCAGAGTGCCGAATATTTCACCCGGCTGCTCACCGGACTGGCCGACGTCATGGGCTTCGACATCGACACCCCGTGGAAGAAGCTGCCCGCGAAAGTCCGTAAGGCCGTGCTCGAGGGCAGCACCGAGCAGGTGCATGTCCGCTACAAGAACCGCTACGGTCGGGTCCGCTCCTACTACGCGGAGTTCGAGGGCGTGATGCCGTTCCTGCATCGCCGCATGGAACAGACCGAGTCGGAGCAGATGAAGGAACGCTACGACGGGTACATGCGCGACATTCCGTGCCCGACGTGTAATGGCACCCGGCTGCGTCCCGAGATCCTGGCGGTCACGATCACCGCGGGAGACCGAGGTGCGAAGTCGATCGCCGAGGTGTGCGAGCTGTCGATCGCCGCGTGCGCCGACTTCCTGAACAGCCTCACTCTCGGCCCCCGCGAAGCGGCGATCGCCGGTCAGGTCCTCAAGGAAGTGCAGGCACGGCTCGGCTTCCTGCTCGACGTGGGCCTCGACTACCTCACTCTCGCTCGCGCCGCCGCCACCCTGTCCGGTGGTGAAGCCCAACGAATCCGGCTCGCCACCCAGATCGGCTCCGGTCTCGTCGGTGTCCTCTACGTGCTCGACGAGCCGTCGATCGGTCTGCACCAGCGCGACAACCGCAGGCTGATCGACACTCTCACCCGGCTGCGCGATCTCGGGAACACGCTGATCGTCGTCGAACACGACGAGGACACCATCCGCGCATCGGATTGGGTGGTCGACATCGGCCCCCGCGCCGGGGAACACGGCGGGCGCGTAGTCCACAGCGGAACCTACAAAGGGCTGCTCGACAATTCCGAATCGATCACCGGCGCGTTCCTGTCGGGTCGCGAGACGATTCCGGTTCCACTCGTGCGCCGACCCATGGATCCGAAACGTCAGGTCACCGTGATCGGTGCCAGGGAGAACAACCTCCGAGACATCGATGTCGCATTCCCGCTCGGGGTGCTCACCTGCGTGACCGGTGTGTCGGGCTCCGGTAAATCGACCCTCGTCAACGAGATCCTCGCGACCGTGATGGCCAACAAGCTCAACCGCGCGCGGCAGGTGCCCGGTCGGCACACCCGGATCAACGGTCTCGACCAGCTCGACAAGCTCGTGCAGGTCGATCAGTCACCGATCGGACGGACACCACGGTCGAACCCCGCGACCTACACCGGTGTATTCGACAAGATCCGCACCCTCTTCGCCGCGACCACCGAGGCGAAGGTACGCGGCTACCAGCCGGGACGTTTCTCGTTCAACGTCAAGGGCGGCCGCTGCGAAGCGTGTTCGGGCGACGGCACCCTCAAGATCGAGATGAACTTCCTGCCCGACGTGTATGTGCCGTGCGAAGTGTGTCACGGTGCCCGGTACAACCGGGAGACACTCGAGGTGCATTACAAGGGCAAGACGATCGCGGAGGTTCTCGACATGTCGATCGAGGAGGCCTCAGAGTTCTTCAAACCGGTCACCTCGATCCATCGGTACCTCGCCACCCTCGTCGAGGTGGGTCTCGGTTACGTCCGGCTGGGCCAGCCCGCGACGACGTTGTCCGGTGGCGAGGCGCAGCGTGTCAAGCTCGCCGCCGAACTGCAGAAACGCTCCAACGGGCGTACCGCCTACATCCTCGACGAACCGACTACCGGCCTGCACTTCGACGACATCCGGAAGTTGCTCGGCGTCATCAACGGGCTCGTCGACAAGGGCAACACGGTCATTGTCATCGAGCACAATCTCGATGTGATCAAGACGTCGGACTGGATCATCGACATGGGGCCGGAAGGCGGATCGGGCGGCGGCACTGTCGTGGCGGAGGGCGTTCCCGAGGATGTCGCGGCGGCCGAACGCAGCTACACCGGCCGATTCCTCGCGGAATCCCTCGCCGAGTCCGCCCCGGTCCCGGAGAAGAAGACCGCTCGTCCCGCCCGCAAACGTGCGCCTCGGAAGAAGGCCGCCGCCGGCTGAGCAGGCGGGGACGAGCAGTCGCCGAACGTCAGTAGACAGGACCGGTGTACTTCTCGCCGGGGCCCTGGCCGGGTGAATCGGGCACCGAGGATGCTTCGCGGAATGCCTTCTGCAGAGCCTGCAGACCCTCACGGATCGGCCCGGCGTGCGGGCCGAGGTACTCCACCGAAGCGGTGACCAGCCCCGCGAGGGCGGTGATCACGCGACGTGCCTCGTCGAGGTCGAGGCGGTCGCTCGCATCGGGGTTGTCGTCGGCGAGGCCGAGTTTCTCCGCAGCGGAACTCATCAGCATCACCGCAGCGCGGCTGATCACCTCGACCGCGGGGATGTCGGCGAGGTCGCGGACATCCGTGGGCTGATCGGCGTGGTCGGGGGCATCGGGGGTGTCGGTCATGTCCTCGAGGATCCCACCAGCGGCACGGTGCTCGCTTCCCGGGTGGCTCCGGTGCCCGATTCGGCGCCGACGTGCATCTCTTGCTAGACTGACTGTCACGACCGCCCGCGCGTACTCGCGTGGGCAGCAAGTGGAGTCCGACTCCCACCTCTGGCCGCGCAATTCTACGGTGCAGTGGTCCGGTCCTTCGAACGCTACGGCGCTCGGAGAGCTCACGTCTGTGGAGGGCGTGGCACGTGGTCGCGGTGATACCGCGGCGCGTGGACCGGTCGGTACGGACCCCGCGAGGTGCATCGGCGCCGCAGCGGGGTTTTTTCGTCGAGGAATCGCCGGGCCCCGCTTGCTGCGGTGCGGTCAGAGAGACCACACCGCATTTCTACCTAGGAGGCCCCATCAGCGCTGAGACCCGCATCAACGAACGCATCCGTGTTCCCGAGGTCCGACTCGTCGGACCGGGTGGTGAACAGGTCGGAATCGTGCGTGTCGAAGATGCACTCCGCCTGGCCATCGAAGCCGACCTCGACCTCGTCGAGGTGGCGCCCGACGCCCGCCCGCCGGTCTGCAAGATCATGGACTACGGCAAGTTCAAGTACGAAGCCGCGCAGAAGGCGCGCGAATCGCGCAAGAACCAGCAGCTGACCGTGATCAAGGAGCAGAAACTCCGCCCCAAGATCGACGACCACGACTACGAGACCAAGAAGAAGAACGTTGTTCGCTTCCTCGAGGCAGGCTCGAAGGTCAAAGTGACCATCATGTTCCGTGGTCGTGAGCAGTCGCGGCCCGAACTCGGATTCCGTCTGTTGCAGCGTCTCGGCGCCGATGTCGCCGACCTGGGATTCATCGAGACGTCCGCGAAGCAGGACGGCCGAAACATGACGATGGTCCTGGCCCCGCACAAGGGTGCGAAAACCCGCGCCAAGCTCAGGAAGCCGCCCACGCCGCCCCGGCCAAGTCTTCCCGCCCTGCCTCCGCCCCTGCCCCTGCAGAAC
>BBEG01000043.1 GCA_001312645.1 Rhodococcus sp. JCM 9791
CGGTCAGGAGACCGCGGGCGCACGGCCCGCAGGCCGAGAGGACCCAGCTCACTCGTCCCGTCGTGGACGAGGCAGCACGGGTCGTGCTCGGCCCACCCGCGTCGGAGCTCCACGGGACGGGCGTCGCCCCCGTACCGAACGCACCATCCTCGGATTGTCCACCGGACGCGCAGTGATCCTCGCGCTCGTCGTCTGCGGACTCGCATTGACCCTTGCGGTGCCGCTGCGCACCTACGTCAGTCAACGCTCGGAAGCAGATCAGGTCGCACAGGAGCGTGAACAGCTCGAACGCGAGATCGCTGCGCTCGAAGAGCAGAAGACGCACATGGAAGATCCCGCCTGGATCCGTGCGGAAGCACGCGAGCGACTGCGTTTCGTGATGCCCGGCGACATCCCTTACCAGGTCCAGCTGCCCGGCGACGTGACCCTCGTCGACGAGAAGAAGGAACCGGAAATGCCGTCCACCGGTGCCTGGTACAGCGACCTGTGGCTTTCGGTGGTCGAACCGCCACCCGAACCCGACACCGACCCGGTGCCGCAGCGTATGCCCGTGGCACCCCCAGAACCAGGAGATATCCCCGGGTGACCGCTCCCGTTCCGCAGGAAGACCTCGACGCCGTCGCCGCCCAGCTCGGGCGCGAACCCCGAGGTGTCCTCGCCATCGCCTACCGCAGCCCCGACGGCGCACCCGGTGTGGTCAAGACCGCACCGAAGCTGCCCGACGGCACCCCGTTCCCCACGCTCTACTACCTGACCGATCCTCGGCTCACTGCAGAGGCGAGCCGTCAGGAATCGGCCGGCGTGATGCGGGAGATGACGGAGCGACTCGGCACCGACACCGACCTTGCCGCCGGATACCGACGTGCCCACGAGTCGTACCTCGACGAGCGCAACGCCATCGAATCCCTCGGCACCGACTTCACCGGCGGCGGCATGCCCGACCGCGTCAAGTGCCTGCACGTACTGATCGCCCATTCGCTCGCGAAGGGGCCGGGAATCAACCCGCTCGGCGACGAATCGGTGGCGCTCGCCGCCGATGCCGGCCTGCGCGGCACCGCGATCCCCGCAGACTGGCCCACCTACGCCGAGCTGCGCGGAGAACCTCAGTGAGCACAGTTCGCGTCGCCGGCATCGACTGTGGCACCAATTCGATCCGCCTGCTGATCGCCGATATCTCGGACGACGGCACCCTCACCGACGTCGCCCGGCTGATGAAAGTCGTGCGGCTCGGGCAGGGTGTCGACGCGACGGGTCGTCTCGCCCCCGAAGCGATCGAACGCACTCGCGTCGCACTGGTCGAATACGCGGACCTCATTCGCGAGACCGGAGCCACCGCAGTGCGGATGGTCGCGACGTCGGCGACCCGCGACGCGCAGAATCGCGAGGACTTCTTCGCGATGACCCGCGAGGTACTCGGCGCAGTCGTTCCCGGTGCCGAAGCCGAAGTGATCACGGGCAACGAAGAAGCACGCCTGTCGTTCACCGGCGCGGTCGGCGAACTCGATCCGGCCACGGGGCCGTTCGTCGTCGTCGACCTCGGTGGCGGATCCACAGAAGTGGTTCTGGGCGACGAGAACGGTGTGCATGCGGCATATTCCACCGACATCGGCTGCGTGCGTCTGACCGAGCGGTGCCTGCACGACGATCCGCCCACCGCCGACCAGGTCGCGGCTGCGCGCATGGTCGCGGGGGAGAAGATCGCCGAAGCGCTCGAACACGTTCCCGTCGAAGAGGCACGCACCTGGTGGGTGTCGCGGGGACCATGACCACACTGGCCGCGCTCGCCCACGACCTCGACGTGTACGACCCGGCGAAGATCCACCTGTCGTCGGTCCCGTTCGACCGGTTGAAGGAAGTGTGTGACGGCCTCGTCGCCGCGACCCGCGCCGAGCGTGCGGCGCTCGGGCCGATGCACGAAGGTCGCGTCGATGTCATCGGTGGTGGTTCGATCGTGACCACCGTGCTCGCCGAGGAACTCGGCCGACGAGCCGGGATCACCGAACTTGTTGTGAGCGAGCACGACATCCTCGACGGAATTGCTCTTTCCCTCGTGCGGTAGACAAATTTCCGTCGCGAGTACCGAGGTCTGAGACCATTCGGTAACGATCGGGCGGAGCGTGAGTATAGAGCGGTTGGCCGCTGATCCTGCGGTAATCGAGAGGGATACTCATGCGACAAAGGTTCGGCGTGTTTATGACAGCGGTCCTCGGGGCCGTTCTCGTGGGGATGAGTGTGCCGCTGGTAGCGGCAGCCGATCCCATGTATCCAGTGCCTGATCCGGATCCGTTCTATCTGGCGCCTGCCGACCTCGACACCAAGCAGCCCGGCGATGTCGTCCGCACACGCCGTATCGATACCTGGATGTATCCGAACTCGGACGGCTGGCAGGTCGCGTTCCGGTCGACCAACTCGCTGGGGAACCCGATTCTCGGGGTCACCACGGTGTTGCTGCCCCACGGTGTCGCCAACCCACCGCTGGTGTCATACCAGGCGATCATCAACTCGCTGGGCACCAAGTGCGCGCCCTCGCGCTCGCTGTTCAACATGGAGCTGCAGGAATCGCCCGGGATGATGTTGGGTCTCGAACGTGGGTGGGCGGTGTCCGTCCCCGACCATCTCGGCCCCACCGGTGCCTACGGCGCAGCGAAGCTGGGCGGCATGATCACGCTGGACAGCGTGCGCGCGGTACAACGTGTCGCCGAACTGGGTCTGACCGACAGTCCCGTTGCGTTGGCCGGGTATTCGGGTGGGGGCATGGCAAGCGCGTGGGCTGCGGCGCTTGCACCGACCTACGCGCCGGAGCTGGAACTGGCCGCGGTGGTGGCGGGTGGCATTCCCGCCGACCTCGAGCAGATGGCCGACGGCCTCGGCCTCGAACCGCATCCCGCTTCGGCTTGGCCTTCGCCGCTGCGATCGGGCTCGAGCGTGAGTACCAGGAGCGTCTGCCGATCTCGGATCAGCTCAACGAGACGGGCATGTGGTTGCGGGATTGGACGGGCAACGAGTGCCGACGTTTCCTGCTTTTCCACGGAGCCTTCCGCAGCGCCGGTGAGGTCGCAGTGAGCACGAGTCTGTTGAGCAGCCCGGAAGTCCGTCAGATATTGCGGGAGAACAGCCTGCGTCATTTCGATGGTGTGCCCACCGCGCCCGTCTACCTGTGGCAGGGAACGCTGGACGGGCTCACCCCCTTCGACTCGGTCGAGGAAGTTGCCCGGCGCTACTGCGCGGAGGGCGCACCATTGACCTTCGTGCAGTACGAGATCGCCGAGCACATGACGACCGCCGTCGCTGGTTCCCGGATGCCTACGAGTACATCGACGCGCGATTCCGCGGTGAGCCGGTACCGACCAGCTGCTGACTCGAATTCGATGCCGACACTTCTTCTGATCGGGGCGAGGCCGTGAAACCCACGGCCTCGCTCCGAGCGGACGTCTGCCACCCGCTAGGCTGATCCGGTCGGCCCCCATAGCCCAATTGGCAGAGGCAGCGGACTTAAAATCCGCACAGTGTCGGTTCGAGTCCGACTG
Source organism: Rhodococcus sp. JCM 9791 (assembly GCA_001312645.1). GTDB lineage: Bacteria > Actinomycetota > Actinomycetes > Mycobacteriales > Mycobacteriaceae > Rhodococcus. Next base: position 3,528 of record BBEG01000043.1, read on the forward strand.
GGGGCACCATATTGTCGCAAGCAGGCCGGTTCGGCACCCTTGCTCGTGTTCTGCCGCACCCTCGCTGGCGCGGCGTGAGCCAGGAGATCGGGATCCGCCGTCCGATCTGTGCCGTCTTGGCGCGATAGTCGTGGTACCCGGCACGGGAGCGCGCGAAGCGCTCCACGCACTTGTACGCGGGGCCGTGCTTCGTGGTCGGAGCGACGCGCCGCAGTGGCATCAACGGCAGTACCTCCAAGTCAGCGCAGACTGACCCGACATCACTCCGCCGGTGTCGGCCCCGCCTTACCCTGTCACGCAAGTTCTGCTCCGGATCCGTCGGGTGTCCCGCCAAGATCTGGGGAGGGCAAGAGGCTGCAGAGGTACCTGCAGGGGCAATTCCGGCATCAGTCGACGGAACTGCGGAACTCCGCTCCCTCCTGGAGAACTCGGATTCCTTCGGCGACATCCACGACGGGATAGATGTGGAAATCGAAGAATGGAAAGAACCTCGTGGGTCCGTCGGCCACATCAGTGGGGTTGTCCGACTCGACGATGGCGAAGCCGCCGCCGAGGTCGAGGCGACTCACGAATTGGTGGAAAGTCGCACTCTCCGGTGGTGCCCACTTCGCGAACACCTGAAGGAGGCGCTGCACCTCCGTTTCCCTGTCTGTGGCCGATCCGCCGGCCCTGTCCTCCCACGCGACTACGTACTTCATCTCGTCTCCCTGGATTGTCTTGGGCGCCAAGGCCATCGCTTCGCTGTGAATATCGGGATCGGAATGACGGGTATCAGGATTCGGATGTCGAAATACCGTAAATCGCGATAGTCGGGAAGATGAAGTCGTGATGTTTGGTCGTACACCGCTGCGCCGCAAAGTATTCCGATGCGCAAATTCGCGGACCCACCTTCCGTGTAGGGAGATGGTGGGATCGACATCACTCGAGGCCAAGCGCGACTTCAACAAGGATAAACCCTCGTTGCGGCAGGGGGAAGGGTGCGGATGCATGTCGGGAGGGCGCACCTTCGATCCAACGTCGTAGACCGTCGGTCTGATCACCGCCTCGTAAGGCAGGGAATCACCGCCTACGCCGACACCGATGTGGTGATGGAAGGCCGTCTCATTTTAGGACGGTATTTGTCCTATATCCGCGACACACTCGAATCATGAGCGAAACACACTCGACTGCAGGACAGCCGGATCAGGCCGACATCACCGATTACGACGATCCGAACGCGCCGTGGAACCAGGCTTGGGACGAGGAAGGCAGCATCGCCAACTGGAACGATGACGTGATCAAGGAGTTCCGGGAGAACTCGGGCAAGGTGGGCGGTGCTTACGCGGGCGGAGACCTCATCCTGCTCACCACCACGGGAGCCAAGAGCGGCAAGCGGCACACGACTCCACTGGGGCCTCTGCACCGGGGCGACACCATGTACGTGAGCTCGTTCATCGAGGACAAGTACCCGGCCTGGTGGTACAACGTCAAGGCGAATCCACAGGTCACTGTCGAACTCGGGGGCAAGACCCACCAGGCGAGCGGCAAGGTGCTCGAAGGCGCGGACTACGAGGAGTTCGCAACCTGGGTACTGGCCAACAACCCCCTGCTGGCGGACTTCCAGTCCAAGATCGATCGGCCCATTCCGCTGGTCGTGCTGACCCTCGACGGCGAGGTCTGAGCGCTCCCCGAGACCTCCGGGTCACACCCCGCGCTCTGGCAGGCACTCGCCGAACAGGCCGCCCGGCCTGTCAGGGTGCGGCGACGAGGTCCGGAAGAAGTGTGAGCGCTTTGTCCCGCAAGCGATCCGACGCCTCCGTCGCGGAAGCATCATCGGTTTCACCGGCTTCCGTGCGAGTATCGCGCTCGATGAGGTGCTCGAGCAGCGCCGCGAGAAATATGCCGTCGAGCATCGAGTACGTGACGTTGCGGTCGTACCTCGGGACCGCGTCCGACAGTTCGGCGTAGCGAGTGAGGACCCGGTCGATCATGTCGCACAGTCCGTTGTCGATCGCGGATACGTCTTCGCGTAACTCGGGATCGAACATGGCCTGGTTGCGCAGGTCGTACCAGAGGCGGTGCATCGGAGCCTCGGTGCGCAAGGTCTCGAGGAGCTTGTCTGCGAATCCGCGGCGCAGTTCGTCTGCGGTCGAGGCACTGTCGACGATTTCGTCGTATCTCGTCATGCATCGGGACTTGTAATAGCGGACGCAGTGCAGGATCAGCTCGGTCTTGTTCTTGAAGTAGTAGTGCACCACTCCGTGTGAGAACGGCGAATTCTGCGCGATCTCGCGCAGGGATGTGCGGGCATAGCCCAGCTCGCCGAGGGTAGCCAGGGCGGACTCGGCCAGTTGCACACGACGTTCGTCGTACTTGTCCTGCCGGTTGCGAAAAGACCGCTCGGCGGGTGCTGCCACGGGGTTCATCGCTGCCAGTGTAGGTGACCGGACGAGTTCGTGACACTTGGCAAGAAAGATCAGGCCACTTGACCGGAAAAGTCTTGACAGTCGTCAAGACTTGGGTAACGCTGTGACTCACACCACTCGTTCGGTCGCACTCGATGAGGCGACCCGGCCGCACCACGGCCCGATATTCGCTGAACGGTCCGTCAGAACTGCAGATACCGGAGGAGACACCGATGACCGTGTTCGATCTGACCGGGCGCCGTGCCCTGGTCACCGGCGGGGCCCAGGGCCTCGGTGAAGGAATGGCTCGCGCGCTCGCGTCGGCAGGTGCAAGTGTCGTGATTGCCGATATTCAGGACAGCGGGGAGCAGACCGCAGCCGACCTTCCCTCGGAGGGGCAGCAGAAGCATGCTTTCACTCGCCTCGACGTCACCGAGGAATCGGACTGGGAACGGGCGATCACGGCGACGATCGACGCCGTCGGCGGTCTGGACATCCTGGTGAACAACGCGGGCATCGAGATCTCGAGCTTGCTCACAGAGGTCGCCTCCGACGACATCCGTCGCATGCTCGAAGTCAACGTCCTCGGTACCACGCTCGGGCTCAAGCACGGATTACGCGCCATGCGACCGGGTGGTCCGGCCGGAAACGGCGGCGTGATCGTCAACGTTGCCTCTGTGGCAGCGACGATCGCGTTCCCCGGGATCTCGGTGTACTCGGCGACCAAATCTGCCGTCGACCGGCTGACGCGTGTGGCGGCGATGGAGAGCGGCAAACTCGGCTACCGCGTCCGCGTCAACTGTGTCTATCCCGGTCTCGTGCCGACTGCGATGGGTGCGGGACTCGCGAACGACATGGCGACACTCGGGTTGTTCGGCTCGCCGGAGGAAGCGGTCGGCGCCGTCGTGGATCTGACTCCCTCCGGGCGTCTGGGCACGGTCGAGGACATGGCAGACGCTGTCGTGTTCCTCGCGTCCGACGCAGCGCGATTTGTCAACGGCGCCGGCCTTCCGGTCGACGGCGGAATGGGAATGTGAGGGAGAGACCTGTGAGTACACCGACATCGAAATCGCCGCGCCGCGTCGTCGTCTACGGCGCCTCCGGGTACACAGGCCGACTCGTCTGTGAGTTCCTGCGCGAGTTCCGTATCCCTTTCGTCGCTGCCGGCCGCGACAAGGGCAAGATCGACGAATCGATGCGGACCAACGTTCCGGGCATCGAGACAGCGGATTACGAGGTAGCACAGGTCGAGCACACCGTGGAGGCGCTGACCGAACTGTTCCGCGATGTCGACGTCGTCCTCAACACCGTCGGACCGTTTTCCGATCTCGGCCCCGAAGTGGTGCAGGCGTGCCTGGCCGCAGGCGCGCACTATACCGATACGACCGGTGAGCAGGACTGGCTCATCACCTGCGAGGAACAGTACGGAGCGGACTTCGCAGCGGCAGGACTGCTGCTCGCCCCGGGGATCGCGCAGATGTACACCATCGGGGAGATCGCGGCCCAGTTGTGTCTCGAGACGCCGGGACTCGACACTCTCGACATCGCAGTGTTCTGGGGTGGAAGCCCGACCATCGCGTCGACTCGTACGATCCTCGTCAACGCCGCGACGTCGGCGGCGCACTATCTCGAGCAGAACGAGTATGTGCCGTTCGACCCAGCGCAAGGGCTTGTGCCGCTCGTGGTACCCGGTCAGCACGAACTCGCCCAGTCCTTGCCGTGGGGCGGGACGTCGCACCCGGTGTGGTTCCGCCGCGACCCGCGCGTCGCGAATGTCAAGGCGCAGTGGAGTCTTCAACGCCGCACTGATGCACGGGGTTCCACAGATCGTCGCGCAGGCTCTCGAGGCAACCAAAGACATGTCACCCGAGGACCGCGACGCAGCCCTGACGGCAACCGCGCGTCAGGTCATGGATGTCATGCCGCCCCGCGAGAACCCTCGCGTCAACAAATCTCTCGACTCGGTGCACGCGTCGGGTCCACTCGGGCGAGCCCACTGCGTGATCCACGGCAACAGTAACTACAAGCAGACCGCTCCTGCAGGCATTCGCCGCGAACTGGCTGGTGCAACAGCCGCCGAAGCGGGTGGGATTCGCCAGCGGTTGTCAGGCGTTCGGTCACCACGAACTGCTCGGAGTGCTGCGCAGCTTCGGTCTGGTCGCGAAACCTGTTCTCACCGTGCAGGACTTCTGAACAACCGCTGAATCGGATGGAGGACTCGATGCGGATAGTCGACTACCTCGACAAGGGCGCCTCGCTCGGGCCGGACCGTCCGTGCTTCACGACCGACGGCGACACCTGGACGTACGCCGCCGTCCAGGGTCTTGCCGACGATGTTGCACGCGCGTTGGTTGCCCGTGGCGTGCGGCCTGGAAGCAAGGTCGCCGTGCTGTCCGGCAACGATCCGCTCGCGTTCGCGTGTGTCTTCGGCATCAGCAGAGCCGGGGGAGTGTGGTGCCCGATAAACCCGCGCAACGAGGCGGCCGAGAACCGTGAGATCCTCGACCGCTTCGACTGCGAGGTGTTGTTGTACGCATCGGCCTATCGGGAGCTCGTCGACAAGATCCGAGCGGATCTTCCCGGGATCCGCACGTGGGTGCAGCTCGATGGCGAAACCGACGGGAACACACTGTTGGGACGATTTCAGTGCTTCGGGCGGCGACTCCCACGACGCTCCCGATAGGTGTGCGCCCGACGACCTCGCGATGATCGTCGGCACGGGCGGTACGACCGGCAAACCGAAAGGCGTGCTGCTGACCGGCACCAATCTCGAGACGATGACGGCGCTCACGCTCATGAGCTATCCGTTCCCTACTCACGGTGCCCGTCCGGTCTACCTCGCGCTTGCCCCGCTCACCCACGCGGCCGGGGTGTTGTGCTTTCCCGTCCTGGCCAGCGGCGGCGAGATCGTCATCATGCGTAGCCCCGACGTCGGCCGGTTCCTCGAACTCGTGCCGGCACACGGGGTCACCCACACGTTCCTCCCCCCGACCCTGATCTATATGGTCCTCGCCCACCCTGATCTGGATACGACGGACCTGTCGAGCCTGCAGTGTTTCTGGTACGGAGCGGCACCGATGAGCCCGACTCGGCTCGTCGAGGCGCTCGAACGGATCGGCCCGATGGCGCAGCTCTTCGGACAGACCGAGGCGCCGATGATGATCTCGGTGTTGCCGCCCGACGAACACCGCCGGTCCGACGGATCGATCGCCACCGAAGTTCTGTCGTCGGCCGGTCGTCCGTCGCCACTCGTGACCGTCGCGGTGATGGCCAAGGACGGAACGTTGCTCCCGTCCGGTGAACGCGGAGAAATCGTGGTGCGTTCCTCGCTCGTGATGGCCGGCTACTACAAGAACCCCGAGGCAACCGAGGAAGCAAGTAGGTTCGGGTGGCACCACACCGGCGACATCGGCTACCTGGACGAGTCCGGTCTGCTGTTCATCGTCGACCGCGCCAAAGACATGATCATCACCGGTGGCTTCAACGTGTATTCCACGGAAGTCGAGCAGGCGATCCTCGCGCATCACGCGATCCAGGACTGTGCGGTGATCGGCCTGCCCGACGAGAAATGGGGTGAACGCGTCGTAGCGGTCGTGCAACCGCACTCCGGCGAGCATGTCGATCCCGCAGAGCTCACCGCGTTCGTCAAGGAACGCATCGGATCGGTCAAGGCACCCAAGCAGGTCGAGGTGTGGCCGGATCTTCCTCGATCGAAGGTCGGCAAGGTGCTGAAGACCGACATCAAGGCGAGGTTCACTTGAACCCTCGCTCAGCGAGCGAGAACTTCATGATTCCCCGACGGCGGACGCGTACCGGTGCGAGAGACGTGCACATGCCTCCGCAAGTTCGGCCATGTCTGTCGCGGGTAGCTGGGCTCGGAGTCGGGGAGAAAGAACCTGGTGGATCGTCGCGAGAGCTCTCGCAGCGGCTTCGCGCCGAACCGGTCACCGTGCTGGGGGCCAGCTGAAGCGCCAGTACCACCGCGACCGCTTGGTCGGCATCGAAGGAGAAGCGGTGGTAGATCTGCACCGGGCCCCCGCGGGGGCTGTGGCACTCCCCGGTTACTTGAAAACCTTCCTCCCATCGCACGGGTTTCCTCGGATCGTCGGCGTGAGGAAACGTGGAGACGGAGGGAACTTTCGAACGGTCAGCTCGGGGAAATCGAGCTGTCACGGCGGGGTCTTGTCAGGAGCAGCACCGCGACACCCGACGCTCCGGCGACGACCCCCGCGAGCACGACCGTTCCGGCCCCCGAGTCGAGCAGCGCCGCCCCGATCAGTGCTCCCACCGCGATGCCGAGGTTCAACGCGGTGATGACGACTCCACCGGCGATCGGGCGGAACGCCACTGTGGACACGCGGAGAACACGCGCTTGGAGAATCGGCGGAAAGGCACCGGCAGCGATTCCCCAGAGGACGACTCCGACGGCAAAAAACAGCGGTGGTATCGGTTCCGAGTCGGAGCGTCAGCACGCCGAGGGCGAGTAGCGCAGCGGCGGCCGGCGCGGCACCGCGTGGGTGACGATCGGAGACGACTCCGGCGGCGGCGACCCCTACGGCATTGGCGACGCCGAATGCAAGGAGTACTGAGGCGATCGAAGTCGGGGCGAACCCACCGAGGTCGACAACGATGGGCGCGACGTAGGTGAACACGGCGAAGTGGGCGGCGATCACGAGACTGCCACCGGCCGCCACGGTGAGGACTTGTCGCGCGCTGCGGTCCCACCGCCCCGGTTGTTCCTGAGCATCGGAGTTGTTCTCAGGGCCGCCGACGACCACCCATACGGCAATCGCGATGGTGAACAACAGGATCGACAGGACGAGGAGCGTCGGTCGCCACCCCACGGCGTCCGCTACGGCGGTCGCCGCCGGAAGCGAGACCAGGCCTGCGAATGCCGGTCCCGCCAGGACGATCGACAGTGAGGTGCCGAGTTTCTCCGGTCGTACGATGCTCGCCACGAATGTCACGACGAGTGCCCAGAAGAGGCCGTGTGCGCCTGCAGCAACGAGACGCCCGAGGAACGCGACGGCGAAGTTCGGTGCGAGTGCTGTGGCGGCGTTGGCGACGGCGGTCACCGTAAGGGCGGCAGACAGCAGAGTCCGCCTGGGTATGCGGGAAGTGGCCCGGACCAGGGGGATGCTTCCGAGTGCGATCGTCAGCGCCCACACGGTGACCAGGAGGCCGACGGCGCCGAGCGGCACCCCGAGGTCGGTGCTCATGTGCGGCAGCAGACCGGACGGCGCGAGTTCCACCGTGACGGTCGCCAGCGTTGCGAGGGTGAGTACGGCGATCACGCCGGTTGGGCTCGTTCGGCCCGTGTTTCTCGTCGAGTGTTGCGTTGTCTGGGTCATTGGAGGACGGTAAACATTGACATCTATGTGAATGTCAAGGGCGAAGGGTATGCGTATGAAGATCGGCGACCTCTCCGAACGCACAGGCGTGCCCACGCGGATGCTGCGGTACTACGAAACCCAGGGCTTGCTCGCACCCGGCCGTGCGGGCAACGGATATCGGCAGTACTCGGAGGAGGACGTGCACACGGTCGAGATGGTTCGGTCCCTGGTCCGTTCCGGTGTGCCGACGCGGTTCATCAAGATCGTCCTCGACAAGCAGAGTGGTGCCGTGGACTGGGGTCCGCGCTGTGATGCCGTCCTGTCGGACATGATTCGCGAGCAGATCGTCGACCTCGACGCGAAGATCGCGTGCCTGAGCACCAGCCGCGCTGCACTCGCGCACCTTGTCGGCGAAAGTGTTGAATCCTGAATCAATTCCACCACGAAGACAACCGCGACCACGGCAGACACGAACATCCTGTCGAACCGTTGCTCGTGTCCGCGGAGCGTGTACTTGTTCCCGACTTTGCCGAATCGGGGAAGGATTCACCGCCGAACCGACCAAAAGCGTTCGTATTCATGGTGCACTGGCCGGACTGTCTCCGATCGGAAAGGTCTATTCATGTCTTCACGAGCCCTTCGCCGCGCCGGCGCCGCCACGCTTGCTGCCGCAGGCATACTCACAGGACTCGCGGTAGGAACCGGGACGGCCGCGGCCGACACGGTCGAGGTACCGATGGATCGGTGCTGGGGCGTGAGCCCGTACATCGTCGACCAGCCCTACGCGCCGGCACGCTTGTTCAGCTGGCAGACCGAGCCGGGCAGAACACAACTCCAGATGCCCGACGTGGCGAGCCTATGGTTCTTCACCGGCGGCTATCAGACCGACGTGAAGCTCGACTGGCACAACGTCGACACCGGCGAACGTGGCACGCTCTACGACAACGCGACCGTGTCGAACCCAGGTAATGACGTCGTGACATTCGATCTGAATTCGGGACCCGGTGACGTCGAGTTCACGGTGAGCGCCGTCAACAGTATTCCGCTGTGGAGCATCCCGACCACGTCGTGCGGTGGTGTCGTCAGCGTGGCGTGAGTCAGGCGGCGACCGGCACGCGACAACCACACCGGACGGCGCGTCCGTGTTCGTCGTCGTCGAGCCAGCCGTATTCGTCGCACTGCCCGCACCTGGGAGGCAACGGCATCCGGGGTGTGGGCAGTGCGCGCCAGAGGCGCAGCCACCCGTGCACGTGCATCGTCGGATTCGCCGGTCGATGAGCAGTTTTCGCGGCCGATGCGAGAGCTTCGACGCCGTGTAGTGCCGCCAGCGCAAGGATTTCGCATCGTTGCTGCGGCTTGATCTTGGCGAACGAGGCCATCAGGCCCGCGGAGACCGTGGCGGCTTCGAGGGCGTCGAGGACGCGGTCGTCTGATTCAGGACAAGTCGACGCCGCGACGTCGTTGTTCGTCTCAGTTCTTGGTTTCCGAGTACTTGTAAGAGGGGCGGGCCTTCCGATGTCGGCGGCTCCGGCGGGCGGTTTCCCAGGCCTCGGCGGAACAGGAGTTCCGCCGCGCGGTTCCTCGTAGATGGTCTGGATCGTGAACCACCTCCCACGCTCGTCCTGGAACTTCTCCACCACGAGATACCCGACCTCGGCAAGTTCGCGCATGGCGGTGCGGATGGCGTCGCGGCCTTCCTTGGGGGAGTGGCGCGCGATCGACTCGGAGCGGATATGCCAATCGGCAGGGTTGCTGAGCAACATGATGAGCAGGCACCTGGCGCGAAAACTCAGCTGGCCGTCGTTGATGACGGTGTTGGAGAGGACGGTGAAATTGTCGGCCAGGCGCGGGCCGCGTCTGATTCCGCCCTGTAATGGGGCATGGGTATGCTGTGCCACGTTCGACTCCTTTGAGTAAGTCGGACGACGCTCGTCGCGAGGGCCAACTCGCGGCGGGCACCTTTTCTTTTGTGGCGATGATCTTGGCGCAGCGTTGTACGCGATGTCTACGGAATGTTGCAGAGCGCGTGGATTCGCCGATCCCACCAACCGAGAGTGGCACCCATCACAGCGCTGTCCGTGTCTAGGGTTCGGGCGCTAAACCTTACCCATAGGACGGTCATGAAAACTGGATTCACCATCGCAACCGCATCTTTCGGCGTGATCACCGCGCTGACGCTCACTGCATGCGGTAGCGCAGTCACCGAAACCACCGGAGCATCCCCGACCTCTGCGACCGAGAGCGTCGCGGAACCTGCCGCTTCGACGCGTCACTTCGCGCTCGAGGGGGCACACAATGTGCGCGACATCGGCGGATACAGTACCGCCGACGGAAAGACGGTCGCGTGGGGGCGGGTGTTCCGCGCAGACAGTCTCGACTCACTCACACCCGACGACCAACGTGCAGTCGCAGACGCGAACGTGGGCACAGTGGTCGATTTCCGCGGCGCGGACGAGATCGCGAAGTCCGGTGTCGATCAGGTACCGGAGAGCATCGACGTCGTCAACATCCCGCTACTCGACGAAAGTACGCAGGCGTTGTCGGAGGCCATCCAAACCGCGATGACCACGGGTGACCCCGCCGTGATGCAGGAGATGCTCGGCGACGGCAAGGCCGAGCGCATCGGCGACGAGGGGTTCGTGGTCCAACTCGACCAGCCCGAGACGATGGCCGGGTATGCCGACACGATGAGGCTCATCGCCGACTCCGACGGTGCACTCGTCTATCACTGCACCGCAGGCAAGGACCGAACCGGAATGATGACGGCTCTCCTGCTGGGTCTTCTCGGCGTCCCGGACGACACGATCGTCGACGATTTCGTGCTCTCCAACGAGTTCAATCGTGAGCACAACGAGGAGACGTACGCGTTCCTGGCGAGCAAGGGCGTCGACATCGACCTCATCCGTCCATTGACGGAGCAGAGCGCCAGCAAGATCCAGCCTGTGCTCGATGCTGTGAACAACGAGTACGGCGGCTGGGACGGATTCGCGACGACCGTTCTCGGGCTCGACGGCGACACGGTGACCAAGCTTCGCGACACCCTGCTGACGTAATCCCGGTCGGTTCGGTAGTTCTGACCGCGTACAGGGCGGTCGGACCACCAAATCCCTACAACCACAATGTCTGCGGACAGAAGCGGCCTCCCCGAACTGTTGCTTCTGTCCGTGGACCGTGTTTGGGTCGCCGTTGAAATAGTCGAATCTCCCGTCGAGGTCCGGGCGGGTCCCTATTGTGTACGCATCACTGGCGATGGGGGCGGCGATGGGCAGCAGCGCAATCCGGATAGTTCTCGCGACAGCAACGGCATTCGCTGTCGGCGTCGGCGGCGCTCCACACGCCTCCGCTCAGGACGACAGAACCGAGACGACCTACGCCTCCACCGCGCCGCTCGCCGGCGAGGTGATCGGCTCGGTAGTGACGATCCCCGCGCCCTGCCGGGGTACGTCGGCCCGCGACCGGAACGGTGCGATCGCCTGTCCTACCTTCGCTGGCGATCGGCCGACGGGCCCGGCAAATCGTCGGACGCCGACCGCATCTTCGTCGCTCAGCCCGGAATTTTCGAGGGGGCAGGGGCATTCGAGAGCATCGCCCGCAATACCGTCGTCGCCGCAGACAGGCGGGGTGAGCACGTCGAGTTCTGGGCGCTGGACCGCCGCTCGAACTGCCTCGAAGACCACACCGGAGTCCAGGCTGCACTCGCGACCGGCAGCTTCGACACCGCCACCGACTACTACTTCCACGGCGCGGAGGTCGACGGGTCGCGCTTTGCGGGCTACGCCTCGGACGCCGACGTCGCATGGCTCGCCCACGTCGGGCTCGAACAGACCCTCCGCGACCAGTACGACCTCCTGCGACACGAACTTCCCGACCCCCAGGTCCGCAGCGACAAGGTGCTCTGCGGCGGGCACTCTTTGGGAGGATTCATAACTGGTTTCTTCGCCGAATGGGATTTCGACGGGAACCCGCAGACCCTCGACGACGCCGGATTCAGCCAGTGCTCGGGATATTTCGCGCTCGACACCGTGATCGCGGCGCAATCTCCCGCACCGGTGGGCGGATCGTTCCCGCAGATGCCCGACATCATGAAAGCTCCGCTCGACGTTGCGACGGGAGCGATCACCGGGGCCATGCCGGTACTGGCGCTTCCGGCGGTGATCAACCCGGAGACGACGAACCTGCTTGCTCTGGCAGGTCTCGCAGCACGTCTCGACCCGGAGGCGTCAACGATCTCGTCGAGCGGTTGCCGGACAACCCCAACGTCGACTGGACGTTGCGGGCTCTGCTCGCGAAGGACGCCGCGATGTTCGCGACCGGGAAACCGCAGGTGCGCTCACTGAATGCCACCAACGAGGCGGTTCTCGGAGCGATCCTCGACGACAATTCGCAGCCGTTCGGGTTCTTGCAGGCCAGCGTCGGTTTCATCACGGGAGCCCCCGTGCAGGACAAGCTGTTTCCCGTCCCGAGCACACCCGAGATATTGGGGTCGGGATTTTTCGGCGACGCACCGAAAGCGTCACCGTCGGTATACAGCAGGCAGGGGACGCTCTACCGGTGGCTCGATTACGACGAGGTGGGATCCGAAGACTCGCTTCTGGACGAGGCGCGCTACACGACTCCGGCGAGCGAGGTCACGTCGATCGCTGAACTGGCGCGCAATCTGTCGGAGCCCCCACTCGACTTCACCGAGTGGTACTTCCCGACTCGGCTGCCGTCGGACCTGGCCCTGTCGTCGGCTCCGTCGTTCGCGACACATCACATCCACAGGGACGGGGTCGCGCGGCATCCGATTCTCACGCTGCAGGGCAGCGGCGGTATCGCGCTTCCGGAGTCAGAACATCCGGACGACGTGCCGGTCGTGTTGTCGGGCTACAACCACATCGACGTACTCACCGCAGCCGGCGAGCGGAACGACGGGCGCCCCGAACCGGTTTCGGAGGCACTCGCCGACTTCGCGAGGAGATAGGTGGTTCAGGCTCCGCGCGACGAGAAGATCGAGGTGTAGTCGAACGGCTCGGGTGAACTCTGGTGCTCGGCTTCCACACTTCGGGCTCGGTCTGGTTCGGGTTGACCGGCTGCAGGAACAGCGGTCCGGTGTCTTCGGTGTACTGGCTCATATGAGTCCTTTCGGGTACTGCTTCGACCACTTCATGTGTTGACGAGGAACACGCGGGTGCGGGGTACGCAAAACCAGGAGCGTGCAGCTCGGGGGATGATCATCGAGGTTCGTATCGGGGAAGATGTCCGGATGTAGCGAACCGGTCGATGGTCCAACTCTACACTGTGCACTCCCGTGGCGCGCGATGCCACGACGCGCGTGCCTAGACTTCATCGGTGCATACCGTCCTCACAACTCTCCGATCGCCCCGCCGGTTGACCACCGAAGTCCTCGCCGGGCTGGTTACTGCGCTTGCCCTGATTCCGGAGGTCGTCTCGTTCGCGGTGATCGCAGGCGTCGACCCGAAGGTAGCGCTGTACACGTCCTGCATCATGGCCATCACCATCGCGTTCGTGGGTGGCGTCCGGCGATGGTGTCGGCGGCTGCGGGTGCGACGGCCCTGGTCATCGCGCCGTTGGTGGCCTCGCACGGGCTCGACTATCTGATCGCCGCCGTGTGGCTGGCCGGCGCGCTGCAGATTGTGCTGGCCCTGACCGGTGTGGCGCGGCTGATGCGGTTCATCCCGCGCTCGGTGATGATCGGGTTCGTCAACGCACTGGCGATCCTCATTTTCAGCGCGCAGCTCGGACATCTGTTCGACGTGCCGTGGCTGGTCTATCCGTTGGTTGCCTTCGGTATCGCGATGGTGGTGTTCATCCCGCGGCTCACCACGGCGGTGCCTGCCGCACTGATCGCGATCGTCGTGCTGACCGGCATCGTCGTGCTGTTCGGTGTGGACGTTCCGGACGTAGCCGACCAGGGCGAGCTTCCCGGAGGCTTCCCGAGCTGGATGATCCCCGACGTGCCGTTCACGGTGGAGACACTGGGGATCATCGCGCCCTACGCGGTGGGCCTTGCGCTGGTGGGTTGATGGAGTCGCTGATGACGGCGAAGCTCGTCGACGACATCACCGACACCCATTCCGACAAGACCCGCGAAGCGTGGGGTCAGGGCGTCGCGAACGGCGCCGCGGCCCTGTTCGGCGGGATGGGTGGCTGCGCGATGATCGGCCAGACCATGATCAACGTCAAGGAAGGTCGGGCACGGACCCGCATCTCGACGTTCCTCGCAGGTTTGTTCCTGCTCGTGTTGTGCGTGACGGTGGGCGACGTCGTGGGCTCGATCCCGATGGCGGCGTTGGTCGCTGTGATGATCGTGATCGCCGTGACCACATTCGACTGGCACAGCATCGCCCCGCGCACCTTGAAGCTCATGCCGATCAGCGAAACGCTCGTCATGCTGGTGACTGTGATCGGAACGCTGGCCACCGACAATCTCGCGATCGGTGTGGTTGCGGGGGTGCTCACCGCGATGGTCGCGTTCGCACGCCGGGTCGCGCACATGACACGGGTGCACGCCTCCGACGCCGCCGACGGAGTGCGCACCTACACGGTGTCGGGCGAACTGTTCTGGGCATCGAGCAACGACCTTGTCTACCAGTTCGATTACGCCGGTGATCCCGACCATGTCGTCATCGACCTCACCGATGCGGAGGTGTGGGATGCGTCGACGGTCGCGACCTTCGATTCGGTGCTGCACAAGTACTCCGAGAAGGGGAAGACCGCGCAGATCGTCGGCCTGGACGGCGCCAGCCTGAGACGTGTCGAGATGCTGTCCGGGAAGCTGGGCGACAGCTGACAGGGTTGCAGCAACGTTTGATCATTGCCGCTTCCGGGAAGCCCCACCACATGGCAACGTACAGAGTGATCGACCCCAGCGGGGATGTAGTGGACACCAAGGACATCGAGAGCGCCGACGACGCGCACGCGTGGTTCGTCGACATTCGGGCGGACAACACCGAACTCGGATGGCGTATGGAGGCGCAGCACGAGAACGACGGGACGTGGCACTTCTTCGACAGCACCGAGGGAGCGTCGGAATAGACGCACAGAACGAGGGGCGGTGTACGGATCTGCCGTACACCGCCCCTCGTTCGTTTCATGGTTCAGCGGCTACTTCTTGAACGCGTTCTTCACGTCGTCCACAGCGTCGGAGACCTTGTCCCCGGCCTGCTTCAGGCCGCCCGAGGCGCGGTCACCCTTGCCTTCGGCTTCGAGGTCGCGGTCGTCGGTAGCCTTGCCGGTCTGTTCCTTGGCCTTGCCGGTGGCTTCTTCCACCTTGTGCTTGGCCTTGTCGATGAAGTCGGCCATCGATCCTCCTCGTGATTGCCGATGCAATACTCGTGCCCTTCACGGGTACCCACCGGTTCGGCGCGCAAACGTCCGCACAGCAGCGACCCACACGTGTAAGACTGCCTGAGTACACCGGCGTCAGTACACGATGATTCGGGAGGTGCCATGTCCCATTCGAACGATGGAGACCCCATCGGCGACGCACCGGACGCCGACCCTGAACTGGTGCGCAGCGGCGCAGGTGGACGCCGCACGTCCGTGGTCTCGGTGATCGCAGCAGTCATCGCAATAGTGCTGATCATCGTGCTGATCCTCGTGTTCGTCTGAATACGCGTGGTCAGAGCCAGTCGCGTCGCTTGAACAGCAGATACAGCAGCCCCGCCGACCCCACGATTACGCAGGCGCTGACGAGCACACCCCACGGCTGATCGAAGCCGGATAGGGCACGTTCATGCCGTACCACCCGGTGACCGCAGTGGGGACCGCGATGATGGCGGCCCACCCGGTGAGCTTCTTCATGACCGTGTTCAGTCGTGCGTCCTGCAACGACAGGTTGGTCTCGAACAGGGTGGTCACCATATCGCGTAGTGATTCGGTCCATTCCGTCGCGCGGATCACGTGGTCGTAGAGATCGGTGTACCAACCGTCGAGTTCTGCGTGGTTGCCGGCCTCGGCGCGGTGCCGCATCACCGCGCTCACGACCTCGCGCACAGGAAGCACGATGCGTCGTAGCTGTACGAGTTCTTTGCGGAGCCGGTAGATGCGGTGCTGGGTCGCGCGGGTCATCGGTGTGTTGCCGAAGAGGCCGTCCTCGATGTCCTCAATTGCGTCGTCGAGGGCTTGGATGGTCTCGAATTGGCCGTCCACGATGACGTCGAGCAATCCGTGCAGGAGCGCACCGGTTCCGAACTGCATGAGGTCGGCGTGATCGTCCCATCGGGTCGTGACCTCGTCGATGTCGAACGGCCCGCCGCGACGCACCGTGACGATCCCGCGCGGCAGTATGAACGCCGACACGCGGGTGGTGTGCAGCCGGGATTCGACCGTGTCGAGGCCGGATTGTCGATCGAGGTGGGTCGCGTACACCGTGACGAAGGTGTGGGTGGGGTAGCGGGTTGCCTTGGTGCGCTCGCTGCGCGCCACCGCGTCTTCGACGGCATGGGGGTCGAACTCCAACTCGGCGGCGAGTGCACTCATCTGGGCGTGTCCGGGGTCGTGCAGGTCCACCCACACCAGCGCGTGCTCGTCCGCGAGATGCTCGGAGATGTCGTCGAGCGGGAACCCGTCCGCGGCGAGCACACCATCGCGCCACAATCGTGTGCGCACGTCTCCGGGGAGATTGGTCATGCTCGAAGTGTGCCCCACTCAGAGCTCGGTGCTGGTCTCTCCGGTTTCGGTGAGTCGCAGCATCTCGTCGAGGAACGCGGAGTCGACGACAGGCCATTCCTTCGGCCAGCGGTCCTCGCGCAATCTGTCGCGGAGCGAGGTGAGTACGGCGACGACGTGAGTACCACCGTCGACGAGATACCGAAGCATTCCCCGGTCGCCGCAGATCTCGACGGCCGGTGCGAGGATGTGTTCGGCGTCTTCGAGTCGTCCCGCAGCATGCAGGCACGCGGTGAGCAGCCGGGTTGCCTGCAGGTGCGCGCGTCGTCGTCCGTTGACGGCGGTGCGTCGGTGCCACAACTCGGCCCATTCGACGGCGTGGGCCACGGACTCGGGGTCGTCGCTGCTGTACAGGAGACGGATCGCGGTGGCGTCCTCGATCTGTGCGGTCACCTCGGCTACACCGTCGGGGTCGGGATCGTCTGTCGTCGGCATTTCCCGGGCTTCGCGCGGCTCCGCGGGCAGACCCAGCCGGACACGTTCGTTGTCGACGCGGGCGCGTAGTCGCGGGAGGCGGTGGGCGGCAGCTGCCCGTCGGCCTTCGTCCAGCAGGGCGACGGCGGCGTCGTGATCACCGCGCGCCATCTTCGATCGGGCGGCGGTGGCGAACCGTGCGATCATGAAATCTGCAATGCCGCCTTCGATCCCGAGCTGGGCGCTTTCGTCGAAGAGCGCTTCGGCCTCAGTGAGCCGACCCTGCTCGTAGAGGAGTTCCCCCAGCATCGCGGCGGCGAGTCGGCCGCCGTGGGAATGCACGCCGCCGCTGCGGCGTGCAGTGCGCAGTGCCGCACGAAAGTGCTTCTCGGCGACCGCCACATCGAGCAGCTCGCCGGCGGCAATCCCGGAGAGGCAGTGCCCGTAGATTCCGGCGAACGGGCCTTGGGTGCCCCGGTGGTACGGTTCGGCCCATTCCTGCCATCGCTGCGCCTCGACGAAGTCGAATCGGAATATGGAGGTGTAGGTCGCGAAGACGGCGGCAGCGGCCACCACCCACGGGCGGAGCGTGTCGGCGCGGTCCAGGCACGGCCGGATGAGCCGGTCGATGTCGGCGACATGATCGGCGTTCATGAGGATTGCCGCTTCGGCACGTCCATCTCGATGCGAAGCGCTTCGATCTCGCCCTCGGGAAGAGCGCTCCGCCCGAGTGCGTCGCGGGCGGCCTCGAGTGCAGCCCTGGCCTTGTCGCCCCGCTGTAGCGCACCGCTGGCCCACGAACACGACAGTTGGAGCCGTGGATCATCCGACACGGCGCGCCGCGGAAGCTTCTCGATGAGCGCGAGCAACGTCGTCATGCGGCCGTGTTCCATCAGATACATCCCGTCGATGGCGACCAGGTCCACCGCGAACTGCGTGTCGTCGGCGGCCAGTGCGTGATCGACCGCCTCGCGCAGCATGTGGTGACGCGCGAACACTGTGCGGCAATGCGATGCAATTCGGGAATTCGCTCGGGCCTGTCGCGTTCGAGGCGACGGCGGAGGAAGTCGAGGAACATGTGGTGGTAGCGGAACCAGACGCGTTCGTCGTCGACGTGTCGTAGGAACAGGTCTCGCTGCTCGATCTCCTCGAGCATTGCCTGCGCTCGTGGATTCCCGGTGAGGGTCGAAGCAAGACTGCCGCTGATGGATTCGGTGATCGACGTCGACAACAAGAACTCGTAGACCTCGGGCTCGAGTGTGGAAAGAACGTTGTCGGCCAGGAATTCACCGATTGCATGATGGCGTCCGGTGATGTTCTCGATCATCCCTGTCGGATCATCACTGTCGCGCAACGACAACGACGCGAGCTGTAGCGCCGCGGCCCACCCCTCGGTGGAGCGGTTGAGATCCTGTACATCCTCGCGGTCGAGGTGCAACCCGCCCACTTCGCGCAGGAAGGAATCGGACTCGTCGGTGTCGAATCGCAGTACGCTCGAATCGAGTTCGACGAGTTCGTCGCGCATTCTCATGCGGCTCAACGGCAGTCCGGCCTGAGTGCGACTGGTGACCACGATCTGCAGATGGTGGCACCCGCGCTCGAGGAGGAAGTCCAGCACGGCGATCGTCTCCGGCGAGGTGACCCGATGCCAGTCGTCGATCATCAAGGTGGTCTGGACCTCATTGCTGTGAAGATCGTCGATCAAGGTGCTCAGCACGTATCGCTCGGCGTCGTCGCCGTGGGATTCGAGGATCTGCGCGAGCTGACGGCTCAGATGCGGACGCACTTGCTTGATCGCCTCGATCAGATGGGTCAGGAACCACAGGACGTTGTTGTCGTCGCTGTCGACGGCGAGCCACGCGACCGGGATGCCGTCCTCGGCGAGAACGTCGCGCCATTGGGCGGCGAGGGTCGACTTTCCGAATCCGGTCGGCGCGTGGATCGCAGTGAGCCGCCGCCGCTGACCCGCGCGCAACAGGTCGATCAACCGGGTCCGATCGATCAGCGGCCGGTTCGGCGCCGGTGGCCGGAAGCGAGTGGACGGTGACGTCGACGGCGAGGTGAACGACGTCGACGGGAGCTGCCGTGAATCGGTCGTCGGGCCGGTCGACGGGAGGGACTCGTGCGTCGATCGGGTCGGGACGTCCTCGGGCAGCGCCATGTTGTCCACGGTCAAACCGAAGCTGCTTTCGAGTTGCTGGAGTTCTTCGCCGAATTCCCGGGCAGACTGCGGGCGCGCCGCAGGATCGGTCGACATGGCGCGCTCGAGTACATCGCAGACCGAATCGGGGAGTCCTCCACCGCGGAGGTCGGGGATGGGCTCGGACGTGATCCGGAGGAACTGCGCCACGACCTTCTCGCCCTCCCGTCGCTCGTACGCGGCGTGTCCGGTGATCGAACAGAACAGGTCGCCGCGAGCCCGTACACGTCGGCGGCGGCGGTGGGAGTGTCGCCGTGCAGGATCTCGGGGGCTGTGAATGCGGCGACCCGGTGATTGCTCCCGACGAGGTGCGGAACCCGCCTCCGACGCGCGCGATGCCGAAATCGGTGAGCTGGGGTTCGCCGTACTCGGTGATGAGGATGTTGCCGGGCTTCACGTCGCGGTGCAGGACGTCGTTGCGGTGTGCGGTTTCGAGAGCACCCGCGACCTTGATTCCGATGCGGACGGCCTCCGGCCACTCCAGTGGGCCGTGCCGGCGGATGCGCGCTTCGAGCGAGTCGTGAGGGTGGTAGTGCATCACCAGGTACGGCAGCCCGGTGTTGCCGGTGCCGGCCTGCAGGACGGTGACGATGTGCGGGTGACCCGAGAGCCGTCCCATCGCTCGCTGCTCGCGCAGGAACCGGTCGAGGTTGTCGGGGTCGAGGGTGGTGCTGAGAACCTTCACCGCAACGGTCCGATCGAGCGACTCCTGACGGCACCGGTAGACGACCCCGAAACCGCCGCGGCCGATCTCCTCCGGGTCGGTGAATCCGGCAGCGGTCAGTGCCCGAACGGTATCGGTCTCGTCAGCGGTGAGGACCGGTGCGGCTCGGGTGGTGAGCGGGTCGTTGTCGGTCATCTTCATGCCTCGTTCAGGTGTTTCTCCAGGATAGTCCCGCTGGGTGCACGCCCGGCGCCGATCGATTCACCGGTCTCGATTACCTTTGTGCGGCCGGGCTGCACGGGCGAACCCGACGACCCGGACGAAAAAGACACTGCTACGAGAAGTGGGACACATACATGAAGAAGACTCTCGCGGTGCTGCTCGGTGCAGGCGTGGTCCTGCTGTCGGCGGCGTGCGGATCCTCCGACGAGGCATCCGACTCGACCGAGGACACCACCAGCACGACCACGTCCGCATCGGCCGAGTCCGGCACCCCGAGCAGCCCCGCCGTGAATCTCGGTGACAGCTACGAGGACAACTGCGCGGCAATGCTCCGTACCTCGACGAGCTCGAGGAGTGGGGTCAGGATCGTTCCGCCGCTGCAGCCGCTGTGGCCGAAGCTCAGCAGCAGCTGCCGGAATGGGCGAACCTGAGTGAGGAAGAACAGGCCGATACCCTCAAGGCCATCGAAGACGCCGGTAAGGGGCAGTGCTCATAAACAGCGAGTTGTTCGACAGGTTGCGGCGCTTCCCCGACGTGGAAGCGCCGAATCTGCTCGCCGTCGACGCGGCGGATCGTCTCATCCTCGATGAGGCGGACGCCGCGCTCGTGGCTGCGCCCGACGGATCCGTCGTCGTCATCGATGACCACTTCGGTGCGCTCACACTCGGTGCCGCCGTGCGTCACGACGCATCCGGACTGCGTGTCCACCAGGACTCGATCGTCGCCGAACGTGCGCTTGCCGCGAACGCCGAACGTGAAGACCTGGCGGATCGCTTCACCTCCACGGTCTCGACGCGGAGCTTCTCGCCGGGGCTCAGGTGGTGCTCATGCAGCTGCCGCGCTCACTGAGCGCACTGACCGAGATCGCCGAAGTCGTCGCCCGACATGCGTCGCCCGACGTGGCCGTGTTCGCCGGCGGGCGCGACAAGCACATCACCGTCGCCATGAACGACGTTCTCGGGCGATCGTTCGGTGAGGTGCGTGCGTCACGGGGACGACAGAAGTCGAGGGTGCTCACAGCCCGCGCACCGATCCCCGGTGAGCCGACCTACCCGGTCACCGAGACGGTGAGCGACCTCGATCTGAGGGTTGTTGCGCACGGAAGCGTCTTCGCGGGCGCGCGCCTCGACATCGGAACCCGCTACCTCCTCGACTTCCTGCGTCAGACTCCGCGGGACATCGGTGTGGCGGTGGACCTCGGATGCGGCACCGGGATCCTCGCCGCGGAGCTGGCCAGGCTCCGGCCGTCGACGCGGATCATGCG